>NZ_JBHVVM010000008.1:207106-280545 GCF_042883525.1 Streptomyces sp. NPDC058195
GTATGTGACGAAGGCGTTCCACTGCTGCGGTCCGAAGGCGAGCTGCGGGCCGTGGGTCTGCTTCGAGTCGCGTACGCGGACGGTCTCGGGGGCGACGGCGACCTCCACGCACTCCGGGCCCTCATTCGTGCTGTAGCTGCTCTTGAACCACTTCAATACGGGACTGTTCCCTGTCGAAGGGTTGGTCATTACGTCTCTCCCAGCACTTTCTCGATGAAGGCCAGCGACTCGCGAGGGGTGAGGGCCTGGGCCCGGATGATGCCATAGTGGATCTCAAGTAGCTGGACCTCCTTGGGATGTGAGAACAGCCGGCTGCTGAGATGGGCCTCGTTGTGTCCCACGGTCTCCCCCTTTTCCAGCCGCAGCAGTTGAAACGGCCCCGCGAGACCGCCGTGTTCCTCGCGGTTCGTGGGCATCACCTGAATCTCCACGTCCCGCCGACGGCCGAGTTCCAGCAGGTGTTCGAGTTGCTTCCGCATCACCATTCTGCCTCCGAGCGGGCGCCTCAGCGTCACCTCTTCCTGGACGAAAGTGAAGACCCTGGAGGGCTGCTGATCGAAGACTTCCTGACGCGCCAGCCGTGCCGCGACGAGTCGTTCGACCTCCTCCTCGCTGAAGGCCGGACGCCGCATCTCATACAGCTCCCGTGCGTAGTCCGGTGTCTGGAGCAGGCCATGAACGACGGAGTTGGCGTAGGCGCAGATCTCGATCGCCTGGTTCTCCAGTTTCGCCAGGTCCCGTACCTTCTTCGGGAACCGGGCCTCCTCCGCCTCCTTGCGCAGGCAGGCGATCATGCCGCCCGCCCCGAGTACCTCGTCCGCCTTCTCCAGGAACGTCGCGCTCGGCGCGCGCCGTCCCCGTTCCACCGAGGAGACCTGCTCCTCGCTGTAGCCGATGGCCGCGCCCAGCTCGGCCTGGGTCATGTCCAGCCGGTCGCGCCAGAGTTTGATGGTCCGGCCGATCATCCGCAGGACGGCCGCCGACTCCTCATCGGCCCCGTCGTACGGCTCCATCCCGTCGCCCACCTGTACCGAATGCCCCGTCAGACTCACGTTCGCGCACCTCCACGTCCGTTCCGTGCATGCTCAACTCCTCGGCGGAGAACCGGGTAACGCCACGCGGCCCGGACAGACCCGGACAAGACCCGGACAGTCACGTCACGTACCGGTGTCGTTACTGGTCAGCGTAGGGTCGGGTAGCCACGCTGAGTGACATGAATCGCGAAACTCCCCCCACCGCGGCGCTCCGTCCCGCTCCCGGCCCCGGGCAACCCACCGCAGCCGCCCGTCACTTCGGCATCCTGCTGTCGGCCACTCCGCGTGGTGCCCGTCTCGCCCGCCGTCTCGCGGCGGAGGAACTGCATCGCTGGGGCTGGCCGCACGGGAGCGAGGCGAACCGGACGGCGACGCTCCTGGTGGCCGAACTCGCCACGAACGCGGTGCGGCACGGACGGGTGCCGGGCCGCGACTTCCGGCTGAGGCTCACTCTCCAGGCTGGAGATCCGGAGCTGCTCGTCGAGGTCACGGACGCGAGCCCCGGCCGCCCCCTGCCCGTCCCCGGCGCGATTCCGCCGCCGTCCGCGGAGGGGGACGGAGGGCGGGGCCTGCTGCTGGTCGAAGCCCTGTCGAGCCGCTGGGGGGCCACCGGCGGCGACCCGTACACCAAGACCGTCTGGTGCGAGGTCACGCTGCGCTGACCGTGCCTTCGTGCGGCTGGGGGGCGTCCTCCTGCTCGGTAGACTCGCCGGACCCAGGGTCTCCTGTGCTCCGGCTGGGAGGTGCTCCGAAAGTCCGCGCCGCCGTGAAGGAATGATCTCAGTGTTGACGATGCAAGAAGCTCTCCAGGTACTGAACACGTACTGGACCGGTCACGGGTGTCTGAACGTTCAGCCCATGAACACTGAGGTCGGCGCGGGAACGCTCAACCCCTCCACGTTCCTGCGCGTCCAGGGTCCGGAGCCCTGGCGCGTGGCGTACGTGGAGCCGAGCGTCCGGCCCGACGACTCGCGGTACGGCGAGAACCCCAACCGCCTCCAGACGCACACCCAGTACCAGGTCATCCTGAAGCCGGAGCCCGGCAACGCCCAGGAACTCTTCCTCGGCAGCCTCCGCGCCCTCGGCATCGACACCGACGCGCACGACATCCGCTTCGTCGAGGACAACTGGGCCTCCCCGGCGCTCGGCGCCTGGGGCCTGGGCTGGGAGGTGTGGCTGGACGGGCTGGAGATCACCCAGTTCACCTACTTCCAGCAGGCGGGCGGCATCACCCTGGACCCGGTGTCGGTGGAGATCACCTACGGCATCGAGCGCATCCTGATGGCGCTCCAGGACGTCAAGCACTTCAAGGACCTCCAGTACGCGCCCGGCGTCACCTACGGCGAGGCCTTCGGCCAGGCCGAGTACGAGATGAGCCGCTACTACCTCGACGAGGCCGACCTGGACACCCAGCGCACCCTCTTCGAGGCGTACGCGGGAGAGGCGCGCCGCCTGCTCGACGCACGGCTGCCGGTGCCCGCGTACTCGTACGTGCTCAAGTGCTCGCACACCTTCAACGTGCTCGACGCGCGGGGTGCCATCTCCACCACCGAGCGGGCGCGTTCCTTCGCCCGGATGCGCGGGCTGGCCCACGAGGTGGCCGCGCTGTGGGTCTCCCGCCGTGAGGAGCTGGGCTTCCCGCTGGGTACCGTCCCGGGGACCGCCGCCGCGCTGAAGGCCTCGGCCGCCGCGCGCCGGGACGTCGCCATGGAGTCCGCCGCTCCGCAGGAGCAGCGGCAGCCGGAGCAGCGGCAGGAGCCGGAGCAGGCCCCCGCGGAGGCGGAACCAGCCGCTCCGGCCGAGCCCGCGGAGTCCGCCGCCCCGAGTGAGCCCGCCGAGGTCCCCGAGCCCGTCGAGCCCGCCGCGCCCGTCGAGGCGGGTCCGGCCACGCTGGTGATGGAGATCGGCGTCGAGGAGATGCCCCCGGCCGAGGTCACCCGGACCTCGCGGGCGGTGCGCGAGGCGCTGACGGAGAAGCTGGCCGCCACCCGGCTCGGCCACGGTGACATCCGTGTCCTCGCGAGCCCGCGCCGTGTCGTGGCCGTCGTCGACGGGGTGGAGCCCCGCGAGCCGGACTACGAGCGGACCGTGCGCGGGCCGAAGCTCTCCGCGGCCTTCGACGCCGAGGGCAACCCCACCAAGGCGGTCCTGGGCTTCGCCCGGAGCAACGGGGCCGACCCCGCCGAGCTGAGCAGGGTCACCTTCGGCGCCAACGAGCACGTCGCGCTCACCCGCCAGGTGGCCGGGCGTCCGGCCGAGGAGGTGCTGTCCGCCCTCCTCCCGGAGATCGTGACCGGGCTGCGCGCCGAGAAGAACATGCGGTGGAACGTCCCGAAGCTCGCGTTCACCCGCCCGATCCGCTGGATCATGGCACTCCTCGGTGACCGGGTCGTCCCCTTCGCCGTGTCCACGCTGGAGTCCGGGCGTACGACGCAGGTGCACCGCGACGCGGTCCGGCCGGTGGTGGAGGTGCCGACGGCCGACGGGTACGTCTCCTTCCTGGAGCGGCACGACATCCTCGCCGACGCCGACGAGCGCCGACGGCTCGTGGTGGACGGGGCGGTCCGGCTCGCCGCCGAGGTCGGCGGGTACATCGACACGGAGCGGCACACCGGACTCATCGACGAGATCACCAACCTCGTCGAGGCGCCGACCCCGATCCTCGGCGGTTTCGACGCCAAGTACCTCTCGCTGCCCGCCGACATCCTCGTCACGGTCATGCGCAAGCACCAGCGCTACCTGCCGGTGGTGGACGCGCGCGGCGAGATGCTGCCGTACTTCGTCGCCGTCGCCAACGGCCGCTGCGACCACGACGTGGTCCGTCGCGGCAACGAGGCCGTGCTCCGCGCCCGGTACGAGGACGCCTCCTTCTTCTGGAAGGCGGACCTGGAGACCCCGCTGACCGACATGAAGGAGAAGATCCGCCTCCTCACCTTCGAGGAGCGGCTCGGCTCCATGGCGGACCGCGCCGACCGCATCTCGGCCGTGGCCCTCAGGCTGGGCGAGAGCATCGGGATCTCCGGCACCGACCGCGAGACGCTGGAGCGCGCCGCCGCCCTCACCAAGTTCGACCTCGGCTCGCAGATGGTCACCGAACTGTCCAGCCTGGCGGGCGTCATGGCCCGGGAGTACGCCTACCGTGCGGGGGAGGGCGAGGCGGTGGCCCAGGCGCTCTTCGAGAACGAACTGCCCCGCTCCGCCGGTGACCTGCTGCCCGGCACGCTGCCGGGCGCCCTGCTGGCGCTGGCGGACCGCTTCGACCTGCTGGCCGGCCTCTTCGCGATCGGCGCGGAACCCTCGGGCAGCTCCGACCCGTTCGGGCTGCGCCGCTCCGCGCTCGGTGTGGTCAACATCCTGCTCAGCCGGGGCGACCTGGCCGCTCTCACCGTCCGCCAGGGCCTGGCGATCGCCGCCGAGCACCAGGCCGTCCCGGTGTCCGCGGAGACGGTGGACGGCACCCAGCAGTTCGTGGTGCGCCGCTTCGAGCAGCAGCTGATCGAGACGGGCCACGCCACCGTGGACGTACGGGCCGTGCTGGTACGGGCCGACGCGCCGCTGATGGCCGCGCGCACCCTGGAGGAGCTGGAGAGCCTGCGCGGCGACGAGCGGTTCGCCACCGTGCTGGCCGCCTTCCAGCGCATCCGGCGCATCGTCCCGGCCGACGTCACGGCGGGCTACGACCGGACGCTGTTCTGGGAGGGTGCCGAGCAGGGCCTGCACGACGCGCTCAGCAAGAGCCGCGCCGTTCTCGCCGGGGAGAGCTCGCTGGTGCGCTTCAGCGCGGAGACGGGCGAACTGGTCGCCGCGGTCAACACCTTCTTCGACGACGTCCTGGTGATGGCCGACGACCCGCGGGTGCGGGCGAACCGGCTGGGCCTGCTCGCCGCCGTGCGCGATCTCGCGGAGGGCCTGATCGACTGGGAGGCGCTCGTCTGACCCGGCACCCGCAGGGCTCCGGGCCCCGCGTCGCGGCCGTGCGAAGATCGGCGGCAGCGGCGCGGGGCCCCCGGGGGTGCCTCCGCAGGCCCACCGGCTCGAAGGGAAGCTCTCCGGATGCGCATCGGGATCGTCGGCACCGACAACAGTCACGTCGACCAGATCGTCCGTCACCTCAACAGCGACGCGGCCGGGGGTGACGCGCGGGTGGTGGCCCTCAGCGGGGGGCGCGGCCCGCGCAACGACGCCCTGGCGGCCACCGGGGACATCGCGCGGGTCGTCGAGGCACCCGCCGACCTGCTGGGCCTGGTCGACGCCGTCGTCGTCGCGGACCGGGACGGCGCCCGCCACCGGGACCAGGCGATGCCCTTCCTGACCGCGGGCCTCCCGGTCTTCGTCGACAAGCCGCTCGCCCGCACCAGCGAGGACGCCCGCGCCCTGATCGACGCCGCCCGCGCCCACGACGCCCCGCTCACCTCCTCCTCGGCGCTGCGCTGGCTCCCCGGCACCGAGGAGCTGGCGGCCCGTGCGGGGACACCTGAGCTGGTCGTCGTCTCCGGGCCCGCCGACCCGGACGGCGACCACGGCGGGATCTTCTTCTACGGCATCCACGCGGTCGACATCGCGCTCCGGCTCGCCCCGGGCGCCCTCTCGGCCGTGCGCACCGACCTCACCGGCTCCACGGCCGTCGCCTCGTTCACCGCGGGCCCCACCCGGGTGGTCGTGAACCTCGTCCGGCCCGGCAGCACGGAGCAGATCCCGTTCCACGCCATGGTGTTCACCCGGGAGGGCATGGCCGGGCGGACCCTCGTGCCGGGCGCCGACTACTGCGTACCCGGCCTCGAAGCGTTCCTGACGATGGTGCGCACCGGACGGCCGCCGATCGGCTACGCGGACCTGCTGCGTCCCGTCGAGGTCCTGGAGGCCGTCGACGCCGCGCTGCGCGGCGCGCCGACGGGTGCCCGCGCCTGACGCGGACGTACCGTACCCGGGTTGCGGACAGGTGAAGGGACGCCGTCGGACTCACACATTCCCCTTGACGAATGGCCTGGCAGGGGCGTGTTTCGCGGGGTTCGCGCAGGCTTTCTCGCCGCCCTTTCATTGGCATGCCCCTGACGCTAATGACCCACGGTGTGTGCGAGTTACCCTGCCGTACGTGATGGTGGTGTGACCTGGCTCACGAGCTCCTTGACAGCTGCCGGACGGGTGTCGAAAGCTCAAGCAGCATTGGTCTGGACCACAAGGAATGGGCGGGGTTCATGTTCAAGCCGTCGCATGCTTCTGCCGTGGATGTGCTCGTCTCGTCCGGTGAACTCCGGTTCAGATCAAGAGAGTTGGGGTGTCTGAGAGCCAGACCCGTGACGGCCCTGGTGCGCCCGGCCGTCGGTAGGGCGGGCTGATGCGGCGCCACCCTTCCGATGTGCGACTGGCGCTGTGCGAGTCGTGGCAGGCGTTCGGCGCCGCCGCCCTGCTGGTCCGGTACGGCCCCGACGTCCCCTGGCCGCACGCCGCCTGGGCCCGTGAGGCGCACCGGCTGCTCACACCGCGGCTGAGGTCGGTGGTGTTCCTCGCGCGGCAGAGGGGGCGCGTCCCGTCGTTCCTGACCGCGGGCGCCACCTCCCGCGCCAAGGGCTTCGCCGCCGAACTCGACGGCATGACCCGGGTGTCGGCCGGTCTCGTCCGCGACGAGCTGGCCCGGGAGTACCCGCAGGGCTTCGCCGATCCGCTGATCGCGGCCCTGGTCCGCGACCCCGGAGCACAACTCGGCTTACTGGCCGTGGAGCTGTCCCGCTTCTGGAGGGCCGCGATCGAGCCGCGCGCCGCCGGGATGGCGCGCTCGCTGGAGGAGGAGATCCTCTTCCGCTCCCGCACCCTGGCGATGGGGGGCGGCGCGGAACTGCTGCGCGACCTGCGCGTCCCGTACGAGCGCACCGAGGGCGCGGACCGGGTGACCGCCGTGCCGATGATGTTCGCCGACGGCACCTGCTGGTGGTCGGTGGCCGGGGGCCGGACCGTGGTCTCCTTCCCGGCACGCGGGGCCGGGCTGCTGCACACCCAGCCGGAGCGGGGCGGCGGCGGGCGGCCCTCGCGCGAGGACCGGCTGGCCATCCTGCTGGGCCGGGGACGCGCCTCGGTCGTACGCCAGCTGGCCGCGCCGACCACCACCTCCGCCCTCGCCGACCAGCTCGGACTGGCCGCCAGCACGGTCTCCCAGCACCTCTCGGCCCTGGTCTCGGCGGGCGTGGTGCAACGCCACCGGGCGGGCACCCGGGTCCTGTACGAACTCAACCGCTCGGGCCTGGAACTGACCCAGTGCCTGACCAACAAATGATCACCGCGGCGGGTGCGCGGCGGCGCCTCCCACCTGCGGTCGGGGCGATTCGGCTGATACCGAAAAGCTTGTCCGCCCCCGGACCGTCCAGCAGAGTCGAGGCGCGGAGCGGCCCGGCCGGAGGCCGGCACCACGCCGGAGCCGTGAGACCGGCGGCGAGCCGGCCGTCAGCCGAGAGACCGAGAGGCGCCAGAAGCCGAGCCACGGCTTCCGCCCGGACTTGAAGCACTCCCACGCAACCGAGGCCGTCGTCGACGAGGACGGGTGTGCCCACGGTCGTTCCCCGGTGCCCACGAAGACGTCGATCCTGGAGTGATTGCATTGCCGACGCCCGACCCGTATCTCCACCGAGCCCCCTCCGGCCGCCCGTACTTCAGCTCGGACGGTGAGGCGTACCTGGCGCAGACGCCGCTGCGGGAGATCCGCAAGACGCACGGACTGCGGGTGCTGTCCGAGGAGGACTTCGCGTTCTGGCAGACCTACGGCTACGTCATCGTCAGAGAGGCGATACCCGCCGGGGCCGCCCGCCGGCTGCTCGACTTCACCTGGGACTTCCAGGGGCTCGACCCGGCCCGCCCCGACACCTGGTACGAGGACCGGCCGTTCCGCGACGACCTGGACCGGGAGCTGCACGTCTACGGCTTCGTCGAGGCGTACCACCACCAGCTCATCTGGGACAGCCGGCAGGCGCAGCGGGTCTACGACGCCTTCGTCGACGTATGGGACTGCGAAGAGCTGTGGGTGACCCTGGACCGCCTCAACCTCAACCCGCCCAACGTCAAGAACCGTGACCGCGCGCTCATCGCGCCCACGGACAAGGGCTTCGACATCGAGCTGCACTGGGACGTCGACACCTCGCTCGGGATGCTGCCGCAGCGCGTCCAGGGGATCATCGCGCTCCACGACACCCGGCCCGAGCTGGGCGGCTTCCAGTGCTCGCCCGAGCTGTTCCGGCGCTTCGAGCCGTGGAAGGCGGGCCAGCCCGCGGACCGCGACCCGATCCGGCCGGACGCCGACCGGGAGGAATTCCCCGTGGTCAGGCCCGAACTCCGGGCCGGGGACCTGCTGATCTGGAACGGCCTGCTCGCGCACGGCGTCGCGCGCAACACCTCGCGGGACGGGGTCCGCGCGGTGCAGTACCTCTCGATGATGCCCGCGCTGGAGTCGCACGAGGAACTGCGCCGCTCGCGGATCGAGTCCTGGCGCAGCCTGAGCACACCGGACTGGAACAAGACGCTGGTGGGCGACCTCACCAAGCACGAATCCCTGCGCTACGGCACCGCCGTGCTGAACGGCCTCGGGGAACGGCTGCTGGGCCTGAGGTCCTGGCGCGAGCCCCGTTCCGAGCCCGATTCCCAGCCCCGCTCCGAGCAGCCGACGGGAGAGCCGGTATGCGCCGCGTCTGTCTGACCCTGCCCACCAACAGGGCCTGCGCCGACACGATCGCCACCATGGGCGAGGAGGCCGCGTACGCGGCCGACCGCTTCGGCGCCGAGGTGCACCTGCTGATCCTGGACTCCACCACGGGGCCGGTCCTCGCCGGGCACGCGCGGGCCGCCGAGGCCGCCGGACGGCACCACAACGTGGTCGTGCACCACCTCGACGAAGACCGGCAACGGGACTTCCTGCGCCGGGTGATCCTCGCTTCCGGGGTCCTCAAGCCGGACCTGGTGCTCGATCTCATGCTCCCGGCCGGGGTGTCCTACGGCGCCTGCACCAACCGGGCGTTCCTGATCGCCGCCGCGCTCGGCTGCCGGTCGGTGCACCGCCGCGACTCCGACAGCCGGTACCAGGTCCTCGACGGCGAGACCGTCTTCCCGGTCCACCACGAGCTGGCCTCGCTGGGCAGGACCGCGGCCGAGGCGGCGGCCGGGGTGGACGAGAACCTGCTCGGCGCCGGGGACGCGGCCAAGCCCGTGGTGATGGCGGGCGGTTCCTTCGTGGGCGAGCTGTCGGTGGACATCGGCGAGATCCTCCGCACGGACCCCGAGGTCTACTACGACGTGGTCAGCCTGTGGGCCCCCCGCGACTGGCCCGAGGAGCGGAAGCGGGAACTGGTCGGCGAGTCGTTCCGGGGCGCGGGCACCGAGCCGTTCTCCGGGGACCACACGGTGCTGACCCATGTCGACCCGATGCGCGTGGACATGTGCAACATCAGCTTCCTGGACCAGGTGTACGAGCGGGTGCCGCTGCCGCCCGCGACCGACACCATCGGCAGTGACTACTTCCTCATGCACCTGGTGCACGACGGTGGCCTGCCCGGCGTCCTGCACAACCGCAACATCGTCAACTACTACACGCCCGAACGCCGCACCGACGCCGGGTTCACGGCCTACCAGCTGCGGCTGACGAAGTTCTTCCTGTCGATGCTGTACTTCAACCTCATCTACGACCGGATGGCCGCGGCGGGCGCCTCGCTGCTCGACGACACGTTCCGGGTCAGGCCGGAGGCGGTGGCCGGGCTGGCCCGGTGGAGCGCCGGGGCCGACCGCGCGGAGAACGCGCACCGGCTCGACGTACTGGGCCGCTCCTACCGCCGGCTGGGGGGCCGTTACGCCGACTTCGCGGACATCCTCGCGGCGCGCGGGCCCCGCCTGCTCGAAGAGGCCCAGGCCGACATCGAGGACTTCGCGCTGCTGACCGAGGTCTGGCAGCCGCTGATGGCGGCGAGCCGCACCACCGGCCTGCGCGGCACGGGCACGGCCACCGGCGCGGTACCGGGCGGGCACGGGTCGTGACACGCCTGAGCGCACATCTGCGCACCGCGCTGGAGGCCGCCGGGGGCGACCGGATCGTCTTCGACCTCGCGGGCATCGAGGCGCAGTACGACACGCTGCTGCGGGAACTGCCCGGCATCGCCGTCCGCTTCGCGATGAAGGCGTGCCCGGTGGACGAGGTCCTTGGCCGGCTGGCGGCGAAGGGCTCGGGCTTCGACGCCGCGAGCCCCAACGAGATCGCCCAGGCCCTGCGTACCGGAGTGCCCGTCGACCGCGTCCACTACGGCAACACCATCAAGTCCGACGAGCACATCGCCGCCGCCCACCGCCTGGGCGTACGGGACTTCGCGACCGACAGCCCGGAGGACGTGGCCGCGATCGCGGTGCACGCCCCCGGGGCCCGGGTCTTCTGCAGGCTGGCCACCAGCGGCGAGGGCGCGCTGTGGGGGCTCAGCCGGAAGTTCGGCTGCTCCGGGAGCGACGCGGTGCACGTCATGGAGGCGGCCCGGCAGGCCGGGCTGACCCCGTCCGGCCTCTCCGTGCACGTCGGCTCCCAGCAGATGACCGCCGACGCCTGGCGGGACGCCACCGACCGCCTCGCCGACGTGCTCGCGGCCCTCAACCGGCGCGGCATCCACCCGGACCGCGTCAACCTCGGCGGCGGCCTGCCCGCCCTCGGCTACCTCGACAGCCGGGGCGGCGTCCTGGACCCGCCGATGGACAAGATCTTCGCGGTGATCAGGGAGGGCATGCAGCACCTGACGGCCGTCTCGGAGGTCCCGCTGGACTTCGTCATGGAACCAGGGCGCCATCTCGTCGCCGACCACGGCGCGATCCGGGCCCACGTCTCCCGGCTCTCCACCCGCCGCCACCGCGAGGGCGCACGCGACCACTGGCTCTACCTCAGCTGCGGGAAGTTCAACGGCCTGTACGAGATGGACCAGCTGCAGTACCGGCTGCACTTCCCCGCCCGCCCCGGCGCGGACGCGGTCCCGGCCGTGATCGCGGGCCCCACCTGCGACAGCGACGACGCCTACGCCCACGAGCACAACAGGGTCGAGGTGCCCGGCACCGCCGCGTCCGGCGACCCCGTCTGGATCCTCTCCAGCGGCGCCTACGCCACCGGCTACATGACGCAGGGGTTCAACGGCTTCGACCCGCTTCCGTACCTGTGCGTGGACCACGAGCAGAGATGAACAGAGAGGTCACGACGTGCGCGTAACCGTACGAGCCGTCCGCGGAGGCGACTGGGACGCCGTGGTGGCGCTGGAGGCCGCCGCGTACGGCGCCGCCGGGCTGTCGGAGGGGCGGGCGGCGCTGGAGTCCCGGGCGGCGGCCTCACCGGCCACCTGCTTCGTCCTGGACCACGGCAGCCGCACCGCGGGCTACCTGCTGGCCCTGCCCTACCCGATGTTCGCGTACCCGGACCTCGACCGGACCGAGGACGTCGTCTTCCACTCCCGCAACCTCCACCTGCACGACCTGGTCATCGCCGAGGACCTCCGCGGCCGGGGACTGGGCAGGGTCCTGCTGGGCCGCCTCGTCGCGGTCGCGGGCACGAAGGGCTACGGGACGGTCTCGCTGGTCGCCGTCGGCGGCAGCGACACCTTCTGGGCGGCGAGCGGATTCCGTCCCCACCGGGACGTCACACCCCCGGCCGGGTACGGCGCCGACGCGGTGTACATGTCCCTGGCAGTGCCGGATGTCCGCGGCGGCCGAACCGACCTCGCCGATGCGCCGTCGCATCAGGCACCGATGAAAGACGAAGTGGGCTGATTACCTGTGTCTGGCGTGCGTGACCCCTTCCGACGGCCGCTGCTCTCGATCGCGGCGCTGTTCTGCTTCCTCGGCTTCCAGTACGCCACCTGGGCCTCGCGGCTGCCCGCGCTGAAGACGCGGCTCGACCTGAGCGAGGCGGAGCTGGGACTGCTGCTGATGGCCTGCGGGGCGGGCGCGGCCGTCTCGTTCCCGCTCGTGGCGGTGCTGATGAGGCGGCTGGGCTCGCGGCGCCTCGCGGTGGCGTCCGCGGTCTGCCTGAGCCTGGTGCTGCTCGCCCTGTCGGTGGCACCCAACTACCCGGTCGCCCTGCTCGTCGTCGCCTGCGACGGGGTCGCCGTGGGCGCCCTGAACGTCGCGATGAACGCCCAGGGGGCCGCGCTCGAAGCCGCCTACGAGCGGACCGCGATGGCCAGGCTGCACGCCACGTTCAGCGCCGGATCGCTCTTCGCCGCGCTCCTCGCGTCCGGGGTGAACCTCCTGACCACGGACCTCGCGACCCACTTCGGCGTGGCCGCCGCCCTGCTGCTCCTGCTGGTCGCGCTGACCCGCTCGGGCCTGCTGACGGAGGACTCCGCCCCGGTCCCGGCGACCGCGGACCCCGCCCCGGAGACGGCCGCGGACGCGGCTCCGGCTCCGGAGAAGAGCCGCCGCAAGCTCAGCCTGCCGTCCCGGGTGACGGTCTGGATGGGCCTGGCGATGGTGTTCGGCACGATCACCGAGGGCGCCATGAACGACTGGTCCGCGCTCTACATGAAGGACGTCGCCGGGGCCGGCTCGGGGGTGGCCCCGCTGGGCATCGCGGTGGTCTCGGTGATGATGGTGGTGGCCCGGCTCTTCGCCGACGGCTGGCGCAGCCGCTGGGGCGACGGGCTCATCGTCCGCGTCGGCAGTGTGGTGGCCGGTACGGGCCTCGCGCTCGCCCTGCTGGCCGGGGGCGTCGTACCGGCACTGCTCGGGTTCGCCTGCGTCGGGCTGGGCGTCGCGGCGGTGACACCGTGCGTCTACGTGGCGGCGGCGGGCCGGGGCACGGACGCGCTGGCCCTGGTCGCGGCCATGGGGACGACGGGGCTGCTGGCCGGTCCGGCGGTGATCGGGTTCATCGCCGAAGGCAGCGGTCTGGTCTGGGGGATGGGCGCGGTGGCCGTCTCGGCGGTCCTGGTCTCCCTGTGCGCCACCCGCGTCAACTGGCCCCGGCCGGTGGCCGGTTCCCGGGACGAGGGGGAGGCCGTGACGGTCGGCTGAGGTGCGCTGTGGCCGACGCAACACCGATAAGTTCGGTCTTCGTGCCGCTCACCGGTTGGGAGTGCCCGGGATACCAGGCAGGATGGGGCAGTCCAGCCGGTGAGGGAGACCATGATCGAGAAAATCCTGCCGTCCGGGGCAGCGGTGGCAGAAGCGTTCTCCGACCTTCCCGACGCCGTGCTCCTGCCCGAGGAAGAGGCGCTGACCCGCGGCTTCGTGGAGAAGCGGCGCAAGGAGTTCACCACTGCCCGGCACTGCGCCCGCCAGGCGCTGGGCTCGCTGGGCATCGGCCCCGTACCGATCCTCAAGGGCGAGCGGGGCTCCCCGGTCTGGCCCGCGGAGACGGTCGGCAGCCTCACCCACTGCACCGGGTACCGTGCCGCCTCCGTGGCCCGGCGGGCGCAGGTGCTGAGCATCGGCATCGACGCCGAGGAGAACGCGCGGCTCCCCGGCGACGTGCACCAGAGCATCGCACTGGCGGCGGAGCAGTGGCGCGGACGCGTGCTGGACCTGGAGCACCCCGGCGTCCACTGGGACCGGCTGCTGTTCTGCGCGAAGGAGGCCGTCTACAAGGCGTGGTTCCCGCTCACCCGCCGCTGGCTGGGGTTCGAGGAGGCCGACATCGAACTCCGCCCGGACGGCAGCTTCACGGCCCAGCTCCTCGCCGAGGACCTGGGGACGGCGGACGGCCCGCCGGGCTCGACGGTGCCCCCGCGCCTGCACGGCCGCTGGCTCAGCGAACAGGGTCTGCTGCTGACCGCCGTCGTCGTCGGGAACCCGGTGCACGGGGGTTCCCGTACGCTCTGACCGCATGAGCGACGATCACCGTAACGAAGAGCGGGTGCGCGCACGCGAGTTGGGCATCCCGCTGACCGGCCGGCCGGGGCCGTGGAACGCGATCACCGACGTACCCGGCGTCGAGGTCGGATACGTCACCCTGGTGGAGGGCGACGACGTACGCACCGGGGTGACCGCGCTGCTGCCGCGCGGCCGGGGCGGCGTCGGCACCCCCTGCGCGGCCGGCTGGCACTCGTTCAACGGCAACGGCGAGATGACCGGCACCGCGTGGATCGAGGAGAGCGGTTCGCTCGCCGTCCCGGTGCTCATCACCCACACCTACGCGGTCGGCCCGGTGCACCGGGGCGTCGTCGAGTGGGTGCGCGCCAACTGCGCGAGCATGGCCCCGGAATGGCTGCTGCCGGTCGTCACGGAGACCTGGGACGGCCACCTCAACGACATCCACGGCCGGGCCGTGGAGGGGCGGCACGCGGCCGAGGCCATCGAGGCGGCGGTCTCCGGTCCGGTCGAGGAAGGGTGCGTGGGCGGCGGCACGGGCATGCGCTGCTACGGCTTCAAGGGCGGCTCGGGCACCGCCTCGCGCGTGGTGGAGTACGGCGAGGACCGGTACACGGTCGGCGCCTTCGTCCAGGCCAACTTCGGAGCCCGGCGCGAACTGGTGGTGGCCGGGGTGCCGGTGGGGCGCGAACTGCCCGCCCCGGCCGCACCGGCCCCGGCAGCCGCCGGGGAGGAGCGGCCGGTGCCGCCCGGCGCCGGATCGGTGATCGTGGTGGTGGCGACCGACGCCCCGCTGCTGCCGGGGCAGTGCAAGGCGCTGGCCCGCCGGGTGACGCTGGGCCTCGCCCGCACCGGCACCACCGGAAGCCACTTCTCCGGGGACCTGTTCCTGGCCTTCTCCACCGCCAACCCGTCCGCCCTGACCAGCACGTTCCCCGAGGGCGACGGCAGCGCCCCGTACGAGTCGATGCGCTTCGTGCCCTGGGGCCGGATGGACCCGTTCTACGAGGCGGTGGTGGAGTCGGTGGAGGAGGCGGTGCTCAACGTGCTGACCGGTGCCCGGCCGATGACGGGACGGGCCGGACACCACGTACCGGCGCTCCCGCTGGACCAGGTGAGCGAACTCCTGGCGGCGCGGGGCGCGGTGTCGTGACGAGCCCCCCGCCAGGCCGCTGCCCGGCGGGGGAACCGGTCGGAGGTGCCGGTCAGGAAGCGGGAGCGGATCGCCGGGCGAGGTCCAGGGCGATGTCCGTGATCATGTCCTCCTGGCCGCCGACCATCTTGCGGCGCCCCACCTCCACGAGGATCGAGCGGGTGTCGAGACCGTACCGCCCGGCCGCGATCTCGGCGTGCCGCAGGAAGCTGGAGTACACGCCCGCGTAGCCGAGGGTGAGCGTCTCGCGGTCGACCCGCACCTCGCGGTCCTGAAGCGGGCGGACGAGGTCGTCGGCGGCGTCCATCAGCGGGAACAGATCACAGCCGTGCTTCCAGCCCTGGATGTCCGCCACGGCGACGAACGCCTCCAGCGGGCAGTTCCCCGCGCCCGCGCCCTGCCCGGCGAGGGACGCGTCGACCCGGACGGCCCCGCTCTCCACGGCGACGACGCTGTTCGCGACGCCGAGGGCGAGGTTGTGGTGGGCGTGGATGCCCATCTGCGTCTCGGGGGCGAGGACCTCGCGGTAGGCGCGGAACCGTGCGCGGACATCGTCCATGGTCAGGCGGCCGCCGGAGTCGGTGACGTACACGCACGTGGCGCCGTAGGACTCCATCAGCTGGGCCTGGCGGGCGAGTTCGGCGGGCTCGGCCATGTGGGACATCATCAGGAACCCGGCGACGTCCATGCCGAGTTCACGGGCGGCCGTGATGTGCTGGGCGGAGATGTCGGCCTCGGTGCAGTGGGTCGCGATCCGCACGGAGCGGATGCCGAGCCGGTGCGCCTGCTTGAGGTCGTGGACCGTGCCGATGCCGGGCAGGAGCAGGGTGGTGGGGATGGCCCGCCGGGCGGCGTCGGTGACGGCCTCGATCCACTCCCAGTCGGTGTGCGCGCCGACCCCGTAGGTGAGGGAGGAGCCGGACAGCCCGTCGCCGTGCGCGATCTCGATCGCGGCGACGCCCGCCGTGTCCAGCGCCGCGGCGATGGAGCGGGCCTGCTCGACGGTGTAGCGGTGCCGGACGGCGTGCATGCCGTCCCGCAGGGTCACGTCCTGGATGTAGAGCTCGCTGGTCATGCGGTCGGCACCTCCTGCTGGTGGTGGGCCGCGATGCGCTCGGCGGTGCGCAGGGCGGCGGAGGTCATGATGTCGAGGTTGCCCGCGTAGGCGGGAAGGTAGTGCGCCGCGCCCTCGACCTCCAGGAAGACGGAGACCTTCCAGGCCGTGCCGTCGCGCTCGCCCTCCGGGAGGAGGCCGCGCTGCGGGTCGTCGGCCGGAACGCGGTCGAACTGGACGTCCTGCTTGAGCCGGTATCCGGGCACGTACTCCTTCACGGCGCCCTCCATGGCGAGCACCGCCTCGCGCACCTTGCCGGTGTCGCAGTCGGAGACCAGGCAGTAGACCGTGTCCCGCATGATCAGCGGGGGCTCGGCGGGGTTGAGGACGATGATGGCCTTGCCGCGCGCCGCGCCGCCGACCTTCTCGATGGCGGCGGAGGTGGTCTCGGTGAACTCGTCGATGTTGGCGCGCGTGCCGGGGCCCGCGGAGCGCGACGAGATCGAGGCGACGATCTCCCCGTAGTGGACCGGGGTGACCGAGCTGACGGCGGCGACCACCGGAATGGTGGCCTGGCCGCCGCAGGTGACCATGTTGACGTTGGGCGCGGCGAGGTGTTCGGCACCGTTGACCGTGGGCACCACGTACGGGCCGACGGCCGCCGGGGTGAGGTCGATCAGGGTGCGGCCCAGCGGGCGCAGGACTTCCTCGTGGCGCCGGTGGGCCCCGGCGGAGGTCGCGTCGAAGACGATCGAGACCTCCGCGAACTCGGGCATCCTCACGAGCCCGTCGATCCCCTCGTGGGTGGTGGCGACCTTCAGACGGCGGGCACGGGCGAGACCGTCCGACGCCGGGTCGATCCCGGCCATGGCGACGATCTCCAGGGTCTCCGACAGCCGCAGCACCTTGATCATGAGGTCGGTGCCGATGTTGCCGGAGCCGATGACGGCGACCTTGGTGGTCACTGGGCGGCTCCTTCGGGGGCGAAACGGACGCGGACGGAACCGAGTCCGCGGATGTGGGCTTCGAACCGGTTCCCGGGCACGGCCGGGACCATCGGCCCCAGGGCGCCGGTGAGGATGATGTCGCCCGCCTTGAGCGAGTCCCCCATCCCGGCCAGCGCACCGGCCAGCCACACCGCGGCGTTGAGGGGGCCGTCGAGGCAGTCGGCACCGGTGCCGGTGGAGACCCGCTCCCCGCCGCGCAGCAGCGTCATGGTGACGTCACGCAGGTCGACGGCGGTGAGGGGCACGGGGGTGGTGCCGAGGACGAAGAGCGCGCTGGAGGCGTTGTCGGCGACGGTGTCGGCGAAGGTGATGTCCCAGTCGGCGATGCGGCTGTCGACGATCTCCAGGGCGGGCAGGGCGAAGTCGGTGGCGCGGATGATGTCGGCGGCGCTGGGCTCGGTCAGATCGAGGTCGGCGCCGAGGACCAGCGCTACCTCCGCCTCCACCTTCGGCTGGAGCAGCCGGCCCGCGGGGACGGTGCCGCCGTCCGGTACGGCCATGTCCGACAGCAGGGCGCCGAAGTCCGGCCGGTCCACGCCCAGCTGGGCCTGGACGGCGGGGGAGGTCAGCCCGATCTTCCGTCCGACGATCCGGTGTCCGGCCGCCACCCTCCGTTCCACGTTGATCCGCTGCACCGCGTAGGCGGCGCTGATGTCGTCGGCGGGGATCAGACCACGTACCGGGGGAACCGGCGTGCCGGTCCGTGCGGCCTCGGCCAGCAGGTCGGCGGCCTCGCGGACCGCGGGGGAGTTCATGGCGGACAACCTCCGGAACGGGGGTGGGGTCGGGGGAAGGGGGAAGCGGGTGGTGCGATGAGGCAGGTATAGACGCTGGGCCCACCGGGTCCAAGGAGTGTTCCGCCACATGGAACACAAGGGTCCGGACCAGCCTTTCCGTGTCAGGCTGGAGCGGTGACGAGCAAGGACGCGGTGCAGGGCAGCATGCTGGAGCGGGCCGTGGGACTGCTGGGCTGCTTCCGCCCCGACGGGGGCCGCCGCCGCCTGTCCGAGCTGGCGGCCGGTACCGGCCTGCCCAAGAGCACGGTGCACCGGCTCGCCGCCGACCTGGTACGCCTCGGGCTGCTCGAACGGGTCGGGCAGGAGTACCAGCTGGGCGGCCTGCTCTTCGACCTCGGCGGTCTGGTGCCGCGCCGCCAGGACCTGCGCGAGGTGGCGCTGCCGTTCCTCCAGGACCTGTACGAGGCGACCCGGGAGACGGTCCACCTGGGCGTCCGGGAGAACCGGTCCGTGGTCTACCTCGAACGCATCCACGGCCACGAGCGGCTGCCCCTGCCGTCCAGGGTGGGCGGCGCCCTGCCCCTGAGCTGCACCGGGGTGGGGAAGGCGCTGCTCGCGTTCTCCCCGCGCGAGGCGGCCGAGGAACTCCTCGCCGACCCCCTGCCGCGGCTCACCGCGCACTCGGTGACCGATCCGGCCCGGCTGCGCGCGATGCTGGACCAGGCCCGGCTCGCGGGACTCGCCTACGAGGAGCAGGAAGCCGTGGCCGGGGTGAACTGTGTGGCGTCCCCGGTCTTCGCCGCCGACGGCACGGTGGTCGCCGCCGTCTCGGTGGCCGTCCCCGTCGCGCGCTGGTTCCCGGCCCAGCTCGGCACCGCGGTGCGGACCGCGGCGCTGGGGCTGACCCGGGCCCTTCGCTGAGCGGCCCCGGCCCCGGCCCCGGACCTGGAGCCGGACCTGGCCCCGGACCTGGAGCCGGTCCCGGACCTGGAGCCGGAGCCGGACCTGGACCCGGTCCTGGAGCCGGACCTGGTCCCCGTCCCGGTCCCGGACCTGGACCTGGACCTGGACCTGGACTTGGACTTGGACCCGGTTTCGGTCCCGGAGCCGGAGCCGGACCTGGACCCGGTCCTGGAGCCGGACCTGGTCCCCGTCCCGGTCCCGGTCCCGGTCCCGGACCTGGACCTGGACCTGGACCTGGACTTGGACTTGGACCCGGTTTCGGTCCCGGAGCCGGAGCCGGAGCCGGTCCCGGAGCCGGTCCCGGAGCCGGAGCTGGACCTGGAGCCGGAGCCGGACCTGAAGCTGGACCCGGACCCGCTCACCTGAGGGCCCGGGAGCGGCAGGCCGCCGGCCTGGCCAGCGACACGCCCGGCATACGCCGGGCGGACCCTCGGCGCGTCGCCGCTGCGCGGAGGCCACCAGGTCCCGGTCGCACGGACGGAGCGCTTCGCGGAGCGGGCGAAACCGTTCCCCGGCGAGACCGGCCGGGGCGGGGGCGTTGGCCCGGCACAGCTTCGTCGGCCATACTGCCCGCCGTGGAGCAGCGCATAGATCCGAACACTCAGCCCGGATACGCCGCGGGGACAGATCCGGCGTACGTCCCTGGTCTCACGGTCCCCGCACCGGCCGTGACACCGGAATCGAGCCCGGAAGGGGCCACCCCGCAACCGGAGGTGAATCCTGGACCGGTGGTGGAGCCGGAGCCGGAGCCGGAGCCGGAGCCGCAGCCGGTGGCGGAGCCGGTCTCCGACGCCGCTCGGCCCGGGGAGGCGGACGGACCCCCGGCGGACCGGAAGGAGGCGAAGGACGGGCCCGCGTTCGACGTGAGCGACCGGCGCGGCTCGATCACCGCCGGTCACGAGGGCGTCCGCTTCCAGCTGGACGACCAGGAGGCCGAGTTCCGCTGGGACGAGATCGCCGCGGTCGAGGTGAAGCTGCCCAGGTTCGGACGCCGGTTCACCGTCGTCGTCCACATGCCGAACCACCGGTGGTTCACCGCCGAGGTCGACGCACCGGCCAAGAGCCGCCTCAAGGAATGGGCGGAGGAGATGGACGCGGTCCTGGACGCCTACTTCGAGGAATCCTGAGCCAGTCCTGACCGCCGCGTACACGTACGTACGCACGGACACGGCCGGGCCGGCGGCCGTCTGACGACCGTCGGCCCGGGGCCGGTCAGCCGTCCGTGAGCACGACCGAGCGGGTCAGGTGGCGGGGGCTGTCCGGGTCGAGGCCGCGGGCGGCGGCGCGGGCGATCGCCAGGCGCTGTACGCGCACCAGCTCGGCCAGCGGGTCGAGCCCGCTCTCCACCCAGCGGGCGCCGGTCGCCAGCACCTGCCCGGCCAGGCCCTCGGGGGCGGGGCCGAACACCCAGGTGGCCGTGGACTCGGTCGCGATGCTGATCGGGCCGTGGCGGTACTCCATCGCGGGATACGACTCGGTCCAGGAGAGCGACGCCTCCTTCATCTTCAGCGCCGCCTCGTTGGCGAGCCCCACCGTCCAGCCGCGGCCGAGGAAGGTGAACTGCGTGCAGTCCACCAGCCCTTCGGGAAGCGGCTCGGCCAGCGCGGTCTCCGCGTCACGGACCACGGACTCGGTGTGCAGTCCGAGGTGGGCGCGGAGCAGGGTCAGCAGCGTGGTGGCGAACCGGGTCTGCACCACGGACTTCTCGTCGGCGAAGTCGAGCACCACGATGTCGTCGGCCGCCGCCACGACCGGGGTCTCGGGGTCGGCGGTGATGGCCACGGTGCGCGTGGTGCCCCGTACCCGGCCAAGCAGGTCGAGCACCTCGGTCGTGGTCCCGGAACGGGTGAGCGCGACGACCCGGTCGTACGTCCGGCCGAACGGGAACTCCGAGGCCGCGAAGGCGTCGGACTCGCCCTGGCCGGAGCCCTCGCGGAGCGCGGCGTACGCCTGGGCCATGTAGAACGAGGTGCCGCAGCCGACGACCGCGATGCGCTCACCGGCGGCGGGCAGAGCGGCCGACTGCGTCCCGGCCAGTTCGGCGGCGCGGCGCCAGCACTCCGGCTGACTGGCCGTCTCGGTCTCGACAAATGACACGGTGCACTCCGTACTCGTGGTGAGGCTCGGGAAGAGGCCCGTCGCAGAGGCTTGCGGCTCGGGACGAGGCTCGTCGGAAGATGCTCGAATGTGCACGCTATACGCGCTCTTCAAGCATTATCAAGCAGCGTGCGTGCGGTCGGCTTGACTGCCCGGGGCCTTGTGCGACGCTTGCGCGTGTCCGGCGACCGTGCCCAGGGGGACGGGTGCCCGAAGGCCGGGCCCGTGAGGAGAGCTGAGCCTTGTCCAGGGATGCCCGGTGGAACGCGCTGCTGGAACTGGTCGCCAAGAACGGCCGGGTGGACGTCGAGGGCGCCGCCACGGCGCTGGACGTCTCGGCCGCGACCATCCGCCGCGACCTGGACCAGCTCGCCGAGCAGCAGCTGCTCACCCGTACCCGTGGCGGCGCGGTGGCGCACGGCGTCGCCTACGAACTGGCGCTGCGCTACAAGACCGGGCGGCACGCTCCGGAGAAGCAGGCCATCGGCCGCGCGGTCTCCGAACTGGTGGCGGTCGGCGAGGTGGTGGGGCTGACCGGCGGCACGACGCTGACCGAGGTGGCCCGCTCGCTCGCGGTACGCCCCGACATCGTCGGCGAGAGCGCGACCACGACGGGCGGCCAGCAGGGCCTGACCGTGGTGACCAACGCCCTCAACATCGCCAACGAGCTGGTGATCCGGCCGCAGATCAAGCTCGTCGTGACCGGCGGGGTGGCCCGGCCGCAGTCGTACGAGCTCACCGGCCCCCTCGCTGGCGGGGTGCTGAGCGAGATCACGCTGGACGTCGCCGTGCTGGGCGTCAACGCGATCGACACCGAGCAGGGCGCGTACGTCCACCACGAGGGCGAGGCCAGCATCAACCGGCTGCTCGCCGAGCGGGCGCGGCGGGTGGTGGTGGCCGCCGACTCCTCGAAGATCGGCAAGCGCGCCTTCGCCCGGGTCTGCGATCTGGCGCAGATCGACCTCCTGGTCACGGACCGGGGTATCACTCCCGGGGCGACGGCCCGCTTCACCGAGGCCGGGGTCACCGTCGTCGCGGTGTGAACGGGCGGCCGACGCCGGGCCGCGGCTGTTCTCCCGTAGTTCCCCACGGTCGCCGGACACGCCTGTCCCGTCATGTGCGTGACGGGCGCGAACGTCCGCTTTGAGTGGCTGTTTTCGGCCATGCTCAGTGGGTAATCAGTGCGATCTGGCGTGGTGGCCGCTCTCCGGTATTCGGTCGCGGGAGGGGGTGCTCGTGGGTGAATTGGCACTCTTTGCCCGAAAGGTGGCAGGCGAGGGAGGGGGAGGCTGGTCTCGCAGGGTCACCATCGCGCTCGTATCGAGCCGCACGGGCGATGCATTTGAGCCAGCGAGGTGGAGCGGTGAACGAGTTCGAACGCGTGGCCGGAATTCGGTCGGCATAATCGCGTCCATGTCGATCACGGGTGGAGATGTCGTAGACCTGGGGCGGGGCCTTCACGTATGGCTCCCGCCGAAACGCGGCTGGGGACTGGCCAACTGCGGACTGCTCGTCTCGTCCCGCGGCGCGCTCTGGATCGACACCCCGTACGACACCGTCCTGGCCGGCCAGTTCCTCGCCGAGTCCACGAAGCTGCTGCCCGACGGCGTCGGCATCGACCGCATCGTCGTCACCCACGCGAACGGCGACCACTACTGGGGCGCGGGGGTGCTGCCCGACGCGGAGATCATCGCCACCCGCGAGGCCCGTGAGCACATCCACTACGACCCGACGCCGCAGCAGCAGCACGCCCTGGTCACCTCCGGCGACCTCGCCACCCCGCTCGGCCGCTACCTCTCCCGCCACTTCGGTCCCTTCGACTGGTCGCACACCGAGCCGGTCGCGCCGACCACGTACTTCACGGGCGAGCTCGAACTGACCCTGGGCGCGTACCCGGTCCGGATCTCCTCGCTGCCGCCCGCGCACACCACCGGCGACCTGATGGTCCACCTGCCCGCCCAGGACGCGGTGTTCACCGGCGACGTCATCTTCGCCAGCACCCCGGACCGGCCCGGCGACCACCCGGTGCACTGGGCCGGGCCCCTGAGCCAGGTGATCGCGGCCTGCGAACGCGTGCTGGAGACCGGCGCCACCACCGTCGTACCGGGCCACGGCCCGCTCCTCGACCGGGCCGGGGTGCGCGACCACATCGTCTACCTGGAGTACGTGCGCGAGCGCGCCCACGCCTTCCACACCGCCGGGGTTCCCGCCGTCGAGGCCGCCCGCCGGGTGATCGCCGAGCGGCGCTACCCGGAGCTGGGCCTGCCCGAGCGGCTGGTGGTGACCATCGGCAGCGAGTACCGCGACCTCGACGGTTCGGAGCTGCCCGGTGTGCTCCAGGTGATGTCCGAGGTCGCCGCCGTCGCCCAGGAGCTGGAGCAGCGGGACGAACCGGCCGGACCGGCGCAGCGGTAGCGTGTGCCGCCGCCCCGGCCGCGAGAACGACCCGACGACAGAAGCGACGACAGAAGCACGGTGACGGCATGGGCTGGATAGTGGCGGTGATCGCCGTCGCGGCGGCCGTGGCGGCAGCGGTCCGCGCGCAGAACGCGGCGCGCGCCGAGCACATCGCGCTGGCCCGCGCCGAGCTGGCCGAACGCCAGGCGAAGGCCGCCAACACCCGCACCGCGGCGCTCACCGACGAGATCCGCCAGCTGGCCCGCCACCGCATCCCCGCCGTCGCGCTCGCCCTCACCCACCCCACCGCGAAGGTCCCCGGACTGCGCGAGGCGGCCGAGGTCGACGGCGACGCCGCCCGGCTGCTCACCGAGGCGGTGCAGGCGGCCCGCGACGCCGTCATGGAGGAGCGCGGGCGGGTCGACGCGGCGGCCCGCGCGGCGATGCGCGGCACCTCCGCCAAGATCCAGTCCCTGCTGAACCAGTCCCAGCAGCTGCTGCACGAACTCCAGCACGAGTACGACGACCCGCGCATCCTGCAACTGGACTTCCGCAACGAACTCGCGCTGCGGCGCACCCAGGCCACCGCCGTGCTCTGCGACGCCTGGCCGGGTCTGGCCCGCCAGAACTCGCCGCTCGTCGAGATCGTGCTCGGCGCCCAGTCCCGGGTCGCCGGGTACGAACGCGTCAAGGTCGCCAACCACCTGCGCCAGGAACGGCTCGCCCTGGTCGCCCGTGCCGCCGAACCCCTCGCCATCGCCCTGGCCGAACTGCTGGCCAACGCCACCGCGTACTCGCACCCCGGCACCGACGTCCAGATCACCCTCCAGCAGAGCGGCGGCCGGGGCGCGTTCCTGATGGTCGACGACGCGGGCATCGGCATGGACGACGACACGCTCGACCGGGCACGGACCCTGCTGGCGGGCCCGCCCGAAGTGCTCCTGACCGAGCTGGGCGACCCGCCGCGCACCGGATTCGCCGTGGTCGGACGGCTGGTCGCGCAGTACGGCTTCGACTGCCACATCGAGGCGTCGCCCTTCGGCGGCATGCGCACCATCCTGCGCGTCCCCGCCCACCTGCTGACCGTGCTGGACGAGGAGCGCAGCCTCTCCGCGCTCGCGCCGAAGCCGGTACGGACCCCCGCCGCGGCCGTCGATCCCGCCCCGACCGAGCAGGAGACCGCCCCCGTGCCGCAACCCGCCGACGGGCAGCCGGCCGCCCTGCCCAGCCGGCGCCGCCGCGCACCGCGCCCCGCCCCGGCCCGCCCCGCCCCGGCCGGCGGAGCCGCGGAAAGCGGGCAGCCGCCCCGTACGCCCGAACAGGCCGGGGCCTCCTGGGCGGCGCTCCAGCAGGGCACCCTCAACGGCCGGAGCGTCGCCGGGCGGCCGGCCGCACCGGCACCGGAGGACCACGACCACCCGGACGACCGGGACGAGCAAGGAGACGACCAGACGTGAGCACCCCCACTTCCACCAACGGTGACCTCGCATGGGTGCTGACCCCGCTGCTGGAGCTGCCCGGAGTCCAGCACGCCGTGGTCGCCACCGGCGACGGACTCGTCGAGGGCGCCTCACCCGGCCTCGACCGGGCCTCCGGTGAGCGGGTCGCCGCCATGACCGCCACCCTGCACGCCGCGGCGCGCGCGTTCACCACCGCGTTCACCGACGTCGAGACGCCCGTGCTGGCCCAGACGGTCGTCGAGTCCGACCAGGGCTTCGCGATCGTCGTACCGGCCGGGAACAACACCACCCTCGCCCTGTTCGCGGAACCCGGCGCCAAGCTCGGCGATATCGCGTACCAGATGCAGGTGCAGGTCAGCGCCCTGAACCGGGCGATGAACGCGCCCGCCCGCCGCCCGGACACCGACGCCCGGCCATGACCGCCGGACCGGGGCGCCGCCTGATACCCGCCTATCTGGTCACCGGCGGCCGGACCCGGCCCGCCGGTCCCGCGCTCGACCGGCTCGACGTACTCGTGCGCACCGGCACCGAACTGCCCCCGGACACCGGCTCGGAACAGCTCCGGCTGTGCGAGCTGCTGGAACCGGGGGCGCTCACCGTCGTCGAGTGCGCGGCCCACCTGGACCTTCCGGTCAGCGCCACCGTCTTCCTGGCCACGGACCTCGCCGCCGCCGGACATCTGCACACCCGACCGCCCGTCCCCAGCGCCGGGGAGATCGACCGGTCGCTCGTCGAGAGGCTGCTCGTTGGACTCCGCTCCCTGCACTGACCGCACCGGCGTCGGCTACCTGCCGACGTCCGCGCAGACCCTGATGAAGATCGTCGTCACGGGCCCGTTCGGCGTCGGCAAGACCACCCTGATCCGCACGCTGTCGGAGATCGCCACCCTCCACACCGAAGAGGCGATGACCCAGTCCAGCACCCGCTTCGACGACACCGCCGGACTCCCGGACAAGACCACGACCACCGTCGCCGTGGACTTCGGCCGCCTCACCGTCCTGGACGACCTGGTGCTGTACCTGTTCGGCACCCCCG
Source organism: Streptomyces sp. NPDC058195 (assembly GCF_042883525.1). Taxonomy (NCBI): domain Bacteria; kingdom Bacillati; phylum Actinomycetota; class Actinomycetes; order Kitasatosporales; family Streptomycetaceae; genus Streptomyces; species Streptomyces sp. NPDC058195. The sequence goes on from NZ_JBHVVM010000008.1 coordinate 232,845, forward strand.
GCCAGCAGCGGTTCCTGCCGCTCTGGGAGGACATCGCACGCGGCGCGCTCGGCGCACTCGTCCTGGTCGACACCCGCAGGCTCGCCGACTCCTTCGCCGTCATGGACATGGTCGAGGAGCAGGGCCTGCCGTACACGGTCGCCGTCAACCGCTTCCCCGACGCGCCCGCCCACACCGACGAGGTCCTGCGCAAGCACCTGGACCTCGCGCCGGAGACCCCGCTGGTGCAGTGCGACGCCCGCGAACGCCGGGGCAGCATCGACGCCCTGATCGCCCTGGCCGAGCACGTGCTCACCCGGATGCCCCGGACCGAGGACCCGTCATGACTCCGTACGCACCGCCCCCGCAGCCCCTCGCCCTGTACGGGCCGGAGTTCGCCGCCGACCCGCGGAGCCATTACCGGCGGCTGCGCGCGCACGGTCCGCTCGCGCCCGTGCGGCTCGCCCCCGGCATCGACGCGCTGCTGGTCACCGACTACCAGGCCGCCGTCGACCTGCTGCGCGACACCCACACCTTCACCAAGGACCCGCGCGCCTGGCAGGCCACCGTCCCCGACGACTCGCCGGTCCTGCCGATCCTCGGCTACCGGCCCACCGCGCTCTTCAGCGACGGAGAGGTGCACGCCCGCTACCGCGCCGCCATCAACGACAGCCTCGCCCTGATCGAGCCGCACGCCCTGCGGGCCGAGGTGGCCCGGGTCGCCCAGCGGCTCATCGGCACCTTCGCGGCCACCGGCAGCGGCGACCTCATCGCCCAGTACGCGCGGCTGCTCCCGCTCCACGTGCTCGTCACCTCCTTCGGCGTACCGCCCGGCGACGCCGACCGGATCGTCGACGGCGTCGCCGGGATGTTCGGCTCCGGCGCCAACGCCGCCAGCGCCTACGCCGATCTCGTCCAGGTCGTCACCGAACTGGTCGCCGCCCGCCGCCGACGCCCGCGCCGCGACCTCACCTCGTACCTCCTCGGCCATCCGGCCGGTCTCGACAACGACGAGACCGTGCGTCAGATCACCCTGATCATGAGCGCGGGACACGATCCGACAACGAATCTGATCGGCAACGCGCTGCTGCACATGCTCACCGACCCCCGCTACGCCGGTTCGCTGCACGGCGGCGCGATGACGGCGCACGAGGCGATCGACGAAGTCCTGTGGCAGGACCCGCCGCTGGCCAACCTCGCCGCCCACTACCCGCGGCACGACACGGAGTTCCACGGGGTGCGGCTGCGCGCGGGAGCGCTCGTCCTGGTGTCCTACGCCGCGGCCAACAGCCGTGCGGAGCCCGGTTCTTCCGGGCCGGAGCCTTCCGCGCCGGACCACGCGGTGCGCTCCGGGGCGGGTGCCCATCTCGCCTGGTCGGCGGGCCCGCACCGGTGCCCGGCCAAACAGCCCGCACTGCTCATCGCCATGACCGCCATCGAGCAGATCACCAGTCAGCTGTGCGACGCGGAACTGGCTGTTCCGGTGAGCGGGCTGACCTGGCGCCCGGGACCGTTCCACCGCGCCCTGGTCCGGCTTCCTGTACGGTTCACCCCCGTCGACATGAGCGCGGAGGCACACCGGCTCAGAACCGCCGGGGACACGGCGGACGAGCCCCCGGCCGTGTCGACCGGCCCCTGAACCGTGTCGGTGTTACGCCGATCGGGTGAGTGGCGAGAGAATTGCCCGATGAACAGCGAGCGCAGCCGGCGCAACGCCAACCGAAGCACAGACGGGGTGGACCGGTGAGCAGGTACGACAGGTACGACGTCACGGACGAGCAGTGGGAGGGGCTTGCCCAGGTCGTGCCTCTGCGCAGCCGCAACGAGTGGCCGTCCAGGGTGGACCACCGCACGGTCCCCGACGAGGCCCCGGCCGCCGAGCAGCGACGGCTGGTCGTGCTGCGCGTCCAGGTGTTCGCGGACGCCCGGGAGGTGGCCGAGTACCTGGTCGCGCAGGTCCCGGTGCTGCTCGACCTGACCAGTGCCGAGACCGACGTGGCCAAGCGCATCCTGGACTTCACCAGCGGGGTGGTCTTCGGCCTCGGCAGCGGGATGCACCGCGTGGACCGGAACGTCTTCCTGCTCTCCCCGATCGGCATGGAGGTCGAAGGCGTCACGGCGGCGGGCCTGCCCGGTTCCTGAACGACGGCCCGACGGCCTTCGGGAGCGTCGGACACCCCGTAGCCCACGCGAGCGCCGTCCGGCGGGGCTGGGCGCCTCAGTACCCCGATCGTAGGAAGGTCGTTCAGGAGGAACGGTTCGCCGGACCGTGGTCCGCATACCGTCCGCCCCATGACCGCACTCCGACCGGGGGCCACCCCGCCACCGCCCGCCTGCCCCTCCGGGCCCGGCGGACCGCCCGACGCCACGCGTCGCCCGGCCGGTCCGCACGCCGCGCGGCGCTCCGCCGGACCCGTCGTCACCGAGCTGCGGCTGTCCGCGTTCGCGGCGCACCGGGGCGCGGCCTTCCCGATCGGCCCGGTCACCCTCTTCGGCGGGCCCGGCGGCAGCGGCAAGACGAGCGCGCTGCGGGCGTACGAGGCGCTGGCGCGGCTGGGAGGCGGGGAGCCGCTGGCGGAGGTCTTCCCGGACCCGGCGGGCTGCGTGCCCGAGCGGGCGGCGGCCGACGCGCAGGGGCGGCGCGGCTTCCGGATCGGCTGCACGACGGACGGTCCGGCGGGGCCGGTGCGGCTCGACATCGCCGTACAGGCGGAGCCCGCCCTGCGGATCGTCGGCGAACGGCTCACCGGCGGCGGGGAGACGCTGCTCAGCACCGCGCTGCGCGACCCGGGCCGCTCCATGGTCCAGGCGGCCTGGCACACCGCGGGCACGGTGCCGGTGACCCGGGCGCCGCTCCCCGACGACCGCCTCGGCACGGCCCTGCTGCCGCTGCGCGTCGCGGGCCGGACCGAGGGACAGTTACGGGTCCTGGCCGCCGCCGAACAGACCGTGGTGGCCCTGCGCTCGGTCTTCGTGTGCGAACCGCAGCCGCAGCGGATGCGGGCCCCCGTGCCGGCCGGTGACGGCAGACTGCGGCGCGGCTGTGACAACCTCGCGGCGGCGCTGGACCGCCACACCCAGTGCGGACGGCGCCACGCCCGGCTGGTCGCCGCGGCGCGCGCCGGGTGCGCCGGGCCGGTGACGGCCCTGGGCGTGGAGCGGCTCGCGGACGGATCGCTGCGGGCGACCCTCGGCCGGGACGGGGGAGCGGCCACCCCGGTCGGCCGCCTCGGGGACGGTGAGCTGAGGTACCTCGCCCTCGCCCTGGTGCTCCTCACCGACCCCGGGGTGCTGGCGGTGGACTCGGTACGGGAGGTGCCCCCGGCCATGCAGACCCTCACCGTGCTGGCCGACGGACTGGACCGGGACCTGGACGGGCGGCAGCTGCGCGAACTGCTCTCGCTGGCCGCGTCGACCGGGGCGGCCGGACACCTCCGGCTGGTCGGCACGGTCAGCGAACCGGGAGCGTTACGGGCCAGGGAGGCGCCCGGAGTCACGGTGGTAGACCTGGGGCCGTGACCGAACTCGACGTACAGACACTGCAACGACGGCTCGCCGCCTTCGCGTCCGCCCGGGACTGGGAGCCGTACCACACGCCGAAGAACCTGGCGGCGGCGCTCAGCGTCGAGGCCGCCGAACTGCTGGAGATCTTCCAGTGGCTGACGCCGGAACAGTCGGCGCGGGTGATGGAGCGGCCGGAGACGGCGCACCGGGTCGCGGACGAGGTCGCGGACGTGCTCGCGTACCTGCTTCAGTTCTGCGAGGTGCTGGGGATCGACGCCCTCACAGCGCTGTCGGAGAAGATCGACCGGAACGAGTTCCGGTTCCCCGTGCCGGACCGCCGGAACCCACCCGAACCCGACGATCGTCACTCTTCGGAGTGATCGACTTATCCACAATCGATTGTGTGTCCATAGATTTCCGAATTCCTCTGGCTTTTCGGTGCCGCTGACCTCACTGTGGGTAATGGATGAGGTGAGCGGCTTTTCGTACGGACGGGGGAACGGATGGAAGCGGAACGTCTTGTGGGGATCAGCCGGCGCGCCCTGGCACAGAGCAGAGGGACGCCGGACATCATCGCCGAGGCCTGGCAGGCGCAGGCCCTGGCCCAGGCGATCGGCAGCCGCCTGGCGGCCGACGGGCCCAAGGGGTTAAGGGGCGAGGCGCGCGCCCTCAGCGAGACCGGCGGCCGCAGCGGCGGGACGCTGGATCACCCGGCGGCGCGGGCCGGGGTGGCGCGGGCGGCGCAGCTCTCCGCCCTGGCCGACCTCCGGGCGACGCTGACAGGGCTGTGCGCCCTGCTCGCGGAGGTGGGCATGGCCCTGGTCGGGGTGGCCTGCGAGACCGACGACCAGGGGCTCTACTGGCAGTGCATGGAGGCGATCGACGCGGCCGACGAGTCCATGGACCGGGTCCACACGATGCTCCGCCGTCTCGACGAGCGGGACAGGGAACGACAGCAGGATCTGGAGCGCGGCAGGGAGCGGGACGGCCCGTACGGGACATACGGCGTGGCCGCCCGCCCCACGGGCGCGACCGCCGCGGGCCGTGGCCGCGCCCGGCTCCGGGAATGACCGTGCCGCTGTCCGGCCCGGCCTCGCCCGGGAGGAGGCCGGAGCGCGGCGGACACCGGCCGCAGGTGCAGGATGGAGGCATGGATCTCCGCATCTTCACCGAACCCCAGCAAGGGGCCGACTACGACACCCTGCTCACCGTCGCCAAGGCGACCGAGGACCTCGGCTTCGACGCCTTCTACCGCTCTGACCACTACCTGCGCATGGGGCCGGGGGACGGGCTGCCCGGCCCGACGGACGCGTGGATCACCCTGGCCGGACTGGCCCGCGAGACCAGCCGGATCAAGCTCGGCACCCTGATGACGGCGGGGACCTTCAGGCTCCCCGGAGTGCTCGCCATCCAGGTCGCGCAGGTCGACCAGATGTCCGGCGGCCGGGTCGAGCTCGGTCTCGGCGCGGGCTGGTTCGAGGAGGAGCACAAGGCCTACGGGATTCCGTTCCCCAAGGAGAAGTTCGGCAGGCTGGAGGAACAGCTGGAGATCATCACCGGACTCTGGGCGACCGGGATCGGCCAGAAGTACAGCTTCGACGGCACCTACTACCAGCTCATTGACTCGCCCGCGCTGCCCAAGCCGGTCCAGGGCAGGGTGCCGGTGCTGATCGGCGGTCACGGGGCGGTGCGGACCCCGAGGCTGGCCGCCCGCTACGCCGACGAGTTCAACATCCCGTTCGCGTCGCTGGAGGACAGCGAGAAGCAGTTCGGCCGGGTCCGGGACGCGGCCGGGGCGGCCGGTCGCGGACCGGACGAGCTGGTGTACTCCAACGCCCTGGTCGTCTGCGTCGGCAAGAACGACGCGGAGGTGGCGCGGCGCGCCTCCGTCATCGGGCGCGAGGTGGAGGAGCTGAAGGCGAACGGGCTCGCGGGCTCGCCCGCCGAGGTGGCCGACAAGATCGGTCAGTACGGTGCGATCGGCTCGTCCCGGATCTACCTCCAGATCCTGGACCTCGACGACCTGGACCACCTGGAGCTGATCTCCTCGCAGGTCATGCCCCAGCTGGGCTGAGACCCCCGGGAGACCCCCATGCGCCCCACCCCCGCCGGCCCGTCGGGTTCTGCCCCGGCCCGTTCGTTCGGCCAGGCTCTGGAGGCGGGGCCGGTCCTCCTCGACGGCGGTCTGGCCCACCAGCTGGAGGCGCAGGGCTGTGACCTGTCCGACGCCCTGTGGTCGGCCCGCCTGCTGATCGACGCGCCCGGCAGGATCGAGGCGGCGCACGCCGCGTACGCGCGGGCCGGGGCACGGGTGCTCACCACGGCCGGGTACCAGGCCACGTTCGAGGGGTTCGCCCGGCGGGGGATCGGGCGCGCGGAGGCGGCGGGGCTGTTCGCGCGGAGCGTCCGGCTGGCGCGGCGGGCCGCCAGGGCGGCGGAGCGGGACATCTGGGTGGCCGGTTCGGTCGGCCCGTACGGGGCGATGCTGGCGGACGGCAGCGAGTACCGGGGCCGCTACGGACGTTCCGTCCGGGAGCTGGAGCGCTTCCACCGGCCCCGGATCGAGGCGCTGGCCGCGGCCGGGCCCGATCTGCTGGCGCTGGAGACGGTGCCGGACACGGAGGAGGCCGAGGCCCTGCTGCGGGCGGTCGAGGGGTGCGGGCTGCCCGTCTGGCTCTCGTACAGCGTGGCGGGCGGCCGGACCAGGGCGGGGCAGTCGCTGGAGGCGGCCTTCGGCCTGGTCCGGGGCCGCGACGACGTGCTGGCCGTGGGGGTGAACTGCTGCGATCCGGCCGAGGCGGGCCGGGCGGTGGAGGTGGCCGCCGAGGTGAGCGGAAAGCCGGTCGTCGTCTATCCGAACAGCGGCGAGCGGTGGGAGGAGGCAGGAGGGCGGGGCTGGACCGGCGCCCCCACCTTCAGCGCGGACGCGGCGGGCGCCTGGGCGGATGCGGGGGCCCGGCTGATCGGCGGCTGCTGCCGGGTCGGCCCGAAGACCATCGCGGAACTGGCCGGTGTGCTCGGGGGCGTTCACCCGCCCGTGGCCGGGAGAGAACCGGGGGCGGGGCGTTCCCGGAGGTGAAAATGCCTGGTAGGGCGAGGGGTGAGCGGCCCATACTCGGACGCGTGTTCCTGACCATCAGTACCACCGGCAATCCGGAGCGTCCGGCGACCGATCTCGGCTTTCTGCTGCACAAGCATCCCGAGAAGGCACAGGCGTTCTCCACCTCCCATGGCACCGCGCATGTCTTCTACCCCGAGGCATCCGCCGAGCGCTGCACGGCGGCGCTCCTGCTGGAGGTCGATCCCGTCGCCCTGGTGCGCCGGGGCAAGGGCAAGGGCCGGGGCGGCGCTCCCGACGCGGCACTCGCGCAGTACGTCAACGACCGCCCGTACGCCGCCTCCTCCCTGCTGTCCGTCGCCATGAGCACGGTCTTCAAGTCCGCGCTCAACGGGGTGTGCCGGGCGCTGCCCGAGCGCGCGCGGGCCCCGATGCCGCTGCGGATCGAGGTGCCCGCGCTGCCCGCCCGCGGCGGTGCGGAGCTGGTGCGCAAGCTCTTCGGCCCGCTGGGCTGGACGAGCGTCGACGCCGTGGCCGTACCGCTGGACGAACGGTTCCCGGAGTGGGGCGACTCGCGGTACGTACGGCTGGTGCTCGAAGGCGATCTGCGGCTGGCCGACGCGCTGCGGCAGCTGTACGTACTGCTGCCGGTGCTGGATGACGCCAAGCACTACTGGGTGGCCCCGGACGAGGTGGACAAGCTGCTGCGGGCGGGCGAGGGCTGGCTCGCCGCCCACCCCGAACAGAAGCTGATCACCAGCCGCTATCTCTCCCGGCGCTGGGGGCTGACCCGGCAGGCGATGCAGCGGCTCGAACTGGTGCGCCTCGCCGAGTCGGACGACCTCGACGTCGACTCCCTCGACAACGCCGTCGACGAGACGGCCGACACCGAGGAGAAGCCGGTTCCGCTCGCCGAGCAGCGGCGCGCCGCGATCCTCGGCGCACTGCGGACCGCCGGTGCCAGCCGGGTCCTCGACCTGGGCTGCGGCCAGGGCCAGTTGGTGCAGGCTCTGCTCAAGGACGCGGGCTTCAAGGAGATCGTCGGCGTCGACGTGTCCGTGCGCGCCCTCACCATCGCGGCCCGGCGGCTGAAGCTGGAGCGGATGGGGGAGCGGCAGGCCGCCCGCGTACGGCTGCGGCAGGGTTCGCTCACGTACACCGACAAACAGCTCAAGGGTTATGACGCGGCCGTCCTCAGCGAGGTGATCGAACACCTCGACCTGCCGCGACTGCCCGCGCTGGAGTACGCCGTCTTCGGCGCGGCCCGCCCCCGGACCGTGCTCGTGACGACGCCGAACGCCGAGTACAACGTCCGGTGGGAGAGCCTGCCCGCCGGGCACGTGCGCCACGGCGACCACCGCTTCGAGTGGACCAGGGCCGAATTGCGGTCCTGGGCCGGCGAAGTGGCACGGCGGCACGGCTACCGGGTCGCCTTCGTGCCCGTGGGGCCCGACGACCCGGAGGTGGGACCGCCCACGCAGATGGCCGTGTTCACCCTGGCCGCGACCGGACCCGGCACCGAGGCCGGACCCGGCAGTGTGACCGAGAGCGCGACCGAGACCGCGACCGACACCGACACCGCGACCGACACCGAGACCGCGACCGACACCGAGACCGCGACCGACACCGAGGCCGGTCCCGGCCGTACGGCCGGGACCGGCAGTGAGAACACCGCCGAGAAGGAGGCGAACGCCGCATGACCAGTACCCCGCGCACCCTCCCGGTGACCGACCTCTCCCTGGTGGTCCTCATCGGGGCCACCGGCTCCGGCAAGTCCACCTTCGCCCGCAGACACTTCAAGCCCACCGAGATCGTCTCCTCGGACTTCTGCCGGGGCCTGGTCGCCGACGACGAGAACGACCAGAGCGCCAGCTCCGACGCCTTCGACGTACTGCACTACATCGTCGGCAAGCGGCTGGCGGCCGGGCGGCTGACCGTGGTGGACGCGACCAGTGTGCAGTCCGAGAGCCGCAGACAGCTGGTCCAGCTGGCCCGCAGCCACGACGTGCTGCCCATCGCGATCGTCCTCGACCTGCCCGAGGAGGTCTGCGCCACGCGCAACGCGGCCCGCCCCGACCGCGCGACGCTGCCGCGCCACGTCATCCAGCGCCACCGCCGCGAACTGCGCCGCTCGCTGCGCGGCCTGGAGCGCGAGGGCTTCCGCAAGGTGCACATCCTGCGCACCGAGGAGGAGGCCGACCAGGCCGAAGTGGTGCTGGAGCGCCGCTACAACGACCTCCGCCACCTCACCGGCCCCTTCGACATCATCGGTGACATCCACGGCTGCAGCTCCGAGCTGGAGACCCTGCTCGGCACGCTCGGATACGTCGACGGCACGCACCCCGAGGGGCGCACCGCGGTCTTCGTCGGCGACCTGGTCGACCGGGGCCCCGACAGCCCCGGGGTACTGCGACGAGTCATGTCCATGGTGTCCTCGGGCGACGCCCTGTGTGTGCCGGGCAACCACGAGAACAAGCTCGGCCGCCACCTGAAGGGCCGCACGGTCCAGCGCACCCACGGCCTCGCCGAGACCATCGAGCAGCTCGACCGCGAGCACGAGAAGGACCCGGCCTTCCGGGAACAGGTGCGGCAGTTCATCGACGGACTGGTCAGCCACTACGTGCTCGACGGCGGCGGGCTCGTCGTCTGCCACGCCGGGCTGCCCGAGAAGTACCACGGCCGCACCTCCGGCCGGGTCCGCTCGCACGCGCTGTACGGGGACACCACGGGGGAGACCGACGAGTTCGGCCTGCCCGTGCGCTACCCGTGGGCGGAGGACTACCGGGGCCGGGCCGCCGTGGTCTACGGGCACACCCCCGTGCCCAACGCCTCCTGGATCAACAACACCATCTGCCTGGACACTGGAGTGGTCTTCGGCGGAAAGATGACCGCGCTGCGCTGGCCGGAGCGCGAGCTGGTCGACGTACCGGCCGAGCGGGTCTGGTACGAGCCGGTCAAGCCGCTGGTCACCGAGGCGCCCGGCGGCCGGGAGGGGAGGCCGCTCGACCTGGAGGACGTCCAGGGCCGCCGGATCGTGGAGACCCGGCACATGGGCCGGATCGCGGTCCGGGAGGAGAACGCCGCCGCCGCGCTCGAAGTGATGAGCCGGTTCGCCGTCGACCCCCGGCTGCTCGGCTACCTGCCCCCGACCATGGCGCCCACCGCGACCTCGCGCGAGGACGGATACCTGGAGCACCCGGCCGAGGCCTTCGCGCAGTACCGGGCGGACGGGATCGCCCGGGTGGTGTGCGAGGAGAAGCACATGGGATCGCGTGCGGTGGCCCTGGTCTGCCGGGACGCGGCGGCCGCCCGTGAGCGGTTCGGCGTGGGCGGCGACCCGGACGCGTCCGGGTCCACCGGTGGCCCGACCGGGGCGCTGCACACCCGTACCGGACGGCCGTTCTTCGACGACGCGGCGCTGACCGAGGTGATCCTCGACCGGCTGCGCGCCGCCGTCACCGCCGCCGGGCTGTGGGAGGAGTGGGGCACCGACTGGGTGCTGCTCGACGCCGAGCTGATGCCCTGGTCCCTGAAGGCGGCCGGGCTGCTGCGCTCGCAGTACGCCGCGGTCGGCGCCGCCTCCGGCGCGGTCCTCCCGGAGGCCAACGCGGCCCTCGCCGCCGCGGCGGCGAGGGGGGTGGACGTCGGCGCGCTGGCCGGACGCCAGCAGGGGCGGGCCGAGGACGCCGCCGCGTTCACCGAGGCGTACCGCCGGTACTGCTGGAGCACCCAGGGGATGGACGGAGTGCGGTTCGCGCCGTTCCAGATCCTCGCCGTCCAGGGCCGCTCGCTGGCCACCGTGCCGCACGACGAGCAGCTGGCCTGGCTGGACCGCATGGTCGAGCACGACCCGACCGGGCTCCTGCGGACCACCCGGCGGCTCGTCGTCGACACCGGGGACGAGGCATCGGTGCGCGCAGGTGTCGACTGGTGGCTGGAGATGACCGGGCGCGGCGGCGAGGGCATGGTCGTCAAGCCGCTCGCCGCGCTGGTCCGGGACGGCAAGGGCCGCCTCGCCCAGCCGGGCATCAAGGTGCGCGGCCGTGAGTACCTGCGGATCATCTACGGACCCGAGTACACCCGCCCGGAGAACCTGGAGCGGCTGCGCGAGAGGTTCCTCGGCCACAAGCGGTCGCTGGCGCTGCGGGAGTACGCGCTGGGTCTCGAAGCGCTGGACCGGCTGGCCGACGGGGAGCCGCTGTGGCGGGTCCACGAGGCGGTGTTCGCGGTGCTGGCCCTGGAGTCGGAGCCGGTCGACCCCCGGCTCTGACCCGGTCGGCCCCCGGCTCCGCCCCGGCCGGCCGGTGACTTCTGCACCGGTCGGGCCCATGGCGCCGATGCCGGTCGCGTCGGTCCGCGGACCGCCGCGACCGGTCCCGTCGGAGCGGCGGACCGGGCACCGGCCGGTGCTGTGCGGGAGTGAACGGGGCCGTGCCCGGTGAGGATGGAGACATGGGATTCCACGTCGACTCCGAGGCCGGGCGGCTGCGCCGCGTCATTCTGCACCGCCCTGATCTGGAACTGAAGCGCCTCACCCCCAGCAACAAGGACGCGCTCCTCTTCGACGACGTGCTCTGGGTGCGCCGCGCCCGCCAGGAGCACGACGGCTTCGCGGACGTGCTGCGCGATCGCGGTGTGGAGGTGCACCTCTTCGGCGATCTGCTCCGTGAGTCACTGGACATCCCGGTGGCCAGACGGCTCGTCCTGGACCGGGTCTTCGAGGAGAAGGAGTACGGTCCGCTCGCCACCGAGCACCTGCGGGCCGCCTTCGAGGAGATGCCCAGCACGGAGCTGGCCGACGCGCTGGTCGGCGGCATGACCAAGCGGGAGTTCCTGGCCGGGCACCGCGAGCCGACCTCCGTCCGCTTCCACGTCATGGACCTGGACGACTTCCTGCTGCATCCGCTGCCCAACCACCTCTTCACCCGGGACACCTCGGCCTGGATATACGACGGGGTCTCCATCAACGCGATGCGCTGGCCGGCCCGGCAGCGCGAGACCGTCCACTTCGAGGCGATCTACCACCACCACCCGCTCTTCACCGGCTCCGAAGCGGGCCCCTTCCACCACTGGTCGGAGGGGCTGGCGGACTATCCGTCCACCATCGAGGGCGGTGACGTCCTGGTCATCGGCCGTGGCGCGGTGCTCATCGGGATGAGCGAACGCACCGCCCCGCAGGCGGTGGAGATGCTGGCCCGGGGCCTTTTCGACGCTGGTTCGGCCCGCACGATCGTGGCGCTGGACATGCCCAAGCGGCGGGCGTTCATGCACCTCGACACGGTGATGACGATGATCGACGGCGACACCTTCACCCAGTACGCCGGGCTGGGCATGCTCCGCTCGTACACCATCGAGCCCGGCGACGGCCCCCGGGACCTGAAGGTCACCGACCATCCGCCCGAGCAGATGCACCGGGCGATCGCGCGCGCCCTGGGGCTGGACGCGATCCGGGTGCTCACCGCCACCCAGGACGTGCACGCCGCCGAGCGCGAGCAGTGGGACGACGGCTGCAACGTGCTGGCCGTCGAGCCGGGCGTCGTCGTCGCGTACGAGCGCAACGCCACGACCAACACCTTCCTGCGCAAGGAGGGGATCGAGGTCATCGAGATCCCCGGCAGCGAACTCGGCCGGGGCCGGGGCGGCCCGCGCTGCATGAGCTGTCCGGTGGTGCGCGACGCGGTGTAGAGCGGGCGCAGGACGCGGGGGAGCGGGGCGGGCCGCGCGGGCTGCGCGACCATTCCGTATAGCGATGCAGTGCGTCGTATAGACTTCCAGAATCACTGCACGCGCGACCCTCGCCCGACCCTGGAGCTGCACCATGGCCATAGACCTCGCAGGCCGCCACTTCCTCAAGGAGCTGGACTTCACGGCCGAGGAGTTCCGCGGCCTGATCGAGCTGGCGGCCGAGCTCAAGGCGGCCAAGAAGTCCGGGACCGAGACGCAGCGGCTGCGCGGCAAGAACATCGCGCTCATCTTCGAGAAGACCTCGACCCGCACCCGCTGCGCCTTCGAGGTGGCCGCCGCGGACCAGGGCGCCTCCACGACCTACCTGGACCCCTCCGGCTCGCAGATGGGGCACAAGGAGTCGGTGAAGGACACCGCGCGCGTCCTCGGCCGGATGTTCGACGGCATCGAGTACCGCGGCGACAGCCAGGCGGCCGTCGAGGAGCTGGCCGTCCACGGCGGCGTGCCGGTCTTCAACGGGCTCACCGACGACTGGCATCCGACCCAGATGCTCGCCGACCTCCTCACCATGACCGAGCACTGCGACAAGCCGCTGGAGCGGATCTCCTTCGCCTACCTCGGCGACGCCCGCTTCAACATGGGCAACTCCTACCTGATCACCGGCGCCCTGCTCGGTATGGACATACGGATCGTCGCGCCGAAGGCGTACTGGCCCGCGGAGCCGGTCGTCGCCGAGGCCCGCCGCCTCGCCGCTGCCGGCGGAGCGGTCGTCACCCTCACCGAGGACGTCGCCGAGGGCGTCAGGGGCGCCGACTTCGTCGCCACCGACGTCTGGGTCTCCATGGGTGAGCCCAAGGAGGTCTGGGCCGAGCGCATTGCCGCGCTGGCGCCGTACGCCGTGACCATGGACGTACTCCGCGCCACCGGCAACGCGGACGTGAAGTTCCTGCACTGCCTCCCGGCCTTCCACGACCTCGGGACCGAGGTCGGGCGCGGCATCGAGGCGGAGTACGGACTGACGGAGCTGGAGGTCACCGACGAGGTCTTCGAATCAGCCCACTCGCTCGTCTTCGACGAGGCGGAGAACCGGATGCACACCATCAAGGCCGTGCTGGTCGCGACGATGGCGTCCCCGGGCCGGTGACGGACGGCCGGAAGCCGACAATTGCATGATCATGCACCCAATTGGGTGAATATGCGGAGAGATGGCTATGATGGTGCCATCCGGTGGGGTTCGAGCTCGCACGCTCGAACCCCACTTCCTTTTCCGCGCCCCTCAGAGAAGAGCCCGTCCCCGTGAGTCCGCTGCACCCGTCCGGGCCGCGCGTCAAGAGCCCCCACCAGCTGATCGCCGAGTCCGGCGCGGACCTGGAGGGGCACGGCCTCAAGCGCACCATGGGCCTCTTCCAGCTGGTGTGCTTCGGTATCGGTGCCGTCGTCGGGACCGGGATCTTCGTCGGCCTCTCCGACAGCGTCGCCGAAGCGGGCCCCGCGGTCGTGCTCTCCTTCGTGCTCGCGGCGATCACCTGCGTCTTCACCGCGTTCTCCTTCGCCGAACTGGGCAGCGCCATCCCGGTCTCCGGCAGCTCCTACTCCTTCGCCTACGCCACCCTCGGCGAACGCGTCGCGTTCCTCGTCGGCTGGTGTCTGCTGCTGGAGTACGGCGTCTCGGTCTCCGCGGTCGCCGTCGGCTGGAGCCAGTACGTCAACGAACTGCTGGACAGCCTGATCGGTGTGCGGCTGCCCGAGGCCCTCTCGGCCGGGCCCGGAGACGGCGGGGTGATCAACCTGCCCGCCGTGCTGGTGGTGATGATGGCCGCCACCCTGCTGGTGCGGGGGGTCCGGGAGAGCGCCGGGGCCACCGCCGCGATGGCCGTCCTCAAGATCGCCGTCCTGGTCGCGTTCTGCGCCGTCGCCTTCACCGCCTTCGAGCGCGGCAACCTCACGCCGTTCTTCGCCGAGGGCGCGGGCGGGGTCACCGCCGGGGCCTCGCTGGCCTTCTTCTCGTACATCGGCTTCGACGCCATCACCACCGCGGGCGAGGAGGTCCGCAACCCCCGGCGGAACATCCCGGTCGCGATCATGATCTGCATCGGACTGGTCACCCTGCTCTACTGCGCGGTCGCACTCGGTGCCATCGGCGCGCTGGGGCCGCAGGCGGTCGCCGACCGGCCCGCGGCGCTGTCGATCGTCGTCAACCAGGTCACCGGCTCGACCGCGGGCGGCGGGATCGTCGCCTTCGGCGCGGTCGTCGCGATCGCCTCCGTCGTGCTCGCGGTGATGTACGGGCAGACCCGCATCCTGATGTCGATGTCCCGGGACGGGCTGGTCCCCCGGATCTTCGAACGGGTCTCGCCGCGCACCGCGACCCCGGTCGCCAACACCTGGATCGTGGCCGTGGTCTTCGCGGTCCCGGCGGCCTTCTCCTCGCTCGACATGGTGGTGAACCTGACCACCATCGGCGCGCTGGCCACCATGGTCGCGGTGAACCTCGCGGTGATCGTGCTGCGCCGCCGCAACCCGGAGGTGCGCGGCCCCTTCCGGGCGCCGCTCCACCCGCTGGGCCCGCTTCTGGGCATCGCCTTCTGCCTCTACCTGATGTACGGGACGGGCTGGGCGACCTGGCTGCAGTTCGCGGTCTTCCTGCTCGTCGGCTCGGCGGTGTACGCCGGCTACGGCCGCGTCCACTCCCGGCTCGCCGCCGGCCGGACCGGCTGAGCCCCGCCGCCGTCCGGCCCTCGCCGTCCGGTTCCGCTGTCCGGGCCGGGGCCGCTCAGTCCTGGGGCGCGAGGGGCGGGAGCGTGAACCACACCGCCTTGCCGTGCTCCGTCGGGCGGTGGCCGCAGGAGGAGCTGAGCGCGCGGATCAGCAGCAGCCCCCGGCCGTGTTCCTGCCAGGGGTCCGGCTCGCCGCCGGGGTGGGGGAAGTCGAGACCGCCGGGCGGGGCCGGGGAGCGGTCGTGCACCTCGACCTGGCAGCCGGTGGGCAGGAGCTCCACCACCAGCTCGATCGGCTCGCCGCTGAGGGTGTGCTCGACCGCGTTGGCCACCAGCTCCGCGGTGAGGAGCTCGGCCGTGTCGGTGTCGGCCGGCGCGTCGATGTCCGCGAGTGCGGTGCGGATCAGGGCACGGGCTATCGGGACGGCTGCCGTCGAGTGCGGCAGCGTGATCCGCCATGAGGCGGGGGGAGGGACATCGGGGGCATCGGGGAGCACGGCATGGTTTCCGTTCCTGGACTGGAAGCGGGCCCTCGGGGGCGCGGGACCTGTGTGGAGTTCGAGACTTCTCGGTTTCAACCTTACGAACTGCAACGAGAGAGACAAGGGACTGCCGACCGGTATGAAAGGGACGTTGGACACTCTTTTTTCCCTGTGCAGCCCTATCGCGCACTCATGACGGGAGTCACGTACGAGTGATAAATTCGGGTCCAGGCAGCAGCCCGACGGCTGAAGGGGAGCCCCCTCGATGAGCCCGTTTCCCAGCTCGGCACCGCGCACGGACGACTGGCGCCATCTGCGGCTGACCATCAAGGACGGGGTCGCCACCGTCACCCTCGCGCGCCCCGAGAAGCTCAACGCGCTCACCTTCGGCGCCTACGCCGACCTGCGCGACCTGCTCGCCGAACTGTCCCGCGAACGCGCCGTGCGCGCCCTGGTACTCGCCGGGGAGGGGCGCGGATTCTGCTCCGGCGGCGACGTCGACGAGATCATCGGTGCCACCCTCGCCATGGACACCGCCCAGCTGCTGGACTTCAACCGGATGACCGGGCAGGTCGTCCGGGCCGTCAGGGAGGCCCCCTTCCCGGTCGTCGCCGCCGTCCACGGAGTGGCCGCCGGGGCGGGGGCGGTGCTCGCGCTGGCCGCCGACTTCCGCGTCGCCGACCCCTCCGCCCGCTTCGCCTTCCTGTTCACCAAGGTCGGGCTCTCCGGCGGGGACATGGGAGCCGCCTATCTGCTGCCCCGGGTCGTCGGCCTCGGCCACGCCACCCGGCTGCTGATGCTCGGCGAACCCGTCCGCGCCGCCGAGGCGGAACGGATCGGGCTGATCAGCGAGCTGACCGACGAAGGCCGGGCCGACGAGCGCGCCGCCGTGCTCGCCCGCCGCCTCGCCGACGGGCCCGCCCTCGCCCTCGCCCAGACCAAGGCCCTGCTCACCGCCGAGCTCGACCTGCCGCTCGCCGCCGCCGTCGAGCTGGACGCCGCCACCCAGGCCCTGCTGATGCACGGCGAGGACTACGCCGAATTCCACGCCGCCTTTACCGAGAAACGGCCCCCCAAGTGGCGGGGACGCTGACGATGGCCACCCGGCCCTCCGTGCGGCGCATCGCGGTCATCGGCGGCGGACCGGGCGGGCTCTACGCCGCGGCCCTGCTCAAACGGCTCGACCCGGACCGTGAGATCACCGTCTGGGAACGCAACGCCCCCGAGGACACCTTCGGCTTCGGCGTCGTCCTCTCCGACGAGACCCTCGGCGGCATCGAGCACGCCGACCCCGTCGTCTACCGGGCGCTCAGCGAGGAATTCGTCCGGTGGGACGACATCGACATCGTCCACCGCGGTGTCACCCACACCTCTGGCGGCCACGGCTTCGCCGCGCTCGGGCGGCGCCGGCTCCTGCACGTCCTGCACGAGCGCTGTGCCTCGCTCGGCGTACGGCTCCGCTTCCGTACCGAGGCGCCGCCCGCCGCCGAGCTGGCCGCCGGACACGATCTGGTGATCGCCGCCGACGGGGTGCACAGCCGTACCCGTACCGCTCACGCCGACAGCTTCGGCCCCCGCCTCACCGGCCACCGCTGCCGCTACATCTGGCTCGCCGCCGACTTCGCCCTCGACGCCTTCCGCTTCGAGATCGCCGAGACCCCGCACGGGGTGATGCAGCTGCACGCCTACCCCTTCGCCGCCGACGCCTCCACCGTCATCGTCGAGATGCGCGAGGAGGTCTGGCGGGCCGCCGGATTCGACAGCCGCGCAACCGAGCACGCGACGCTGCGCTGCGCCGAGATCTTCCAGCAGGCACTCGGCGGCCGGAAACTGCGCTCCAACAACTCCTCCTGGCTCACCTTCCGCACCGTCGTCAACGCGCACTGGTCCCACGGCAACACCGTCCTCCTCGGCGACGCCGCGCACACCGCGCACTTCTCCATCGGCTCCGGCACCAAACTCGCCGTCGAGGACGCCCTCGCCCTGGCCGCCTGCATCGAGGAGCAGCCCGATCTGCCCCGCGCGCTGACCGCGTACGAGACCGAGCGCCGACCGGTCGTCGCGTCCACCCAGCGGGCCGCCGCCGCCAGCCTGCGCTGGTTCGAGGAGCTGGGCACCTACGTCGACCAGCCGCCCCGCCAGTTCGCCTTCAACCTCCTCACCCGCAGCCGCCGCGTCACCCACGACAACCTGCGGCTGCGCGACCCCTCCTTCACCGCCGCCGTCGAGGAGGAGTTCGGCTGCGCCCCGGGTGTCCCGCCGATGTTCACCCCCCTGCGGCTGCGCGGCCTCGAACTCCGCAACCGCGTCGTCGTCTCCGCCATGGACATGTACGAGGCCGAGGACGGCGTCCCGGGCGACTTCCACCTCGTCCACCTGGGCGCCCGCGCGCTCGGCGGCGCCGGACTCGTCATGACGGAGATGGTGTGCGTCAGCGCCGAGGGCCGTATCACCCCCGGCTGCACCGGCCTCTACACCCCGCAGCAGGCCGCCGCCTGGAGCCGGATCACCGACTTCGTTCACGCCGGTGCCCCGGGGACCGCCATCGGCGTACAGCTCGGCCACTCCGGGCGCAAGGGCTCCACCCGGCGGATGTGGGAGGGCATCGACCAGCCGCTGCCGCACGGCAACTGGCCGCTCGTCGCCGCCTCCCCGATTCCCTACGCGGCCGGGGTCAACCAGGTTCCGCACGCTCTGGACCGGGCGGGGCTCGACACCGTGCGCGAGCAGTTCGTCTCGGCTGCCCGCCGCGCCGGACAGAGCGGCTTCGACCTGCTCGAACTGCACTGCGCCCACGGCTATCTGCTCTCCGGCTTCCTCTCGCCGCTCACCAACCACCGCACCGACGCCTACGGCGGCTCGCTCCGGGGCAGACTCCGCTACCCCCTCGAAGTCTTCGACGCGGTCCGCGCGGCCTGGCCCGACGACCGGCCCATGACCGTCCGGATCTCCGCCACCGACTGGGCCGCGGGCGGCACCACCGCCGACGACGCCGTGGAGATCTCCCGCGCCTTCGTCGCCCACGGGGCCGACGCCATCGACGTCTCCACCGGCCAGGTGGTGCCCGACGAACAGCCTGAGTTCGGCCGCTCCTACCAGACCCCGTACGCGGACCGGATACGCAACACCCTGTGCGTGCCCGTCATCGCGGTCGGCGCCATCTCCTCCTGGGACGACGTCAACTCCCTGCTGCTCGCGGGGCGGGCCGACCTCTGCGCCCTGGCCCGCCCGCACCTCTACGACCCGCACTGGACGCTGCACGCGGCGGCCGAGCAGGGCTATTCCGGACCCGGGGCGCCCTGGCCTGCCCCGTACCGCGCGGGCAGCCGCACCCCGCCGACCGGTCGCACCGATGCCCCGAAACCCCGCCTCACCCTGGACTGACCGGCGGCCGGCAGGCGTGGCACAGGCACGGGTCCGGGTGCGGGCCCCCGTGCCAGGCGTGCCGCTCCTCACCGGCGATCCGCTCCAGCGGCGCCGCCAGCTCCTCCGCCTCCGCCCGGGGCGCGCGCCCTGCACCGGCGCACCGCCTCAGCACGGCCGGGCTGTACACCAGCCGCGCCCGGAAGCCGTACAAGTGACGGGTCGCCGTGTCGATCGTGATCCAGCGGCCGGTGTGCCGCCCGCGCCCCACCGTGGTCAGCTGCTGGTTCCCCGTCCCCGGGTACGTGCTGACGACGTAGACCTTCGCGCCGCCCCGGTACGCCTTGGTGCCGGGCCGCAGCTCCTGGCCCAGCGGCCCGTACCGCCGCCACAGCACGACATTCGCCGCGACCAGCCAGAAGGGCTCCGGCGGCCCGCTCACCGCCCGGCCGCGCAGACCGTCAGCCGGTCCGAGACCGGGCGGAAGCCGATCCGCCGGTACACCCCGTTGCTGGTGGGGTTCGTGAGGTCGGTGAAGAGCAGCACCGCCCGTGCGCCCGCCGCCACCGCCCCCCGGCTCACCTCCGCGGTCACCGCCGCCGCGTACCCCCGGCCCCGGCACTCCGGCGGGGTGTAGACCGCGACCACCCGGACGGTGCCCGCGATCCGCGCGGAGACCCCCGCCATCGACACCGGGGCCCCGCCGTCCTCCCAGACCGTCAGCCCGCCCGAGGCCGTCCGCTCGTCGACCATCCGCTCGGCACGGACGATCGGCGTACCCGCCTCCTCGGCGAAGGCGTGATGCCAGCGCACCAGCAGCTCCCGGTCGGCGGGCGCGGCCCTCCGGGCCCGGCCGGGCGGGGCGGGGGAGGGCGGGACCAGCGTGCCCAGCCGGTAGAGCCGCTGCTCCTCCTCGACCCGGTGGCCGGGCCAGGTGGCGGCGAGCGCCTCGGCCGTGGCCCGGTCCGCGCTGAACCGGTTCGGCGCGAGCGCGGCGGCCAGCGGGCCCACCGCCTCGGGGGCGACGGTCCCCAGTACCAGCGGATGCGGTGGCGTCCGCACCAGCGCCCCGGCCACCTCGCCGTCCGCCCCGCGCCACCAGCCCAGCAGCGGGACGCCCGCCCCGTAGGCGTGCGGGCCGTGGCGGCGCAGGGCGTCGGTGAGGGTCAGCAGCAGGGTGTTCTCGGCGGGCCGGGCGGCCAGCGAGGCACCGGCCGCGTCGAGGAAGACATCGACGTCATCGGTGAAGGTCCAGGTCATGCCTCATCCTGCCGCGCGCGGGGCAGGCGGGGCGCGTACGCGTACCGGGTGTCCTGGCCGACCGCCCGGCCCCGGGTCCACAGCGGCTGGAGAAGCCGGCGCCGACCACGCTGCCGCGGGCCGCGAGACCGACCGCCAGGCCGGGGCGCCGACGTACAAGCGCGATCCTGGGCCAGGCGTCCGGCCGCGGCAGTTCGGCACCAGGCAGCGAGCCGGGCAGCGAGCCGGGCAGCGCGGCGCGGGAACCGGCCCGAGCCGCATTCCGGCGGGCCGGGCATCCGGCGTGTCAGCCGCCGAGTCCTCCCGCACGGAGGGCTGCGATGAACCCGCACCACGACGAGGAGGGGAGCGCCGGCTCCGGTCCCTGCCGGTCCTTCGCGTCCCGGACCCCGGTCCGGTCCGGGAACTCGGCGGCCTCCACGCAGGAGGCGTTCTCGTTGAGGCGGTACGAACGCTTCCGCCACGTGCCGGGCTGTGGCCGACGGGACTTCGTATCCGCTTTCCCCTTCCCTCAGTTGGCGGACCGGGTCAGCCCTCCCGCAGCCGGAAGCGCTGGAGCTTGCCGGTGGCGGTACGGGGGAGCGCTTCCAGGAACTCCACCACGCGCGGGCACTTGTGCGGGGCGAGCTCCTCCTTCAGGTACGTGCGCAGCTCGTCGGCGGTCACCGCCGCACCCTCGCGCACCACCACGTACGCCGCCACGATCTGGCCGCGCAGCTCGTCCGCCCGGCCCACCACCGCCGCCTCGGCCACCGCCGGATGGTGCAGCAGGGCGTCCTCGACCTCGGGGCCCGCGATGTTGTACCCGGAGGAGATGATCATGTCGTCGGCGCGGGC
Organism: Streptomyces sp. NPDC058195; assembly: GCF_042883525.1. Lineage (NCBI taxonomy): Bacteria > Bacillati > Actinomycetota > Actinomycetes > Kitasatosporales > Streptomycetaceae > Streptomyces > Streptomyces sp. NPDC058195. Next base: position 253,730 of record NZ_JBHVVM010000008.1, read on the forward strand.
CACGTAGCGGAAGTAGCCGTCCGCGTCGCGCGTGTAGGTGTCCCCGGTGAGGTTCCAGCCGTGCGCGACGTAGTCCCGCTGGCGCGGGTCGGCGAGGTAGCGGCAGCCGACCGGGCCGCGTACGGCGAGCAGTCCCGGCTCCCCGTCCGGCACCGGGCGGCCCTCCCGGTCCTGCACCCGGGCCTGCCAGCCGGGCACCGGGAGTCCGGTGGTGCCGGGGCGGATCGCGTCGTCGGCCGCCGAGATGAAGATGTGCAGCAGCTCGGTGGCGCCGATGCCGTTGATGATGCGCAGCCCCGTCCGCTCGTACCACGCCCGCCAGGTGGCCGCCGGGAGGTTCTCCCCGGCCGAGACGCAGCGGCGCAGCGTGCTCAGATCGTAGTCGCCGAGCCGGTCGAGCATCACCCGGTAGGCGGTCGGCGCGGTGAAGAGCACGGAGACCCGGTGGGCGGCGAGTGCGGGCAGGAGCCTGGCCGGGCCGGACTGTTCGAGCAGCAGCGCGCTGGCACCGGCCCGCAGCGGGAAGACCACCAGTCCGCCCAGTCCGAAGGTGAAGCCCAGCGGCGGACTGCCCGCGAACACGTCGTCGGGGGTGGGACGCAGCACCTGGGCCGAGAAGGTGTCGGCGATGGCGAGGACGTCCCGGTGGAAGTGCATGCAGCCCTTCGGGCGTCCGGTGGTGCCCGAGGTGAAGGCGATCAGCGCGACGTCGTCGGCCGCGGTGTCCACCGCCCGGTACGGGCCCGGCCGGGCCGCGGCCAGCCGCAGCAGGTCGTCCGGTGCGTCGCCCCCGTACACCGTGGTGCGCAGCCCCGGCACGTTCGCCTTCAGCAGGTCTTCGGCCGAACGGGCGTCGCACAGCGCGTGGCTGACCCTGGCCAGCGAGCAGATGGCGGACAGCTCGCCGGGCCGCTGCCGGTCCAGCACGGTGACGGCGATCGCACCGGCCTTCAGCACCGCGAGCCAGCAGGCGGCCAGCCGGGGGCCGGTGGGGCCGCGCAGCAGGACGCGGTTGCCGGGTACGACGCCCAGGTCGGCGGTGAGGACGTGGGCGATCCGGTCCACCCGCTCGCGCAGTTCCCCGTAGCTCCAGACCGCGCCGTCATCGGTGCGGAAGGCGGGGCGGTCCGGACCGAACCGCTCCGCCGTGCGGTCCAGCAGCTCCGCCGCGCAGTTGAGGCGGTCCGGGTAGCGCAGGGCGGGAAGGTCGAAGAGGAGCTCCGGCCACTGGTCTCGGGGTGGCAGGTGCTCCCTGGCGAACGGGTCGAGGTGCGCTGAGGTCTTCGGGTCCATGACGGATCGCCCCCTTGTCGCCTCTGGAGCGTATCGTTTGGGTGACGGTAGTCAACGGTCCGCGATAAGGCGAGTGGACTGGAAATCGTACGACTGGGCAGACGAGCACGGAGTGGACTGGACGACAGGCCGGAGCGCGGATGCGAAGAACGGGTACGAGAAAACGACATAACAGAACAAGAGGAGCGCGGGTATGACGGCATTCTCACTCGAACCGGCGCAGACCGCCTGGTGCGAGGAGCTGCGAAGCCTCGCCGAGAGGCACCTGCGCCCACTCGCCGAGAAGGGTGACCCCGGACATGTCAACCGCCCGCTGCTCGCCGCGCTCGGCGAGGCGGGTCTCCTCGGCCGGATGCTCGATTCCGGCGCCCTCGACCTCTGCCTGCTGCGCGAGTCCCTGGCCCGCGGCTGCACGGAGGCCGAGACGGCGCTGGCCCTCCAGGGGCTCGGCACCCACCCCCTGGTCCGTTCCGGCACGCCCGCCCAGCGCGCCCGCTGGCTGCCCGAGGTGCGGGCCGGCCGAGCCGTCGCCGCCTTCGCGCTCAGTGAGCCCGGCGCGGGGTCGGACGCGGCGGCCCTCGCGCTGAAGGCCGCGCCCGCGGCTGGCGCGGCGGTGGGCTCCGCGGCCGGGCACGGCGCCGGACCCGGCGCCGAACCCGACGGCGGGGGCTGGCGGCTGACCGGCGAGAAGTACTGGATCTCCAACGCGCCGGAGGCCGATTTCTACACCGTCTTCGCGCGCACCGCCCCCGGCACCGGTTCCCGCGGCATCACCGCGTTCCTGGTCCCCGCCGACCGCCCGGGGCTGACCGGCACCGCCCTCGACATGCTCTCGCCGCACCCCATCGGTGCGCTGGAGTTCGACGGCGTCCCGGTCTCCGCCGCCGATGTGCTCGGCGTACCGGACCGGGGATTCCACGTCGCGATGGACACCCTCAACCTCTTCCGCCCCAGCGTCGGCGCGTTCGCCGTGGGCATGGCCCGCGCCGCGCTCGACGCCGCGGTGGAGCACACCGCCGCGCGCACCGCGTTCGGCGGCGTGCTGAAGGACCTCCAGGCCGTCTCCCACCAGGTCGCCGAGATGGCCACCCGGACCGAGGCGGCCCGGCTCCTGGTGTACGCGGCCGCCGCCGCGTACGACGCGGGGGAGCCCGGGGTGCCGGGGCGGGCCGCCATGGCCAAGCTGTACGCCACCGAGACCGCCCAGTACGTCGTCGACACCGCCGTCCAACTGCACGGCGCCCGTGCCCTGCGCCGCGGCCACCTCCTGGAACACCTCTACCGGGAGGTCCGCGCCCCACGGATCTACGAAGGCGCCAGCGAGGTCCAGCGCACCATCATCGCCAAAGAGCTGTACGCGAGCCGGGAGGCTTCCGCATGAGTCCGGTACACCGGATCAACCCCGTCGACCTGTCCCCGCCCACGGGGTTCTCGCACGCCGTCACGGTCACGGGGAGCCAGCTGGTCTTCCTGGCCGGGCAGACCGCCCTGGACCAGAACGGCAGGATCGTGGGCGACGACCTCACCGCGCAGTTCGCCACGGCGCTCGCCAACCTGCTGACCGCGCTCCGCGCGGCGGGCGGCGCCCCGACCGACCTCGCCCGGGTCACGGTGTTCGCCACCGACGTGGCCGACTACCGGGGACGCGTGGCGGAACTGGGCCGTGTCTGGCGGCGGCTGGCCGGCCGCGACTACCCGGCGATGGCGGTCGTCGGGGTGACCCGTCTCTGGGACGAGCGGGCCCTGGTGGAGATCGACGGGGTGGCTGTCCTGCCGTAGAACGCACCGTGCGGGCCCAGGAGTTCTCCCGGGCCCGCACGGGCTCACCGACGACCGCGCGGGCCCTCGGCCGGACCTTTGAGCAGTCTCTTGACCAGGCCCTTGACCAGTCTCTTGATCAGGCCCTTGAACGGTTCAGTACGGCTGGACCAGTACATGGGCGGCGCCGGGGATGCCGACCTTCAGCAGCTCGTCCTCCTCGGGCGTCGTCGCGGTGCCGGTCTCCTGCTTCAGCACCGCGCGCGAGAGGGCCTGCACCCACATGGCCCGGGGGCGGCGGCGCGCCTCCCACGCTTCGAGCGCCGCGGCCACGCCGTCCTCGGCGTCCAGCGACTCGGCCAGCACCAGCGCGTCCTCCACGGCCATCGCCGCGCCCTGCGCGAGGTGCGGGGTGGAGGCGTGCGCGGCGTCACCGGCGAGGACGACCCGTCCGACGTGCCACGGCTCCTCGACCGTCACCTGGGAGATCCGCGAGTACACCACCGCGGCCGGGTCGGTGACGGTGGCCAGCGCCTCGGCGACCGGACCGGAGAACATCGGCAGCCGCTCCGCGAGCTGCTCGTGCGCCCGCTCCGGGTCCGGCCGGAAGTCCTCGGCCTCGGCGAACACCGCGCCCAGGTACATCAGTTCCTCGGTGATCGGGGTGAGGAGCGCCTTGGCGTCCTTGCCCGCGGTGCCCATCACCACACCGCGCACCTGCGGCTGGCGGGGCACCGTCACCCGCCAGTTGGCGAAGCCGGTGTACTCGGGGGTGTAGCGGTCCCCGTAGAGCCGGGTGCGCAGCGGGGAGCCGATGCCGTCGAAGCCGGCCACCAGGTCCCAGCGGCCCGAGGAGCCGTCGGACAGGGTGACGTCCACGCCGGTGCCGTCGTCGGCCAGTTCGCTGATCGTGGTGCCGAACCGGATCTTCGCGCCCGCGGCGGTGGCCGCGGAGTTCAGCACCCGGGCCAGGGCGGGGCGCGGGATGCCGTTGTTGGAGGGGGCGTCGGCCATCCGGGGCTGGGGTATCTCGGCGAGGGTGCCGCCCGCCGGGTCGGCGATGGTCAGCACCTCCCACTCGAATCCCGCGGCCAGGCAGTCGTCGAGGACCCCGATCTCCCGCATCACGTGAAGGGCGTTGGACGGCTGGATGATGCCGACGCCGAGCGCGTCCACCTCGTCGCGGAGCTCGGCGACCTCGACGGTGTGACCGCGCCGGGCCAGTGCGGTGGCGAGGGTCAGCCCGCCGATGCCGCCACCGTGAATCAGGACGCGCAGGGGTGTTGCCATCTCAGGTGTCTCCAGAGCGAGAAGGAGCGGGAAGGAGCGAGAAGGGCCGGGGAGGCACGCGGGACCGGCCCGCGGTCAGCCGGCCGCCGCGGGCAGGCTCATCAGGTGGTCCACCAGGGCCAGCAGGACGTCCCGGCCGAAGGGCCGCTCGCGGACGTCGCCGATGAGCAGCGGTACGTGCGGGTCGAGATCGAGGGCGGCCCTGATCTCGTCCGGGGTGCGGGTGTTGTGGCCGTGGAAGCAGTTGATGGCCACCACGAAGGGGATGCTGCGGCTCTCGTAGAAGTCGATCGAGGCGAAGCTCGTCTCCAGCCTGCGGGTGTCGGCGATCACCACACCGCCGAGCGCCCCGTTGACCAGGTCGTTCCACATGAACCAGAAACGTTCCTGCCCCGGGGTGCCGAAGAGGTAGACCACCAGCTCGGGACTGACCGTGATGCGGCCGAAGTCCAGCGCCACGGTGGTGGTGTCCTTCTGGCCGACCCCGGCCAGGTCGTCGACGCCGACGCTGGCCTTGGTGAGGTACTCCTCGGTGCGCAGCGGAGCGACCTCGCTGACGGCGCCCACCAGGGTGGTCTTGCCGACGCCGAAGCCTCCGGCGATAAGGATCTTTACGGCGGCGGGGGCCGCCTGACTGCTTGTCATCTTGGTTCAGAGTCTCCGGAGTCCGTCACGAACGGCGGCGAGCACGCCCATGGTGGCGCCGCCCGCGACCCGCGCCACCGAGAGGGGGGCGCGGGCCAGCAGCAGGCCCTGGGCGACGAGGTCGGCCAGCAGGATCTTGGTCACCGATACCGGGAGGCCGAGGTCGGAGGAGACCTCGGCGACCGCTGCCGGGCGGCGGCAGCGCTCCAGGATCATCCGGTGTTCCGGCTGGAGCCGTCCGGGCCGGACCGGCGCGCCGTGCTCGTCGCGGGGGTCCTGCGCGGTCGTCAGCACCGTGATCAGGCTGAAGTCGTCCCGCTCGGGAGCGGTCCGGCCATGGGTGATGGTGTACGGACGCACCATCGTGCCCGCCGCGTCCTCCTCGGCCTCGTCCTCCCAGTACGGGGTCACGCGCGCTGCCCGTCCCCGGTGCCGAAGGCGTCGAACTCGCCGCGGACCGGCGTGCTGAGCTTCTGGCCGACCTGCTGCACGAGGTTGTGCATGGCGAGCGACATGATCTCGGCGTCCACCTCCTGCGAGGCGATGACGGCGAGGTGGGTGCCCTGGGCGGCGGCGATGATGAAGAGCCAGAGCTCGTTCAGCTCGACGATCACCTGGTGCACGCTGCCGCCGTTGAAGAGCTGGCCGACTCCGCGGGCCAGGCTCTGCTGGCCGGTGCAGATGGCGGCCAGCCGCTCGGCGTCGGGGCGGCTGATGGTCCGCGAATGGCTCACCACGAGCCCGTCGTCGGACAGCAGGACGGCGTTCTGGGTCTCGGCCACCGAGTCCACCAGGCCGTCGAGCAGCCAGTCGAGGTCCTGGTGGGTGGCGGTAGTGCGTGTCATGGCCGTTCTTCTCTCGTGGGCAGGGGGAGGGCGGGCGGTGCGGGCTGCGCCGGTGCCTCGTCGGTCGCGCGGGCGGCCCGGGACCGGCGCTGGAACGCTCCGATCGCGGCACCGGCCCGGCGGGGCTCCGTGCGTGGCAGCGGGTTCTCCGGGCGGCCCGGCGGCTGCGGGGCGGCGGGCCGGGTGCCCGCCGGGGTGATCCGCAGTTCATCGGCCAGGCTGGCCTGCCGGACCCGGCGCGGCAGCGGTGGCTCCGAGCCGGGGGAGGCGGGCTGCCCGGCCCCGTGGTCCGGGGCGTGGGCGAGGTCCGCGCCCGGGTCCGGCGGCGCGGGGTGGTCGGGCTCGGACACCGGGAGCGAGGCGGTCCGGAAGACCTCCGGCGCGGGCTGCGGCGGGGACGCCGGGTCCGGCCCGGTCCCGGCGGCGTACGGCGCCGCGTACGTCGCCGGGGGACGGGGGTACGGCTCCTCGGCCGCGTACGGCGACTGGCCCACGGGGTACTGCCCGGCGGCCGTCATGTACGGCTGCTCGGCCGTGCCGTACGCGCCTTCGGAGGCCGCGTACGGCGCTTCGGGGGCCGCGTACGTGCCCTCGGGGGCCGGGTACGTGTCCCCGGCGGCCGCGTACGGCGTTTCGGGGGCCGTGTACGTGTCCTCGGGGGTCGCGTACGGCGCTTCGGGGGCCGGGTACGTCCCGCCAGGCACCGGCGCGGCCGGCTGCCCGGGCGCCGGGTACGGCTGCTCCTGGCCCGGATACGGGTCGGCGGGGGACGGGTAGGGCAGCGGGTCCTGCTCCGGCGCAGGGCGGGGCTGTTCGGCGGCGGCGTACGGGGCACCCGCCGCGTTCAGCGCGGTGACCCCGGCGAGGGCCTGGCCCTGGACGCGGGTGGGCAGCGCCTCCCCGGGCTCGGGGGCCGCGGGGACGGGCGGCGCCTGCTGCGCGGCCGGGGCGGGGTTCGCCACCCCGACCGGACCGGTCCGCGGCTCGGGCACGGTCAGCTCGTCGGGGACGAGGACGACCACGCGGGTGCCGCCGTACGCCGAGGAACGGAACTCCACCCGCAGACCGTGCTGGTCCGCCAGGCGCGCGATCACGTACAGGCCGAGACGGATGTCGTCGGAGTGGGCGAGCACGTCCATCCGGGGCGGGCTGGCCATCAGCACGTTGGCCGCCGCCAGTTGCTCCTCGTCCATCCCCAGGCCCCGGTCCTCGACCTCGATGGCCAGACCGCGGCTCACCTTGGCGGCCCTGACCTCCACCGGGGCGGGCGGCCGGGAGAAGCTGAGCGCGTTCTCGATCAGCTCGGCGAGCACGTGGGAGACGGGGCCGACGGCCCGCTCGGAGAGCCAGGGGCTGCCGTCCAGGTCCAGCACCACCCGCCGGTAGTCCTGCACCTCGCCCTGGGCGGAACGCATCACGTCCAGCAGCGGAACCGGCTTGCGCCAGCGCCGGTGCGGGGAGCCGCCCGCGAGGATCACCAGGTTCTCCTCGTACCGCCGCAGCCGGGCGGTGAGGTGGTCGAGGTCGAAGAGGCCGTCGAGCACCTCGGGGTCCTCGTGCTTGCGCTCCAGCTCGTCCAGCTTCTTCAGCTGCTGGCCGATCAGCTGCTGGGTGCGGCGGGCGATCCGCTGGAGCAGCCGCTCGAAGCCGCGGTGCTGGTCGGCCTGCTTGACGGCCGCCGCCAGGGCGCTGGTGCGCGCCAGGTTGAGCGCGTCGCCGAGCTGGGTCAACTCGTCGCTCTTGCCGCCCTTGGCGTCGTTCTCGATGGCGCGGGCCTCGGCCTCGACGTCGATCCGCTCACCCAGGGCGAGCCGCTCGACGACGTCCGGCAGCGACTTCTCCAGGGCCTCGGCGCGCTCTTGCAGACTGCCGATACGGCGACGGAGGTTACGGGTGAGGCGCCAGGTGGTCCAGATGACGGCGATCACCGCGATCAGGCCGACGACCGTCGTCAGCGCCATCTTGAACAGCAGCGACATGACGCTGCCCTTGCCCTCGTCGACCACGGAGGCGGTGCGCTGTTCCAGCAGCTTCTCGATCTGCGGGTCCAGCTCGTCCATCGCCGCGCGCCAGGTCTTCTCCTTGGCGCCGAGGGAGATCGATCCGTCCGCGTCGGCCTCGGCCGGACGCAGGATCTGCCCCTCCAGCCGCGTCTTGGTCTTCCACGCCTCGCTGCGCACGATCGTCTGCCACATGGCCCGTTCGTCCGTGGACAGCTGGGGAACGACCTTGGTGGAGTACTGGAGCTCCTGGCCGGACACCACCTCGCGGACCTGCCGCAGGTCCGTGGTGCTCAGCTTCCCGTCCGGCCAGCCGCGTGCCAGCAGCGCGTCCGAACGGGAGATCATCTCCTTGGTCCAGAACAGGTCGACCAGCGGCTGCGAGAGCGTGGTGATACGGCCGTTGTCGACGTGGCTGAGCGCCCCGAAGAGCTGGAGGTCGACCGCGATCAGATCCGTGTAGTAGCGGTACACGGCCTTCTGCTGCTCGTCGCCGCCGTCGTCGACGAGGGCGCGCTGGGCGGGCAGCTGGTTGATGGCCTCGCGGGCCTTGCCGACCGCGTCACGGACCTCGGCGGGCGCGTCGTCGGCGCCCACGCCGGAGAGGGACTGGAAGCTCTTGACGGCCTCGTCGGTCTTCTTGCGCTGCTGCCGGAGCTCGTCGGTGACGCCCTCGTGCCGGGCGAGCGCCTCGGCGCTGAGCCGACGCTCCTGCTGCAGGTTGTAGTACACGATGTTGGACGGCTGACCGGCCTTCTCGGCCAATTGGCCCTGGGCCGCCTGGCGTTGGAAGTCCAGCAGGGTCTGGCCACTGGTGACGGCCCAGAGGGCGGCCAGTGCGACGCCGGGAACGATGGCCAGAACGAGCAGGGCTGTCCGCAGCGACATGGTGGTCGACTCGGTCCGCCGTGAGGCGCGCGTGCGCAGGGCGTGCTCCTTGATGATGCCAGCCTCGGGACTGGTCAAATCCGTTGAGAACTTCGACAGATAGATTTTAGTCACAGTGAAAAAATGAAAAGAATCCGGGCTCACTGGTGCATCACCGGTCATGCACATCCTCATCGCATTCCGGACCCCGCTCTGCCGCGCCCCCCGCCGCTGCCCCTGCCGCGCCCCGTCGTCCCGGTGCCGTATCGCCGCCGTATTGCCGTCACGGGGACCGGAGATGACGGGTTCCTCCTGTTACGGGGAGCCGGTGCCGGACTCCGGCGGTAGCCCCGGCAGCTCCTTCCGCTCCGCGACGCCCGGCAGGCGGCGGGCGGCGGGAACCCGCCGTTTCGCCGCACGGCCCGCGGGGCGGGAGCCGGCGGTGGCCGAATCCAGCAGGTGCTGACAGGCGCGGCGCGCCGTGCGGGTGGAGCACGGCGAGGGATATATCTCTATTCGGTGCTCTTCGTCCGTTCTGTATCGCCCAGGCCCCGGCCCTTTGCCCCGGACCGGCGTGACACGCCCCCCGGGGCCGCATGACCGCGCTCATCGCCTGCCACTTCGTCCTGGCGGCCTTCGCGCACCCGCTGGTACGGGCGCTGGGCCGACGCGCCTTCGTCGTCCTCGCGCTGCCGCCCGCCGCCACCACCGTGTGGGCGGCCACCCAGTGGGACACCGCGGTCTCCGGCTCCGCGGTCACCTGGTCATGGCCCTGGATGCCCGCGTACGACGTCACCGTCGTCCTGCGGCTCGACGCCCTCGGCGAACTGATGGTGCTGCTCGCGGCCGGGGTCGGCACGCTCGTCCTGCTCTACTGCGCCTCCTACTTCAGCGACACCACCCCACGGCTGGCCGGGTTCGCCGGAAACCTCCTGGCGTTCGCGGGCGCCATGCTCGCGCTGGTCCTGGCCGACGACCTGATCTCGCTCTACGTGTTCTGGGAGCTGACCACGGTCTTCTCCTACCTGCTGATCGGCTACGACAGCGAGCAGAAGCACAGCCGCCGCTCCGCGCTCCAGGCGCTCGTCGTGACCACCCTCGGCGGCCTCGCGATGCTCGTCGGCTTCCTGATCATCGGTCAGGTGACGGGAACGTACCGCGTCTCCGCGATCCTCGCCGACCCGCCCGCGGCGACCCCGGCGGTCTCCGCCGCGGTGGTGCTGATCCTGTGCGGCGCACTGTCGAAGTCGGCGATCTGGCCGTTCAGCCTCTGGCTGCCGAACGCGATGGCCGCACCCACCCCCGTCAGCGCCTATCTGCACGCCGCCGCGATGGTGAAGGCCGGGGTCTACCTCATCGCCCGGCTCGCCCCCGGCTTCGCGGACGTGCCCGTCTGGCGGCCCGTCGTCCTCGTGCTCGGAGCCGCGACCATGCTGCTCGGCGGCTGGCGGGCGCTGCGCCTGCACGACCTGAAACTCGTCCTCGCCTACGGCACCGTCAGCCAGCTCGGCTTCCTCACCGTGCTGGCCGGGGCCGGTGACCGCAACACCGCGCTGGCCGCCGCCGCCATGATCCTGGGTCACGCGCTGTTCAAGGCCCCGCTCTTCCTCGTCACCGGCATCGTCGACCACGCGGCGGGCACCCGCGACCTGCGTCGGCTCTCCGGCGTCGGACGGTCCCTGCCGCACGTCTGCGCGGTCGCGGTGCTCGCCGCCGCCTCCATGGCCGCGCTGCCCCCGCTGCTCGGCTTCGCGGCCAAGGAAGCGGCCTTCACCGCACTGCTGGAGGGCACGGCCGCCGACCGCTGGACGCTCGGCCTCACCGTCGCGGGCTCGGCGCTGACCGTCGCGTACACCATCCGGTTCGTCTGGGGCGCCTTCGCCCGCAAGCCCGGGGCCGCGGACACCCCGGTGCACCGCGTCGGCCCGGCCTTCCTCGCACCGCCCGCCCTGCTCGCGCTCTGCGGACTGGTGCTGGGACCGGGCGTCGGATGGCTCGACCCGCTCTTCGCCGCGTACGCCGCCGCCTTCGGGCCGCCCGCCCACCTGTACCACCTCGCGCTCTGGCACGGGTTCGAGACGGCGCTGCTGCTCTCCGCCGCCGCCCTCGCGGCCGGTGTGCTGCTCTTCCTGGGCCGTACCACCGTGACCCGGCTCTCCCGGCGGATCGCCTGGCCGACCGCCGACAGCGTCTTCGGCCATCTGCTGCTCGGACTGGAACGGTTCTCCCTCCAGCTCACCGGATTCGTCCAGCGCGGCTCGCTCTCCGTCTACCTCGCCACCACCCTGCTGGTGATGCTGGCCAGTCAGCTCACCGTCCTCGCCGTGGACCGGCCCTGGCAGGGGGCCCCGGCCCCCCGGCTCTGGGACGCCCCGCTCCAGGGCGCGGTCGCCGTACTGACCAGCGCCGCCGCCCTCATGTGCCTCACCGTGCGCCGCCGCATGAAGGCCGTGGTCCTGGCCGGGCTGACCGGCTACGGCGCGGCGCTGCTCTTCGTCGTGCAGGGCGGACCGGACCTGGCGCTCACCCAGTTCTGCATGGAGACGGTGTCGATGATCGTGTTCGTGCTGGTGCTGCGGCGGATGCCGGTGCACTTCCAGGAGACCGTCAGCACCTGGCGGCGGGCCGGACGCGTCCCGGTGGCCCTGGCCGCGGGGGCGACGCTCGGCGTGGTGGTGTGGGTCGCGGCATCCGCCCGTACGGCGGACTCGGCGGGCGCGGCCATGGTGGAGGAGGTCGCTCACCACGGGCTGAAGGACGTGGTCGCCACCATCCTCGTCGACCTGCGCTCCTGGGACACCATGGGCGAGTCCGCCGTCCTCGCCGCCGCGGCGGTCGGCGTCACCAGCCTCCTCTACCTGCACCGCCGCACCGACCCCGCCCCGCCGCCCGACCAGCCCCGGGGCCGTACCGCGTGGTCGCTGACGGCCCCCGCGATGACCGGACTCCCGCAGGGTGACGAAGGAGCGCCGGAACGCGACTGGCTCGCCGCCGGGTCGACCCTGGCGCCCGAACACCGCTCCGTCGTCTTCGAGGTGGTGGCCCGGCTGCTCTTCCACCCGGTCCTGGTGCTCTCGGTCTACCTGCTGTTCTGCGCCGAGAACATGCCGGGCGGCGGCTTCGTCGCCGGGCTCGTCGCCGGACTCGCCCTGATCATCCGCTACCTGGCCGGCGGGCGCTTCGAACTCGCCCAGGCCGCACCGCTCCAGCCCGGACTCTTCACCGGCCTCGGCCTGTCCGTCTCCACCGGCGTCGCCCTGCTCGGCCTCGCCGACGGAACGGTCCTGCACGCCTGGACCCACCGCGGATGGCTGCCCCTGATCGGCGAGTACCACATCGGCACCCCCGTCCTCTTCGACTTCGGGGTCTACCTCCTGGTCCTGGGCGTGGTGCTGGACATCGTCCGCGCACTCGGCGCCAAGATCGACCGCCAGATCGAGCGCGCGGCGGCCGAGCAGACGGCCGTGGCGGGCAGTGCCCCGCCGCCCCGCGGGGCACCCGGCACGGAAGGCGCCCCCGGATGACCGTCAGCGCCTGCCTCCTGGCCACCGCCTCGGTACTCTGCGCGGTCGGCGGCATCCTCATGCTCACCCGGCCGCTCACCCGCATCCTGCTCGGCGCGGTGATCGCGAGCAACGGCATCAACCTCCTGGTCATCGCCGCGGGCGGGCGGGCCGGAGCCGAACCGCTCCTCTACGGCGTCCCGCTCGGCCGGGTCACCGACCCGCTCCCGCAGGCGATCGCCCTCACCGCCATCGTCATCACCCTCGCCACCACCGCCTTCCTGCTCGCCATGGCCTACCGCGGCAGCCAGCTGACCGGCACCGACGAGGTCCACGACGACCAGGAGGACCGCCGCATCATCCTGCGCGCCGAAGTGCTGGGCGAACGCGCCGAACTGCGCGAGCGCTATCGCGCCGCCCCCGGCGTCACCCCCGAGGAACGCGCCCGCTACCGCGCCGAACGCCGCCGCCTGCGCGCCCGCCTCCGCGCCGACCGCGCCCTCCAGGCCCGCGGCCGCTACGCCACCGGCGACCTCTGGCACGACATCCTGGGCGCCGACCCCGAGGACTACCCGCCACCGCTCGTCCACGCGGAAGACACCGACCCGGGAGCCACCGGATGAACGCCCTCGTCCCCCTGCCGGTGCTGCTGCCGCTCTGCGCCACCGGCCTCAGCCTCGCCTTCGGCACCCGCCTCAAAGCGGTCCAGCGCCTCGTCAGCGTCGCCGTGCTCACCGCCGTCCTCGCACTCTCCGTCACCCTGATGGCCGTCGCCGACAGCCGCGGTCCGCTCACCGTTCACCTCGGCGACTTCGCGCCGCCGCTCGGCATCACCCTGGTCGCCGACCGGCTGTCCGGGCTGATGCTCACCATCTCCTCGGCCGTCACCCTCTGCGTACTGGTCTACTCCCTCGGCCAGGGCATGGCCGACCGCGAGGAGGAGACCCCCGTGGCGGTCTTCCACCCCGCCTACCTGATCCTGGTCGCCGGAGTCTCCTGCACCTTCCTCGCGGGCGACCTCGTCAACCTGTACGTCGGCTTCGAGATCATGCTGGTCGCCAGCTTCGTGCTGCTCACCCTCGGCGGCACCGGGCCCCGCATCCGCGCGGGCTCCACCTACGTGATCATCTCGCTGTTCTCGTCGATGCTCTTCCTCACCGCCATCGCCATGACGTACGCGGCGACCGGCACCGCGAACTTCGCACAGCTCGCGGGCCGCCTCGCCGGCCTTCCGCTCGGCGTCCAGACCCTCATCCAGGCGATGCTGCTCACCGTCTTCGCCGTCAAGGCCGCGGTCTTCCCGCTCGCCGCCTGGCTCCCCGACTCCTACCCGACCGCACCCGCCCCGGTCACCGCCGTCTTCGCCGGACTGCTCACCAAGGTCGGCGTCTACTGCATGCTGCGCACCGAGACCCTGCTCTTCCCCGGCAACCGGCTCGGCGACCCGCTGATGGCCGCCGCCCTCGCCTCGATGGTCATCGGCGTCCTCGGCGCCGTCGCCCAGACCGACCTGAAGCGCCTGCTCTCCTTCACCCTCATCAGCCACATCGGTTTCATGGTCTTCGGGATCGGCCTCGCCACCCAGGACGCCTACGGCGGCGCGATCGTCTACGTCGCCCACCACATCACCGTCCAGACCACGCTCTTCCTGGTGACCGGAATGATCGAACGCCGGTCCGGCACCACCGAGCTCACCCGGATCGGCGGACTCGCCCGCGCCGCCCCGCCGCTCGCCCTCCTCTTCTTCGTACCCGCCATGAACCTGGCCGGCATCCCGCCGCTCTCCGGCTTCATCGGCAAGCTCGGCCTGATGCGCGCCGGGGTCGCCGACGGCGGCGTCTGGGCGTGGATCCTGGTCACCGGTTCCGCCGTGACCAGCCTCCTCACCCTGTACGTCACCGCCAAGGTCTGGAACCTGGCCTTCTGGCGGGCCGCCCCGCCCGGACAGGCCGCCGACGGCACCGTCCTGGAGGCGGGCTCCGACGAGGACGACTCCGACACCGACGACGCGGGCCCCGACGACATCCCCGGCACCGGCGACGAACCCGTACACCCCCGCCACCAGCCCGCCGGACGCGCGGTCGCCGCGACCCTGCACGGACACGCCGTCACCACCACGACCCGACTGCCCAGACCGATGACCTGGGCCACCGCCGCGACCGTCGCGCTCGGCCTCGCCTTCACCGTGTTCGCCGGACCGCTGACCTCCTACACCGACCGCGCCGCAGCCGAACTCCTCGCCCGCGCCCCCTACGTCCAGGCGGTGCTCGGACGATGAGAAGCCGGTTCACGTTCTCCTTCACCAGTAAGGAACTCCCGCCCTTCGCCTGCGAGTTCGGCAGGCGCCGACGGGTCATCGACCTTCCGCTGATCGCCTGGCTCACCTTCATCTGGGTGCTCCTGTGGTCCAGCATGAACTGGGCCAACCTGCTCACCGGAGTGGCCGTCGCCGTGGCCGTCTGCCTGGCCTTCCCGCTGCCCCGCGTCGACCTCGGACTCCGCCTGCACCCCTGGGGCATCCTGATGCTCGCCGGATACCTGCTCTACGACATGTACACCTCCGGCGTACGCGTCACCCGGCAGATCTTCGTCGACCACCCGCACCGGGCCGCCGTCATCGCCGTACCCCTGCGCTGCCGCTCCGACCTGATGCTCACGGCCACCGCCGTCGCCGTGTCCAACGTCCCCGGCGGATCGGTCGTCGAGGTGCGCCGAGCCACGGCCACCCTCTTCCTGCACGTCCTCGACGCGGACCGGCCCGCCGTGCTCGACGCGGCCCGCCGCTCCGTCTGGAGCCTGGAACGGCTGACCGTGCGCGCCTTCGGCACCGCCGACGAGATCGCCCGCGTCGCCGCCCCGCCCCCACCGGTCCCGCCCGCCAAGGAGGCCGGAGCGTGAGCGCACCGGAGACCGTCGACCGGGCCCTGCTCACCGCGGCCGTCGTACTGATCGTCATCGCCGGAGCGGCGCTCCTCGTCCGCATCCAGCGAGGCCCTTCCATGCTGGACCGGGCCATCTCGCTGGACGTGTGCGCCGCCCTGATCATCGCGGGCCTCGGCGCCAAGTCCGCCTTCGCCCGGGACTCGTTCTACTTCCCGGTCATGCTGGTGCTGGCCGTCCTCGGGTTCACCGGCTCGGTCGGCATCGCCCGCTTCATCGCGGTACGCGACCGCCCTCCGCGCCGCACCCCGGACAACGGCAACGGCAACGGCACTGGCACCGAGGAGCGGCCACGATGAACCCCTGGCTCCAGGCCCTCGACATGGCGGGCGCGGCCCTGGTGTTCACCGGCGCGGCGATCTGCCTCCTCGGCGTGATCGGGATGCTCCGCCTTCCCGACGTCCTCTCCCGCAGCCACGCCGCCACCAAACCCCAGACCCTCGGCATGCTCCTGGTCCTCGCCGGGGTCGCCCTGCGCCTGCGCAGCGGCATGGACCTCGCCACCCTCGCCCTGATCGGCTTCTTCCAGCTGATGACCGGCCCCGTGGCCGCCCACCTGGTGGCCCGCTCCGCCTACCGCACCGGCCAGATCGACCACAGCGAACTCCTCTTCGACGAACTGGACGCACAACTGACGGAGGAGGAGTGACGGCGCCCGGCGTCATGCCGCAGGTCTGAGGAGCGGCCGGGGGAGCGGCCGGAGGGGGGCCGCCGCTCCGCCGGACGGGACCGGTGGGGCCGGACTCCTCGCGCCCGGTCGGCGGCCCCGGAAACGGGCGCCTCTCCCGGGCGGGACGCCGTAGGAGCCGGTCCCCGACGCCCGTAGCCCGAAAGGGTTAATCTCGCCAGGTTTCACTCCGGTGCCGATTACGGTGGGATCGCTGACCGTAACCTGCCCGGCACGGTGGGAGACGGCGGCGCGCATCGGGTGGCACGGGACGTGAGGAAGATCGGGATGACGCAGGCCGTGGTGAGCGAGCTGGACGAACGGGTGCCGGGGCGCCGGTGGACGGTGCGCCTGGACCCCGCCGACCGGAGCGGTACGGCGGTACGCGTCTCGTGCAGCCGCCCCGCCTGTGCCGAGCAGCGCCTGCCGGCCGCGGCGGCGGGACGCGCGGCCGCGGTCGCCCATCTCAAGGCGCATCTGCGCGCCGCCCCCGCGCCCCGCCCCGGGGTGTACTGCGCGTGCCGTGCCGACGGCTGCCAGGCGCACCAGCCCGCTGCCGGCCGGCCCGCGCGCGCCGAACCCTGGCGCTGCGGCGGGGCGATCGTCCTCGCCGTCCTCGCCGACCGGGAGGGTCGCTGGTGGCAGGTGCTGGAGTGCTGCGCCCGGTGCGCGGCGGCCACCCCCGGAGCCAGGGCCGTGGGCCAGGCTCCCGGGCCCCGGACCGCCGCCCGCCCGGCGCCCGCGGCCACGGGGGCACCGCAGTTCTCCGACCACCAGGCCGCCGCCCCGGACCCGGTTCCCTCTTCCCGTCCTTCGCGCGTACGGCACCGTCGGCCCTTGCCGAAGATCGCCCAGCGGGTCATCCCGTACGACCTGCGCCCGCTCACCCTGCGGGACGAACTCGTCGAGCTCGGTGACCTCTTCCGCTCCTACCAGCAGCGCGACGAGCCCGACCTGGCCCTCCTGGCCGACCTGCACAGCCGCAAGGCGACCGCCTTCGTGGCCTGGGCCGATGCCACCGGCGACACCCGTCTGCGGCTGGAGGCCGAGCGTGCCGAGCAGGCTGCCGCCGCCGCCCTGGTCCAGCACCAGCACCGCACCGGATCCGCCATCGGCGACGGCCCGGCGGTGGCCCGGCTGCTGTCCGCGCCGGCGCAGTGGGAGCACGCCCGCACCGTCCTCGCCCACGTGGCCGACAACGCCCCCCTGCCCGGAGCTGAGGCCCGGCTGCTGGTTCTGATGCTGACCCTGCGCACCGCGCACACCGGCACCGGCAACCTCGTGGGCCAGGACCTCGCCATGCTGGGCCTGACCGACCCCGGGGAACTGGTCGAGCAGCTGACGGGCTGCGGCTGGCTGGGCCTTTCCGGGACGGTCGCCGACCTGCTCGCCTCCCGGCCGGAGAACGCCACACCCATCACCGTCCCCTCCCTGGCGCCCCGGGACGGGGAGCGTCCGTTCACCTTCGGCAGGAAGATGCGGCCCAAACTCTCCGGCTGGGCCCAGAGGGTCGTCTCGGAGAAGAAGCTCCGCAAGTCCAAGGCCACCGCGGGCACCCGGCTGTTCGCCCTGACACTGGCCAGCCGGACCGACGCGTCGGGACGCCTCGGCCCCGAGGGCCGGGGCATCGCCCTGGACACGCTGACCGCCCATGTTCCGGTGGATCCGGAGGAACTCCAGCACGCGACCGAGCGGCTGACCGCGACCGACTGGCTCACCGACGCCGTCCTCACCGACACCCACCTCACCGGGCACCTCAGCGAACGCGTCCTCCCGCTCACCTGCCCCTTCGGGCCGAGCCGGTCCTGACGGCGCTTCCCGGTCCCCGCCACCACGGCGGAGGCGACCCCGGTCCGGCGTGCCTCCTGCCGGACCAGGACCGCCCCCTCTACCCGGTCAGCAGCGCGTGGTGGCTCCGCCGTCATCCAGGTACGCGCCGTAGATCCAGCCGAGGCTGCTGCCGTTGTTGTCGCGGATCCACGTCCACTTGTTCCCGTAGTCGTTCGCGGAGAAGCAGTCGTAGGAGACCTTGGCGCCGTTGCTGACGTAGCCCACCGTCGTGCAGTCGCCGTAGGGGCCGGTGTGCACGGCCGCGCTGCCGGACGTGGACACCTTGCCGGAACCGTCGTCCTTGTTGGTGTGCGGCCAGTACGCGTTGCCACAGGTGACCGCGGCCGCGTCGGCCGTCCCGGCCTGGGCGGCCGGTACCGCGATGCTGCCGAGCACGAGTGCGGCGCCCGCACAGGCGCCGCTCAGAACACGACGTACACGCATGATTTCGCTCCCTGGTGAATGGGGTGCAGAGGTACCCGCCGCAGTCGAGCCGGCCAGGCGCTATGGAGTCTGCGATCGCCGGTTCCGGCCCGGCAACAGGAAGCCGTTGTCCCGGACGGTCCCGAGCTGGTCGGCCGCTGTCCGGCCAGCACAACCGGCACGGACGCGTCCTGTCCCGGACACGCAGATGGACACGGGCGCGGACGGGGACGGGGACGGGGACGAGGAGGGGAACAGGGACGGACACGGGGCCGTCCGCACCGAGTCCCGCGGCAGGTGCACCCCGGCGCGCGGGCAAGGGGAAGGGCCCACCCCGGCACGTCGGTGCCGGAGCGGGCCCTTTCGGCCGCCGATGGGCCGGACGCGGGTCAGACCCGGTCGGCCGCGATGAGGACGTACTGGAAGGACCCGTCCCTGTACGAGTTGATGAACGCCTCCTCGATCCCCGTGACCAGCGAGGACGTGGCCCGCAGCTCCCAGTAGGGAAGCGTGCTCGGGGTGAGGTCGATGACGGCCTGCGGCACGAGGCGGTTGTCGGCCATGGCGCGCAGGTACTCCCGGCGCGAGTGGATGTTGCACTCGAAGTGCGCGTTGATCTGCGAGACCCACTTCGAGGGCTGGCCGTACCGCGGGTTCCAGCAGCCGGTGACGGTCACGTAGCGTCCGCCCACCGAGAGGACCCGGGAGTGCTCGGCGAAGAGGTCGTGCAGATCGACGTACATGCTCGACTCGTTGTTCCACGACGCCGCGGCCGAACCGGTCTCGAACGGCATACTGAGCATGTTGCAGACGCGGGCGCGGACGTGGTCCTGGAAACCGAGTTCACGTGCCCGGCCGTTGGCGAATTCGGCCTGCTTGGCCGACAGCGTGACCCCCTCGACCTTGCACCCGAAGCGCTGGTGCGCCATCACCATCGAGCCGCCGCGTCCACAGCCCGCGTCCACCAGGGTGTCGTCACTCCCGATCTCGCCGAGGTGTCCCAGGAGGAAGTCGGCCTGTGCCGACTCCAGCCGGTGGAGCTCCGCGATCAGCTTCTTCTCCCTCTCACTGTCCTCGGGTGTACCGAGGGCGGCGTGGTCGACCTCACCGATGCCGTAGTGGTGGTGGTAGAGGCCGTCGACAGCGCCGAGGCGCAGGTTCACGGGCCTGGCCTCCCCGTCCCAGTAGCGGGCGATGTCCCCCTGGTACGGCGTCGCCGGGTTGGGGATGCTCAGGGGAGCGGCGGTGAGTTCGGTGTTGGTCACGGGTGAATCCATTCTCTTTACCAGAAATCGGGCAGGCTGTAGCGATAGGTGTTGGACTGGTGCCAGTTGTGGTTGCCGTCGACCCACGCGGCCACGCCCCGCAGGAACCGCTGTACGTGCGGTACGGGACAGTCGGCGGCCAGGGCCGCGGCTTCGCGCTCGAAGGCGTGCATGAGGTCGTTGTGGACCTCGACCGACTTCAGATAGGCCTCCCGGTCGGAGAGGTCCTCGCGCTCGGCGATCACCACCGGCAGGTTCAGGTGCCGGCCGGGAGTGCTGAGCTCCTTGGTGTACGAGTACAGGTCGTTCACGATGGTCGTCGCGTTGCCCGCGAGCGCGATGACCTTCTGCATGGCGGCCTGGGCGTGCAGGTCCGCGGGCAGTTCATAGCCACCGACCGTGTCGGTGATGGTCGGGCAGGGGCGGAAGTTGTTGAACTGGCGCATCGCCAGGTATTCCCACACCTCCGGCACGTGGTCCATCTGGGCCCAGGCCGCCTCGGCGAGGTACCCCATGTGCAGACGGGCCATGTCGTGCCGGAGCCGGTCCGCCTGCGAGGGGCTGGCCGCGCGGACGAAGTACTCCATGGCGGAGCGGTAGGCGCGACGGGGCGCGTCCGCGTGGAGCGACTTCCCCCACTGAGGCTGGTACTCCTCGGTCGTGTGCAGGGGGTCGAGGGCGGTGTGTGCGAGCAGGAGGCGTTCGCCGAGGCCGTCGGGCGAACCCCCGTGGTCCTCGCAGTAGCAGTCGTCCACCGCGTTCTCGGCCACCATCAGGCGGGTGGCGAGCATCAGGTGGTCGACGCTGGGCGCGTCCGGGTGGCAGCCGACCATGTAGCGGCCGACGGAGAAGCCGTCGAACTCCTCCTCCCAGTCGTCGGGGTAGAGGGAGATCTCGTCCATCGCCCAGGACTTGATCCGTCGGCTGACCTCTTCGACCCGTGCCGGGTCGGGTTCCGGCACCGGGTGGTAGTAGAGGCCGGGTACGGGCGTGCCCTCGGTCGCCCCCGGACCCGTGCGCGTACCCGGATCCTGCTCACCGCCCGGCAGGGTCAGCCGCAGGCTCGCCGTGCCCAGACCGCTCGGGCCCCGCAGGACCCGCTCCAGCAGCCCGGTGGACACGTCCGGCACCTCGGCGGAAGGCGCGACGGGAAGGGAAGGCGAGGCGGGGAGGGAAGGCGCGTCCGCGGTGGCCTGGGTGCCGCGGGCGTGGGCCGTGGCGGCGGCGAGTACGTGCGCCCCGAACCGGGACGCGGCCTCCGGCAGGCTCGTCTGGGGCGGTGGCAGCTCGGGCGCGGGCATCGATGGCTCCTTGGTGGGGTGGGGCGGCCGGCTTGAGGCCCTGACGGCATGCGCGACTCCCCCGGGGGCCGGGGTGCCGCACGAAGGTGTCCGGGCCGGGGCCGTTACTTGGGCCAGCGGGCGATCTGCACGTTCTCCAGGACGCCGACCGCGTCCGGCACGAGGATCGCGGCGGAGTAGTAGGTGCTGACGAGGTAGGACGTCATGGCCTTCTCGTCGATGCCCATGAAGCGGACCGACAGGCCCGGTTCGTACTCGTCCGGCAGTCCGGTCCGGTGCAGCCCGATGACGCCCTGCTTCTCCTCGCCGGTACGCATGACGAGGATCGAGCTGGTCTTCTCCGGCGTGACGGGGATCTTGTCGCAGGGCAGGATCGGAACCCCGCGCCAGGCGGGGACCTGCTGGCCGCCGAGATCGATGTGGTCCGGGTAGATTCCGCGCGCGTTGAACTCGCGCCCGATCGCCGCGATCGTCCGGGGGTGCGCGAGGAAGAACCTGGAACCACGGCGCCGGCAGAGGAGTTCGTCCAGATCGTCCGGGGTCGGCGGTCCGGAACGGGTCTGGATGCGCTGCTTGAAGTCGGCGTTGTGGAGCAGGCCGAACTCCCGGTTGTTGACCAGCTCGTGCTCCTGGCGCTCGCGCAGCGCCTCGATGGTGAGCCTGAGCTGCTCCTCGGTCTGGTCCATCGGCCCGTTGTAGAGGTCGGCGACCCTCGTGTGGACGCGCAGCACGGTCTGGGCGACCGAGAGTTCGTACGCGCGCGGCTTCAGCTCGTAGTCGACGAAAGCGCCGGGCAGTGGGGGCTCGCCGACGTGCCCGGCCGACATGGCGATCTCCGCCTCGCCGCGGTGGTTCTGCCGTTTGCGGGAGAGCGAGGAGAACGCTTCGAGATGGGTCCGCAGGCCCGGAGCCCTGGAGCACACGGCCGTGAAGTCGGCGCGTGACAGGGTGAGCAGGGTGCCCGGGGTCTCGGCGGTGACGGTCTGCGCCCAGCGGGCGTCCTCGTCCAGCAGGGCGCTCTCCCCGAACCGGTCGCCATCGGCGAGTACGTCCAGGGTGACCTCGTCGCCGTACGCGCCGGGGGAGGTCTGGGTGACACGGCCGTGGGCGATCAGATGGAGCCGGTCCGCGGGGGCGCCGTGCTCGGCCAGCCTCTCGCCCGCCCGGACGTCGCGCTGGACACACCGGTCGGCGAGTGCCGCCAGCGCCTCCTCGTCGTCGAAGCCGCGCAGCAGGGCCAGTTCACCGAGTGCGCGGGGGACCACCCTGACCCGGGCGCCCTCCTGCACGAACTGCACGGTCCCGTCGCCGACCGTGTAGCTCAGGCGTCGGTTCACCCGGTACGTCCCGCCCTTGGTCTCCACCCAGGGGAGCATCCGCAGCAGCCAGCGGGAGGTGATCTCCTGCATCTGCGGGGCGGACTTGGTGGTGGTGGCGAGATTGCGGGCAGCCGCCGTGCCCAGACTGGACTGCCGGGGCAGCTCCGGCCGTGCTTCCGGGCTCGATCCAACCGTCATCGGGCAAGCTCCCCTTGCTGAGGGCGAGGGCACGCACGTATGCGGACGCCATTGGGTATTGGGAGGGAAAAGGGGTATCTGGAAGGGAATCCGTCCAGATCCAGGGGAACACTAATAGCCGCTTCGCCCTCCGAAGCAAGAAAAGCCGTCGACATTAACTCGATACGATGATCGTGTCCGCGTGATGTTTGTTCGAGTAACGGCATGTTCCGGCCCGATATCCCCGGGGAGGCCCCGGGCACGCGACCGCACCCCTCCGTACCTGATCCGCAGGTCGGGAAGGGTGCGGCCGTGTGCGTGACTCGAATGTCCCGTGAAGAACCCGGGCGAGGCGGGTCCGGAGTCCGTCGCGGTTCCGGCCCGGCCTCAGCCTTCCGGGCCGGACGTGCGGGTGCTGGCCAGCCCTTCGGCCAGGAGCAGGGGAAGCTCGTCGGGCGGGCGCAGGAAGGCATGGTGCCCGCCGGGGAGGACCGTCCGACGGAATCGGTCAGGTTCGGCGTAGGCGGACCAGCCTGCCATCAGACGGGGCGGGATCTCCCGGTCGTCCCGCCATCCGATCGCGTGGACGACCGAAGGCAGGACGACCGGTTCGTCCAGGTGGTACTGCTGGTTGGCGTCGAGATCGGCCCGCAGGACCTTGAGGCTGATCTCGATCATGTCGGGTTGCGGACGACCGCCCATGGCCAGGGTCAGCTGCGTCAGTTCCTCGGACAGCTCGGCATCGGTCATGCCCAGGAACCGCCCGTAGGGTCCGTCGTGCGGGGAGACCTGGGAGGAGACGTAGAGGACCTCGGGGCTGGGCATGCCGTGGCGCGCCAGGTGGAGGGCGGTGGCGAAGGCGGGCAGGGCTCCGCCGCAGTGGCCGAAGAAGCCGAAGGGCCGGTCCAGATGGGGCAGGAGATACTCGGCCACCTGCCCGGCCAGGGAGTCGTAGGTGCCGTAGTGCGGTTCCGGGATCCGGTTCTCCCGGCCCGGGAGCTGGATGAGGCAGAACTCGACATCGCCCACCCGCCGCGGCCACTTGTTGTACATGGAAGCGCCGAGCCCTGAGTAGGGGAAGCAGAACAGCCGTGCCGAGGCCCCGTCCTGCGGATCCCGCAGCAGGAACCGGCCCCGTCGTCGGGACGCGTTCATCTGTCACCTCCGGTCAGTGGACAGGGGTATGGGTCCGGCGGAGGCGAGGGCCCGTGACAGGACCGGGGCGGCGCCGGGCCGCAGCCGCGCCGTGACGGGCATGCTCTTGACGCCGGCCACGAAGTTGGACGCCAGGTGCTCCACCGGCCCCGCGGACCGGAACTCCTCGACCAGCTCGGCGATTTCGGTGAAGGCCAGCTGAAGGGCGATGCGGGCCAGTGGCGCGCCGATGCAGTAGTGGGGTCCGAAGCCGAAGGCCACATGACGGTTCGGGGTGCGGGTGATGTCGAAGCGGAAGGGGTCGGGGAAGACCCGCTCGTCGCGGTTGGCCGACCCCAGCCAGGCCACCACCGCGTCCCCCTCGCGTACGAGGGTGCCGGCGACCTCGGTGTCCTTCACGGCATGGCGCATGAAGTGGTTGGCGGGCGAGGTCCAGCGCAGTCCCTCCTCCACGCAGCTTCCGACGAGCGAGGGATCGGCGGTCAGCCTGCGGTACTCGCCGGGATGGTCGATCAGCGCCTGCACCGTGCCCGCCAGTGCGTGCGGCGTGGTGACGTTGGCGCCGAGCAGCAGGCTGTAGCAGTTGTAGACGATCTCGTCATGATGCAGCCTGCGGTTCCCGCTCTCCATCCGGATGAGGAAGTCGATCAGGTCCTCCTCCGGGCCGGGGCCGCCGAACCGGATCCTGCGGCGGACCACCGCGGAGAAGTAGGAGAACAGTTCGTGATGGGCGGCGGTCAGTGTGCCGTGGCCCTCGCTGTGGCGGTAGTCGACGTCGTCGGGGGCGATGGCGGTCGTGGTGAGCCGGGTCAGCTGCGGCCAGTCGGCCTCCGGCAGGCCCATCAGCGTTCCGGTGAACGCCATCGGGAAGCCCGCTCCCGCTCGCCCCGCGTCCCAGACGCCACCGTCGAGAAGAGGGGCCAGGAGGCGGTGCACCACGCGTCGGATGCCGGGGCCGCGAGAGACCAGGGAGCGGTGTGACAGCACCTTGTTCATCGGTTCGCGCATCATGCTGTGGACGGGCGGGTCGCTGGCCGCCATCATCTTGTCGGCCGCGGGATCCTCCGCGCCCAGGACGGAGAGCAGCGTTCCGCGCCGCGAGGTGAACCGGGTGTGGTCGCGCAGTACGTCG
The DNA here is from genome assembly GCF_042883525.1 of Streptomyces sp. NPDC058195. Taxonomy (NCBI): domain Bacteria; kingdom Bacillati; phylum Actinomycetota; class Actinomycetes; order Kitasatosporales; family Streptomycetaceae; genus Streptomyces; species Streptomyces sp. NPDC058195. Next base: position 278,140 of record NZ_JBHVVM010000008.1, read on the forward strand.
TTCACGTCCCGGTAGCGCGTGACGGACCAGAACGCGCGGCCGTCCGGGACGACCTGCTGGTGCACGGGGGCCCGTCGGCGCATGTCGGTCCAGACGGCATGGGGATCGCCGTCGGTGTAGAGAGAGCCGTCGAGGAGGTCCACCGCGTCGAGGTCCGTCCCGCGCGGCTCCGGTCCGGGTACCGTGATCCTCATACCCGCGCCTCTGTTTCCCGCCTCGCGGCAGTGATGAACTCCGCGAGTTCGCAGACCGTCGGGCGCTGGTAGAACGTCAGCGCGGGGACCGTCACGTCGTACTCGACGCTGATCTCGCTGGTGATCCGGGCCGCCATCAGCGAGTGGCCGCCCAGCTCGAAGAAGTCGTCGTCGACACCCACCTCGGACAACTCCAGGAGATCGGCCCACAGTTCGGCGAGCCAGCCCTCGACGCCGTCGTCCGGTCCGCGGTAGGGCGTGCTCAGCTCGGGGCGGCCGGGAAGGGAGACATCGGCGAGGGCCGCCCGGTCCACCTTGCCGCTGGCGGTCAGCGGCAGTGGGTCCAGGCGTACGAAGGCCGCGGGGATCATGTGGTCCGGGAGCAGCGCCCCGAGATGGTGGCGCAGTTCACCGGCCGGCAGTGCCTGGCTGCCGACGTAGAAGGCCGCCAGGTGACGGTCCGCGCCGGGCTTGCCCCGGACGGCGACGGCCGCGTCGGTGATCTCCGGGTGACGGCGCAGCGCCGTCTCCACCTCGCTGGGTTCGACGCGGAAGCCACGGATCTTCACCTGGTCGTCGGCCCTGCCGTGGAAGAGGAGGACACCGTCGGGCCTGCGGCTCACCAGATCGCCGGTGCGGTACATGCGTTCGCCCGGTGGCCCGAAGGGGTTCGCCACGAACCTCTCGGCGGTCTGGCCCGCGTGGTGGAGATACCCGTGCGCCAGGCCGAGACCGCTGGCGTACAGCTCTCCCACCTCGCCGTCGGGCACCGGGGCCAGGCGCTCGTCCAGGACATGCACCGCGGTGTGGTCGATGGGGCGGCCGATGGGTACGGTGCCACCCCCCGTCGCGGCGGTGAGCGGGTGACAGGTCGTGAACGTGGTGTTCTCGGTGGGACCGTAGCCGTTCACCAGGGTGGTGCCCGGCAGCTCGCGCAGCGCGCGGTCGACGTGGCCGGGCGACAGCGTGTCCCCGCCGGCCAGCAGATACCTCACCCCGGACAGGTCGGCGGTTCCGGACTCGACCATCGCGTGGAACAGGCCAGCGGTGAGCCAGAGGACGGTGACGCCCTCCTTGCGGACGAGCGCGCTGATCTCCGCCGGGGAGAGATCGCCGGGAGGCGCGACGACCAGGCGCCCGCCGTTGAGAAGCGGTCCCCATATCTCCAGGGTGGAGGCGTCGAAGGCCGCCGGGGCGAACTGGAGGAAGACGTCGTCGGCCCGGAGGGGAAGGGCACGGTTGCCCAGTACCAGACGGATCACCGCCCGGTGCGGTGTGCACACGCCTTTGGGACGGCCGGTGGAACCGGAGGTGTAGGCGATGTACGCCGTACTCGATCCGGTGGTGGCGGGACGGGGGACTGCTCTGGCCGCGCCCTCGCCGTCCGGATCGCCCGCCGGGTCGTCCGCCGGGGCGTCCACGACCAGGGTGGTTACGTCCGTGCCGATCCGGCCGACGAGAGCGCGCTGGGTGATCACGAGGTCGCACCCGGCGTCCCGCAGCAGTTCCGCCAGGCGCTGGGGCGGCTGCCGGGGGTCCAGGGCCAGATAGCCGCGACCGGCCTTCAGCACCGCGAGGAGGGAGACGATCAGCGTCGCCGATCGTTCCAGACAGACCCCGACAGGGCGGTCGTCGTCTCCTCGCAGCGCGCGCAGCCGGTGGGCGAGCCGGTCCGACCGCGCTTCCAGGGCGGCGTAGGTGAGCTGTGCGTCCGGCGCGTCGACCGCGATGCGGTCCGGAGAGGCGGCGGCCTGTCGGGCCACGATGCGGTCCAAGGTCCTCACGCGGGGTACTCCCATTCCGATCGGTTGTTCTCCCGGGTGACCGGGACCTTCCGTGGGGGAAATCCGTGCTGTCGGTGCCATGGTGACGATCGCCCGATGAGCCGTACGGGCCCCGGCGACCGTGATGGTGCTGTTCCGCCCCGCTGCCCCGCCGCGAACGAACACGAAGGCGCTCCGTGTTCTGGTTCATCGGGGACGGCTCGCCCGGCGTGTGCATTACTGCGGGCACACCGCACGCACATTCTTCTGGAACAGCAGGGGAAGGGCTAGGGAAATCCGGTGGAATCAAGGCACAAAACATCGCCTCGGCAGTCGCCACGTACCCGAAGGGGCGGATTGCCGAGCCTGCAATGAGGTCTCTTTGTGAGGTTGATATGTCGGTCGGTGTATCCGGCGTTCGTATCACTGCCTATGAATGGATGAAGCTA
>NZ_JBHVVM010000009.1:0-235471 GCF_042883525.1 Streptomyces sp. NPDC058195
TCCAGAACTGCGACGGCTGCGACCGCGCCTTCCGCTCCCCCCACCCCGGCCACTGCCGCGACTGCCGCACCCCACACCACACAGCCGCCTGACAAACCACCGGCCCACGCAACGACGAACACCGACGGGCGTCCTGGCGCCGCTCCCGGGCCCAGGCGCATCCGCCGGGCGTCGTCGCGTCGGTCCGGGCCCCTGACCGGCGTATCGCGGTCAGGGGGCGGAGTCGGCGACGCTCGGGGAGGGCGGCACGGTGTGCGGCCGGGACGTCGCCACCGGAGCCGGGGGCGCGGTGGTCTCCCCGCGGCGCACCCACAGGAGGGCTCCCGCGAGCAGCGCGGCACCTCCCCACAGCCAGGGCAGCGGGCCCGGTGGAAGGACGCCGATGACCAGGCCGGTGAGGGCTCCCCCCAGTTGCTGGGCGAGCGACTGGACGGACAGCGCGGTGGCCCGGCCCGAGCTGGAGACACGGTGGTGCAGGAGGTCGTTCTCGCTCGGCCCCGCCGCACCCAGCCCGAGGTAGACCAGGCCGTAGCCGAGGGCGGCGAGGACCGTGGGGCCGACTCCCGCGAACGCCGCGGTGGCACTGAGCACCAGCAGGCCGCCCGCGCCCGCGCCCAGACTCGCCAGGACCGCGCGCTCGCCACTCCCCGCGAGCCGGACGGTCAGGGGTGCGAGGTGGCTGCCGACGGCCGCGCAGATGAATCCGGCGCAGGCGAGGGCGGCGAAGAGAACCGCCCCCGACTCCGACGCCCCGGTGAGGGCCGCGGCGCGGACCGGTGTGAGCATTTCGATCGCGGCCAGGGCACAGCCCGCGGCCCCCGCACTGAGGAGCACACGGCGCACCAGCGCGTCGCGACCGCCCAGGCGCAGTCCGCCCACCATGGTGGCCGGGATGCCCCGGAGTACGCCGCGCAGGGTGGCCGACGGCCGGGGAGGCTCGCGCAGAACGGTCAGGACGTACAGCACGAAGACGATCTCGACCGCCGCGCCCAGCAGCATCGGAACAGAAAGGGGCAGGACCAGCCCGGACGTTGCCTCGCCGAGTCGTGCGCCCAGGTCGGGGCCGAGTCCGAGCAGCCAGGGAAGGGCGCCGCCGAGGAGGGTGCCGGTGGCGAGCGCGGCGGAGACCGCGGAGCTGCCGCGGGCCAGTCCGGAGCGCAGATCGGCGCCGGGTCCGAAGTGCGCCTGGACGGTGTCGACGTACCACGCTTCGGCCGGTCCGCTGGACAGGGCACGGCCCGCGCCCATCAGGGCCGTGCCGAGACCGAGCAGCCAGGGAGCGGTGCCCAGGCCCATGAGGGTCAGGGCGCCCAGGTTCAGCAGACCCGCGGCGGCCAGGACCACGCGGCGCCCGAGGACGTCCGACAGCCCTCCGGTGGGCAGCTCCAGTGCGGCGGCGGTGAGCGAGTGCACGGCGAGGAAGCCGGCGATGGCCGTCAGGGCCAGGCCGCGCTCGGTGAACAGCAGGACCAGAGGAGCGATGGTCAGTCCCAGCGGCAGCCAGAACAGGACGCAGACCGTGACGTAGCGGCGGCGTGCGGTCCGTATGTCCAGCGGCTCGGTCATCAGGCGTCGCCGGAATCGGGCGCGGGAGCGGACGTGTCCGCGCCGCCGGATTCAGCCGCGGGAGCGGGGGCGTCCTCGGCGGGGGCGGAGTCGCGCGGCGCCAGGGGCAGCCCGGCGGTGAGGAGGACGACCTGCGCCGCGCGCGCATCCTCCGCGTCGCGGGTGGTCAGCTCCTCCAGCTTCCGGCCGAGCACCTCCCAGAGCTCGGTGAGCGACTCGGGGGTCAGGCGGGCCACCAGGTCGGTGATCCCGGACGGCTCCGCCCACTCCTCGTCCAGCCGCCCCTCGGCCAGGTCGGCCTCGTGCCGGGCGAGAGAGGTCTCCAGGTGCTCGATCTGGACCCGGCTCGACACACCGGACCACGCGTGACCGCCCGGCGCGGACCTCATCGCCTTGTTGCTCCACGAGGTCACGGCGTGCACCGCCTGCCACCGGCGTTCGCGCCCGTCACGGTGCTCGGCCTCGGCGACGAACGCGTGCTTCGCCAGCACCCGCAGGTGGTAGCTGGTGGAGGCGGACGACTCCCCGGTCCTGACCGCGAGTTCGCTCGCGGTGGCCGGGCCGTCCTGCCGCAGCATCCCGAGCAGCCGGATGCGCAGGGGGTGCGTGAGGGCCTTCAGGGCTGCCGCGTCCCGCTCGGGATCGAGGACGCGTTTGTGCTGTTCGCTGACCATGAGAAGACAGTAGAGCGATCCGGGGACTTTCCAAAAGTATTTTTGCAGAATTTCTTTTGTAAAGTTCACCGGCTGAGCCGACCGGGTCACACCCGGGGGCACCAGGCAACCCGCCCCCGAAGATCACCGTCTATCCCGGCGCAGCAAGCGGCACTCCCCCACCGCGGCCTGCGCATCCGGCATGCGGCACCGGGCCGCCCGCCGTGGGGAAGTGAACGGAGCACGGTGTGACGGATCGACCTGCCCTGCGCGAATCCGGTTCGGGGACGGCGCGGCGTACGGTGCTGGCGGCGGCCGGAGCTACGGGGCTGGCGGCCCTCACCGCCTGCACCGCGCCCAGCCCGCCCCGGCGCCGTGCCCCCGCCGCGGACCCGATGCCGGGGCTGGTGATCAGCACCTCGCACCCGGCCCTGATGCTCCAGGTCCTCGCCCATCCGGACGACGACCTCTACTTCATGAACCCGGACACCCAGCAGGCGCTCGACGGCGGCACCCCGCTCGTCTGCGTCTATCTGACCGGCGGCGAGGCCACCGGCGTCAACCGTGCCCCGGGGCGCCCGCTGCCCGTGCCCGACAAGGCGGCGTACTCCTCCGCCCGCCACCAGGGCCTGCGCCAGGCGTACGCGACGCTGCTGGGCGTCCCGATGTTCGCCGAGTGGCAGCGGTCCGTCATGGAACTGCACGGCGGCCACCGCGCCGAGCTCAACACCCTGCGTCACCGGGGCCGCAAGGTCGACCTGATCTTCGTCAACACCGCCATGCACACCACGTACGGGCGGCTCGGGCTGCCCAGCCTGTGGCAGGACCGGCGCCTGGTGCTGCCGACCGTCGTCGCCGAGGGCTCACCGCTGCGCAAGGCCGGCTCGTACACCTACGACGGGCTGATCGACGTACTGGCGGGGCTCTTCGAGCACTACCGGCCGAGCATCGTGCACACCATGGACCCGGACCCGGACATCCAGCACAGCAGCGAGGCCGTCCGTATCCGTGACAGCGAGCAGCCGGGGTACTCCGACCACCCCGACCACACCGCCGCGGCCCTGTTCACCTGGGCCTCACTGATCCGGTGGGTGGCGCGCTCCACCCGCGACGGCGGCATGGTGCCGAGCTTCGCGGTCACCTCGTTCCGGGGCTACTACAACCGGCACTGGCCGAAGAACCTGCCGCCCGCGGTCCTCACCGGGAAGGCCTCGCACCTGGTCCCGTACGGCGGCTCGGCCGACTGGCGGTGCGGCAATCCGGCGGGCTGCGGGGACTACAACGTGGGCGGCGACCGGCCGCTGACCAACCGCAAGGGCTGGGTACGGTCCACCCACTACCGCTATCCCGGCCCCCGCCCCACCCTCACCACCGAGCCGGACGGCCGCCTCGTCAGCTACGAGGTACTGGGGCTGCGGGCGGTCCGCCGACGCGAGAGCGCGCCGGGCAGCGGGGTGTGGGACGCGCCGGACGACCTCGGCGGCGGTCCGCTCGCCCCGGTGCTGGGCGGCACGACGCTGCCGGACGGCCGCCATGTCCTGGCCGCACTGCGGTTCTCGGCCCTGGAGGGGCACGGCGCCGACAACGAGCGCGAGATCGTCGTGCTCGAACAGCGCTACCCCGGCGGCGCCTTCCGCGCCTGGACGGGGCTGGGCAACCCGGAACGAGGTCACGACCACGGGCGCCGGATCGGCGTCCCGGTCGTGGTCACCGCACCCGACGGGCGGGTCCACCTCTTCGTACGGAACGCGGAGAAAGGTCTCAGCACCCGGGTCCGGGAGGCCGACGGCCGGTGGAGCGCATGGCGGGACACCGGCGGCGGCGAGGTCCAGGACGGGCTGGGCGCGGTGGTGGACGCCCTGGGCCGGGTCCACGTCTTCGCGGCGGGCCGCTTCGCGGTGCACCACTGGACGCAGGACGAGCCCGGCACGCAGGTGACCGCCCGGACCCAGATCACCGGGGTGCCGGTGCCCGGCGACGGCCCGGCCGCGCTGCCCGGGGCGGACGGCAGCATCGAGCTGTACTACCGGGCGGCGGCGAAGGCGGCGCTGACGACCGTCCGGACCGGGGAGACCGCCGAGGAGACCGGCATCGACGGCTACGGCCGCCCGGTCCGGGACCGGACGGGCTTCGACGGCTACGGCCCGGTGGCCGCCGCCGGGGCCCCGGGCGCCCCGGTCCTGCTCGGCCGCACCACGTCGGGCTTCCTCCAGCTCCGCACCCCTGCGGGACTGCGCGTGCGGCGGGACGCTCCGGTCGCCCTGGACGGCCCGGTCCTCCACCTCACCCCGGACGGCCGCCCGGTGGTCGCGGCCCTGGGCCCGGACGCCCTGCCCTGGCTCTGGCGGCCCTGAGGAAGCGGGGGGCGGCCCTGAGGAGGCTCGGCGGCCCTCCCCCGGCCGGGGCCCCCGGGTCCGCACACACCGAAGGGCCCCGTCCCCCGCTTGCGCGGTGGGACGGGGCCCTTCTTGGTGCTCGTTGCGGAGCAACCAGGTCAGACGGTCAAGTAATTACTTGACGATCTTGGTGACCTGGCCGGCGCCCACGGTCCGGCCACCCTCACGGATGGCGAACTTCAGGCCCTCTTCCATGGCGACCGGCTGGATCAGCGCGACGTTCATGACGGTGTTGTCGCCCGGCATGACCATCTCGGTGCCCTCGGGAAGGGTCACCACGCCCGTCACGTCCGTGGTACGGAAGTAGAACTGCGGGCGGTAGTTGTTGAAGAACGGGGTGTGACGGCCACCCTCGTCCTTCGACAGGATGTAGGCCTGGGCCTCGAACTCGGTGTGCGGCGTGACCGAACCGGGCTTGATGATGACCTGGCCGCGCTCGACGTCCTCGCGCTTGATGCCACGGAGGAGCAGACCGACGTTCTCACCGGCCTGGCCCTCGTCGAGCAGCTTGCGGAACATCTCGATGCCGGTGACCGTGGTGGTGGTCTTCTCGGTCTTGATACCGACGATGTCGACGGTCTCGTTGACCTTGAGGACACCACGCTCGATACGACCGGTGACGACGGTGCCACGACCGGTGATCGTGAAGACGTCCTCGATCGGCATCAGGAACGGCTTGTCGACGTCACGCTCGGGCTGCGGGATCGCCTCGTCGACGGCGGCCATCAGGTCGAGGACCGACTGGCCCCACTCCTTGTCGCCCTCGAGCGCCTTGAGCGCCGAGACCTTGACGACCGGAACGTCGTCGCCCGGGAACTCGTACTCGGAGAGGAGCTCACGGACCTCGAGCTCGACGAGCTCCAGGATCTCCTCGTCGTCCACCATGTCGGCCTTGTTCAGGGCGACGACGATGTACGGAACGCCGACCTGGCGGGCCAGGAGCACGTGCTCCTTGGTCTGCGGCATCGGGCCGTCGGTGGCGGCGACCACGAGGATGGCGCCGTCCATCTGCGCGGCACCGGTGATCATGTTCTTGATGTAGTCCGCGTGACCCGGGCAGTCGACGTGCGCGTAGTGACGCGACTCCGTCTGGTACTCGACGTGCGCGATCGAGATCGTGATACCGCGCTGGCGCTCCTCGGGAGCCTTGTCGATCTGGTCGAAGGCCGAGGCCTCGTTCAGGTCCGGGTACGCGTCGTGCAGCACCTTGGTAATGGCGGCCGTGAGGGTCGTCTTACCGTGGTCAATGTGACCGATGGTGCCGATGTTGACGTGCGGCTTAGTCCGCTCGAACTTCGCCTTCGCCACTGGGTCCTCCTGTGGAGTGGTTCTGTACGCCTTGCTTCATCGGCGCCAGGGTGATCTTTGCTGGGATGCCGGGGCCGGGGGCATTCACCGCGTTGCTCTCGCTCCGCGACGAATGCCCCACGAGGCTCCGGTGACAAGCCTAAAGCGTGAGCTCGGGTGAGTTACTCGCCCTTGGCCTTCGCGATGATCTCCTCGGCGACGTTCCGCGGAACCTCGGCGTAGGAGTCGAACTGCATCGAGTAGCTTGCGCGACCCGAGGTCTTGCTGCGGAGGTCTCCGACGTAGCCGAACATCTCCGAGAGGGGCACGAGGCCCTTCACGACGCGAGCGCCGCTGCGCTCCTCCATGGCCTGGATCTGGCCACGGCGGGAGTTGATGTCCCCGATGACATCGCCCATGTAGTCCTCGGGCGTGGTGACCTCGACGGCCATCATCGGCTCAAGGAGAACCGGGGACGCCTTCCGCGCGGCCTCCTTGAAGGCCTGCGAACCGGCGATCTTGAAGGCCAGCTCGGAGGAGTCGACCTCGTGGTAGCCACCGTCGAGAAGAATGACGCGGACGCCCGTCATCTCGTAGCCGGCCAGGATGCCGAACTGCATGGCTTCCTGGGCACCCGCGTCCACCGAGGGGATGTACTCCCGGGGGATGCGGCCACCGGTGACCTTGTTGACGAACTCGTACGAGGCCTCGCCGCCCTCGATGGGCTCGATCGCGATCTGCACCTTGGCGAACTGACCGGTACCACCGGTCTGCTTCTTGTGGGTGTAGTCGACGCGCTCGACGGCCTTGCGGATCGTCTCGCGGTACGCGACCTGCGGCTTGCCGACGTTCGCCTCGACGCGGAACTCGCGCTTCATGCGGTCGACGAGCACCTCCAGGTGCAGCTCGCCCATACCACCGATGATGGTCTGGCCGGTCTCCTCGTCGGAGTGCACCTGGAAGGACGGGTCCTCTTCGGAGAGGCGCTGGATGGCGACACCCAGCTTCTCCTGGTCGCCCTTGGACTTCGGCTCGATGGCGACCTGGATGACCGGGGCCGGGAAGTCCATGGACTCCAGGATGACCGGGGCCTTGTCGTCACAGAGCGTCTCACCGGTGGTGGTCTGCTTCAGACCCATCACGGCGATGATGTCGCCCGCGCCCACCGAGTCGATCTCCTCACGCTTGTTCGCGTGCATGCGGTAGATCTTGCCGATGCGCTCCTTCTTGCCCTTGACGGAGTTCAGCACCGAGGTGCCGGACTCCAGGCGGCCCGAGTAGACCCGGACGAAGGTGAGCTTGCCGAGGTGCGGGTCGCTCATGATCTTGAACGCCAGCGCCGCGAGCGGCTCGTCGTCGGACGGCTTGCGCTTGACGACGACCTCGGGGTCCTTGACGTCCTGGCCCTCAATGGCCTCGACGTCCAGGGGCGAGGGGAGGTAGCGGACCACGGCGTCGAGCAGGGGCTGGACGCCCTTGTTCTTGAACGCGGTGCCACAGAACACCGGGGTGACGGTCGTCTCGCCGTCCTTGCCGGAGTTGATGGTGATGCGACGGATGCCGTCGTAGAGCTGCTCCACGGAAGGCTCCTCGCCCTCCAGGTAGAGCTCCATGAGCGCCTCGTCGTTCTCCGCGGCGGCCTCGAGAAGCTTGCCGCGGTACTCCTCGGCCTGCTCAGCGAGCTCGGCCGGGATGTCGACGATGTCGTACGCCTCGCCCTTGGTCGCTTCCGCGGGGTAGACGAACGCCTTCATCGTCACGAGGTCGACGACACCCGTGAAGTCTGCCTCGGCACCGATCGGCAGCTGCATGACGATCGGGGTCGCGCCGAGGCGGTCCGTGATCATCTGAACGCAGCGGAAGAAGTTGGCACCGGTGCGGTCGAGCTTGTTGACGAAGCAGATACGCGGCACGCCGTAGCGGTCCGCCTGACGCCAGACGGTCTCGGACTGCGGCTCGACGCCCGCGACACCGTCGAACACGGTGACGGCGCCGTCGAGGACGCGGAGCGAACGCTCCACCTCGACGGTGAAGTCGACGTGACCCGGGGTGTCGATGATGTTGATGGTGTGGTCAACATCATTGAGCGGCCAGTGGCAGGTCGTCGCGGCGGACGTGATCGTGATGCCGCGCTCCTGCTCCTGCTCCATCCAGTCCATCGTGGCGGCGCCGTCGTGGACTTCACCGATCTTGTACGAAACGCCGGTGTAGAACAGGATCCGCTCAGTGGTGGTCGTCTTGCCCGCGTCGATGTGGGCCATGATCCCGATGTTGCGGACCTTGGCCAGGTCAAGCGAAGTGGTGGCCATAAGGCTCAGTCTTCTCTCGGTCTCGATGTGGGTAGCGACTACCAGCGGTAGTGCGCGAAGGCCTTGTTGGACTCGGCCATCTTGTGGGTGTCCTCACGCTTCTTGACGGCAGCGCCAAGACCGTTGGAGGCGTCGAGCAGCTCGTTCATGAGGCGCTCGGTCATGGTCTTCTCGCGGCGGGCGCGGGAGTAACCCACGAGCCAGCGCAGCGCGAGGGTGGAGGCGCGACCGGGCTTGACCTCGATCGGCACCTGGTAGGTGGCGCCACCGACACGGCGGGACTTGACCTCAAGCGAGGGCTTGACGTTCTCAAGCGCGCGCTTCAGCGTGATGACCGGGTCGTTGCCGGTCTTCTCGCGGAGGCCCTCCATGGCGCCGTACACGATCCGCTCGGCGGTGGAACGCTTGCCGTCCAGCAGGATCTTGTTGATCAGCGAGGTGACAAGAGGAGAGTTGTAGACCGGGTCGATGATGACCGGGCGCTTCGGGGCGGGGCCCTTACGAGGCATTCTTACTTCTCCTTCTTGGCGCCGTAGCGGCTGCGGGCCTGCTTGCGGTTCTTGACACCCTGGGTGTCAAGCGAACCGCGGATGATCTTGTAACGAACACCCGGCAGGTCCTTCACACGGCCACCACGCACGAGCACGATGGAGTGCTCCTGCAGGTTGTGTCCCTCACCCGGGATGTAGGCCGTGACCTCGATACCGGAGGTCAGACGCACACGCGCGACCTTACGGAGGGCCGAGTTCGGCTTCTTCGGGGTGGTCGTGAACACACGCGTGCAGACGCCGCGGCGCTGGGGCGAACCCTCGAGTGCGGGCGTCTTGTTCTTTTCGACCTTGTCCTGCCGGCCCTTGCGGACCAGCTGCTGGATCGTAGGCACTACTTCTCCGGTTTCTGTGTGCCGTTCGTGAAACTAACCTGGAACGTCACCGACCCACGCGGTCGGGTGTGTCGAATACTGCAGACTTTCTGCCGCAAGGCAGGAGCAGCAGATTGCGGTAGCCACTGACGGACTCGGCATGCGGCTGAGGACACGCACACGAGCCCAGGCACACCCCAGGCACAAGGTCTGAGCGTACCTACCGCGTCGACTCCGGTCAAAACAAATCCGTCTCACCCCGATGCGCCGGACTTCCGCCAGTCGTCGCGAACGGAATCGAGACAGGCGACCGCGGGCGGACGGCAGGAAAACGACCTTGCCGGTCCGGGCACGGGGGTACTCAGTACATTGAACCGCTGATGAACGACCGGGGGGACGGGATGACGGCGACGTACGCGCCCGAGGGCGACGGGCTGGACGACCAGGTGCCCTTCCTCGCCCGGCTGGAGCGCGAGGACCGGGTGGCCCTGCTCGCCCTGGGGCGCGAGCTGCGTTTCGGCTCCCGGACCGCCCTGCTCCGGCAGGACGAGCCGTCCGCGTACGTCCTGCTGATCCTCCACGGCTGGACGAAGGTCACCACCTCCGCGCCCAACGGATACGAGGCGCTGCACGCCCTGCGCGGTCCCGGCGACATCGTCGGCGAATCGGCCGCGCTGACCGGGCGGCCGCGCTCGGCGACGGTGACCGCGCTCTCCCCCGTACGGGCCGCGGTCGTGACTCACGAGAAGTTCCGCGCGTTCGTGGCCGGATCTCCCGGGGCGTCGCTCTCGCTCCTGGCGCTGACCTCCGACCGGACGCGGGCCGCGGACCGGCGCAGCCTGGAGTTCGCGGCGATGACGGTGCGCGAGCGCTTCGCCGTCCTGCTGCTGGACCTGGCGCGCACCCACGGCGCCCGTACGGACGAAGGCATCGAGCTCGACATCCCGCTCAGCAAGCAGGAGCTGGCCGGGGCGGTCGGCGCCTCCCGGGAGATGGTCCAGCGGCTGCTGAAGGACCTGCGCGAGCGCGGCATCGTGCGGACCGGGCGGCGGGCGCTGCTGATCGTGCGGCCGGACGCGCTCCGCAGGATCGCCCGGACCGGGGAATCCACCCGCCCGGCCGCCCGCCAGGAAGCCCCTCAGGCCCCGTAGCCGGGGCGGCCGGTGGCCGCCCCTCTGTGCACACGGTCACACACCGGGTGCGTCATCGTTCCTCACCGCCGCGGGCCCCTCGGCCGCACGCTCGTGTCCCGGCCCACGGAGACATGAGCGAGAGGCGTCCCATGAACGATCCGGTAAACAGCACGATCCTGCTGCTCGACATCGAGAAGTACAGCGAGCGCGACGACGTCGAGCAGGCGTTTCTGCGGCGCATGCTCTACGACCTGACCGACCGGGCCCTGCTGGCCGCCGGGATCGACCAGACCCGGCGGCGGCGGGCGGATCGCGGTGACTCCGTGATGGAGCTGATCGACGCCAACTGCTCGGTGATCGCCCTGCTGCGGGCGCTGCTGACCGAGTTGCCGGCCCGGTTGCACAGCCAGAACCGGCGGGCCTCCGCCTCGGCGCGGATGCGGCTGCGGGGCGTGGTCGCCTCGGGATTCGTCGCGGTGGACCCGCTCGACGGCTGGGTGGGCAGTGATCTCAACCACGCGTGCAGGCTGCTGGACGCGGACGCGCTGCGGGAGGCGCTGCGGGCGCGTCCGGACGACTTCGCGCTCTGCGTGTCCGACACGGTCTATCAAGGGGTCGTACGGCACAGCCACACGGGCGTCCCGGCGGAGGACTTCCGCTCCGTCTCGGTGGACAGCAAGAACGGCCCGCTCGACGCGTGGCTGCACGGCCCGCTCCCGCGGGAACGGGCTCGGGCCGCGGACCCGGCCCCGGCGGCCCCGCAGTCGGCGGCGCCGGACTCCGCGTACGGCTCCGGTCCCGGCTCCGGTCCCGGTTTCGGCGGTGCCCCCGTCACCGGGGGTGTCTTCGGCGGGACCAACCACGGCATCGGCGGCGGCACGTTCCACGGGGACGTCCACTTCGGCGGCGGCCGGGAGGACCGCCGGTGAGCGCCGAGGAGCAGCCGCAGCCCGCCCAGCCCCCGGCCGGGGAGGACCAGGGCGCCGAGCCTCCGGAGAGCCGTCAGGCCGACGGGGAGGGCGTGGAGGAGACGGACCAGCCGCAGCCTGCCTGGGCGGCCCGGCGGGATCTGGAGAGCCACACCCCGCGGACCATGGGCTTCGGGGACGGTTCCCAGGTGGGCGGGGGCGTCTTCGGCGGGACCAGCCACGGCATCGGCGGCGGCACGTTCCACGGGGACGTCCTGCAGCGGACCGAGATCACCTATCAGTTCGGCGCGTCCTTCGCCCTCCACACCTCGGGCGAGATCGCCCCGGCCGTCCTGGCGGAGCTGGACGCCCGTTTCGTTCCCGGACGGGAGGACTTCGGGGCGCTGGCCGACCGGCTCCGCGAGGAGCGTGTGCTGGTCCTGTCGGGCCCGTACTTCTCAGGTCGGCGCACCGCCGCGCTGATGCTGCTGCACCGGGTCGGCGCCGACCCGGTCCGGGCGGTCGACCGGGACACCACCCCCGGGCAGCTCACGACCGGCCTCAAGGGCGGTGAGCCGCACGGCGGCCGGACCGGGCACCTCCTGTGCGACCTGGTCACTGCGCCGGGCCGGCCGCTGCGGGAGGCCGACCTGCTGGCCGCCCGCAAGGAGCTGGGCGAGGACGGGTACCTGGTGATCACCACGGGCCCGGCCGCCCTGCTGGAGGACGTACCGGCGGTGGAGTGGCGGGCGCCCGCGCCCGGTGATGTCCTCGCCGCGCATCTGGAGGCGCTGCTGGACGGCGCGGAGCGCGTACCGGAGCTGCTGGCCCTGCCCGCCACGGCCGCCTTCCTCGCGCGGGGGCACCAGCCGCGCGAGGCCGCCGAGTTCGCCCGGCTCCTGGCCGGGTACGCGGGCGGGGAGGCCGACGCCGCGCGTCTCGACGGCTTCTCCCTGGTCGCGCTGGAGAACCAGGTCCAGGAGTGGTTCGAGGACGACGGAACCGTGCTGCACCTGCGCGAGAAGGCGTTCCTCGTCGCGCTGGCCGCCTTCGACGAGGGGCCGTACGCCCTGACGGCGGAACTCGGCGATCTTCTGTACGCCGCCCTCCAGGAGACCGAGAGCTGGCAGCACCCCTCCGTCCCGGTCTTCGGTACCCACATCGGCAAACGGCTCCAGCTGGCGCGGGCGCGCCGCTTCGAGGCAGAGGAGCCCACCGAGTGGGGCCCGGTCCGGCAGATGAAGGCCGCGTTTCTCGACGAACGGGCCCCGCTGGTGCTGCTGCGCGAGATCTGGACCGGGCACCCCTCGGCCCGGCCCGCGCTGGTGCGCTGGCTGCGGCAGCTGGCCGGGGACGGGCGGCCCTTCGTCCGCACCCGGGCCGCCTCCACCGTCGCCGTGCTCGCCCACACCGATCTGCCGTCCGCCATGGCGCTGATCATCGAACCGTGGGCCTCGTCCCGCCTCTACCGGCACCGGAGCGTCGCCGTCAGCGCGCTCACGCTCGCCCATGTGCTGGGCACCCCTCATGTGCCGCGGGTCCTCGACGCCTGGTGCGAGAGCGAGGAGCCGTCACTGCGCTGGGTGGCCATCCGGGCCCACGGGATGATCGGGCCGGAGCGCCCGGCGAAGACCCTGGCCGCCCTGCGCGCGGCGGCCCGGCACGAGGCGGCGCAGCCGGAGCGCGACCCGGAGCTGACGGGCCAGCTCGCCGAGTCCGTGGAGCTGCTGCTGCTCTCTCCGGCGGGCGAGGAGGTGATCGCGGAGCTGGTGCGGACGGTGCACGACGACCGGCCCGCGGCCGATCTCGCGCTCGGCGGCTTCCTCAGCGCCTGCCGCCGGACCGAGCAGGACGAACGCCACGGCCTGCCGAGCGTGCTGGCCCGGTACGCGCGGGCGTCGGCCGCGCACGCCCCCGACGCTCCCGGCATCGCCGAGCTGTGGCGCGTCGCCCTGGGCGACCGGGGACACACCCGGGACGCCCTCGATGTGCTCCGCCGCTGGGTGCTGGCGGCCAGCCACGCTCCTGGCACCGAATGGGCGCTCGCGGCCCTGCTGCCCCCGCTGGTCACCACCGCCCCTGAGTACCAGCGGATCAGCCATCTCCTGCGGACCATGCCCGGCGAGGACGGTGCCGATCCGCCGCCCGTGGCGAGCCGGCTGCTGGCCGTGCTGCCGCGTGTCTGACCCGCCTGCCCATCCCGCTCCTTCCCTCTGTGACAGGAGAATTCCCATGCCCGAATTCCGCCGAGCGCCCGACTGGGACCAGCGGGCCGACCGCGGGACGCGGCTGACCGACCCGGTGGTCACGGTCCGGCAGCTGTCCCGTTTCGGCTTCTCCCGCCGTCCGCTCACCCGGATCGACCACGCCCTGGTCTTCTCGGCCCCGGACGGCTCGTACGACCCCTATCTCCCGCCCCTCCGCCCCACCAGGGCCTCGGCCGCCGCGAAGCGCTACACCGCGGTGTACGAGGTCGACATGGGGGTCCACCCGGTACGCGAGGAGATAGCGCTGCCGAGCGACGACGACGCCTTCGAGTTCGCGGTGGTCGTCGAGCTGTCGTGGCAGGTCGTCGATCCCGCGCGGTTCGTGGCGAGCCGCCACCGTGATGTTCCGCGGCTGCTGGTCGGCGAGCTGGAGCAGGCGGCCCGCGCGGTCACCCGCCGCTATCCCGCCTCCCGGAGCGCGGCGGCCGAGGAGGCGCTGCTGCGGGAGGTCCGCGCCCGCGGGACGCTCGGCGCCCGGTCCGGGCTCACGGCGAGCTGGACGGTCCGGCTCCGCGGCGACCAGGAGGTCCTCGCCCACGTCCGGCGCATGCGCTCCATCGGCCACGAGGCCACCGAGCAGATCCGCACCGAACTCCTCGGCGGGGAGCACGACGCCGCGGTCGACCGGCGGGCCAGGGAGCAGGACGCGCTCCAGTGGGGGCGCGCGGCCGAGTTCGAGGAACAGCAGCACCAGCTGACGCTGCGGCAGCAACGGTGGCGGCACACCGAGGAGGTGGACCGGGCGCGGGCCCGGCTGGAGCTGCAGCAGGTGAACGCCGAGAAGATCGCGTTCTACGAGAAGTACCTGGAGCAGGGCGGGGTCCGCGCCTGGGCGCTCCATCTCGCGGACCACCCCCAGGACACCGAACTCGTGGTGACGAACCTGCGCCAGGACCAACTCGAACTGATCAAGGCCCAGCTGGCGCTGGCCAAGGAGCTGCTCAAGGGCGACAGCGCGGAGAGCCACGAGCTGGAGGCGCCGAAGGGACACGCGATCCAGGCGGTCTTCGACGTACTGGACCAGCGCCTTCCCGGCGTCACCGCCCGGAGCACGGCCGGGGGGCGGCTGACCGTGTCGATGCCGCGGGACGCCACGGAGGCGGCACCGGACGTGAAGGTGCCGGGCATGCGGCCCGGCGCCCCGGCGGCCTACCCCGGCTGGCAGCCTCCGCCCGGCTACGGCAGCACCCCCCTGGCACCGGTCGGCACAAAGGACGCGGCGAAGACACCGGGCGGGACGGCGACGGACAGAGGAAAGCCGGACGCGGAGGGGACGGGCAGAGGAAAGCCGGGCGGGACGGAGACGGACAGAGGAAAGCCGGACGCCGAGGAAACAGACAGGGAAAAGCCGGGCGCGGAGGAGACGGGCACATGACCGACCGCGCACCGGGCCGGCCCGCCGCTGCCGGGGACCGGCTCCTCCTCGACCTGCGGACCGAGGTCGCACGGGCCGACAGCAAGGCATCCGTCCTGGTCGCCGCGCTCGGCATGACCGCGGGCGTGCTGAGCGGCTGGCTGGCCGGCAGCGCCTGGCGGCCGGCCACGCTCTCCGGCCCTGGGCCCGCCCTGTGGTGGACGGGCGTCGGCGGCCTGGTGGCCGCGCTGTTCTCCCTGCTGATGGCCGTGCTCCCGCGCTACCGCCGCAGCACCTGGGCCCCCGGGGAACCGCTCACCTACTTCGGGGACATCCGGGACGCCGCCCGGCAGGGCCGGTTACCGGAGGCGCTCGACACCACCGAGGGTTCCCGGACCGACGCGCTCGTCACGGCCCTGGCCGAGACCAGCCGGATCGCCCTGTGCAAGCACCGGTGGATACGGGCCGGGCTGCTCACCTACGCCCTGGGCGCCGTCCTGCTTCCCTCCTCACTGCTGCTCGGCTGACGCCCCGACCGCCAAAGGATGATCACGATGTCACCGACCCCTCTGCCCCAGGACCCGGGCGACGGCCGCGTACCGTCCCCGGACCCGGATCCGGCCGGTGCCGCGCCGCCCGCCGACGCGCCGCCCCCCGACGATCTGGTCTACGAGCACGGGCCCGGCCGCCGCGTGTACTACGCGGCGCGTCAGCGGCGGATGGATCTCACCGCGCTGGGGCAGCTGGCACTGGCGCTGCCCGCCTTCCTGACGAGCGCACTGGTGGTGCTGCTCATCGGCGTGCTCCTGGACATCGGCCCCGGGGTGCCGTTCTGGATACCGCTCTCCCTCTGGACGGCCTCCGGCGCCCTGGTCTTCCACCGGCCCACGGAGGACCTGCTCGCCCGCTATCTGTTCGGGCTGCGGCGGCCGATGCCCCAGGAGGCCGCCCGGCTGGAACCCGTCTGGCGGGAGGTGACGGCCGTCGCCGGGGTGGACGGGGCCCGCTACCGGCTCTGGGTCCAGGAGAGCGAGGGCCTCAACGCGCTCGCCGCGGCAGGACACATCGTGGGGGTCACCCGGTATGCGCTGCACCAGCTGTCGAGCCGTCGGCTGGCCGCCGTACTCGCCCATGAGCTGGGACACCACACCGGCGGCCACACGTGGTCGCTGCTGCTCTGCCACTGGTACGGGCTCCCCGGGCGGCTGGTGCGGCGAGCGCTCCGGGCGCTGGCGCTCTCCCTGGTCACGCCCGCCCGGTGTGCCTTCTACGTGGCCGGGGGCGTCCTGCTCCTCGCACTGGGCGGGCTCGACTCCGCCGTCGCCCGGATGCTCTACGGGCTTCCGCTGCTGCTCGCGCTCCCGTACCTGTCGGCGGCCGTGGGGCGTCGTGCCGAGCTCCGCGCCGACCGGCATGCCGCGGTGCTGGGCTTCGCCCCGGACCTCGCCGAGGTGCTGGAGATGCTGCACGCGGACGAGCCTCCGGCGCAGACCTCGGTACCCGCCCGGCTGCTCGCCACCCACCCCGACGTCCCGACCCGGCTGCACCACTTGCGGCGCTACCTGTAGCCCCGCGCGGAAGGGGAGGAAAAGGCCGGAGGGCGGCCACCCCGTGCGCTACGGGGTGACCGCCCTCCGGGCGTTTCAGGCGGCTCGCCTACTGGTTGTACGGACCGTAGTCGTAGTCCTCCAGCGGGACGGCCTGGCCGGAGCCGGTGCCGAACGGCGAGTAGTCGATGTCGTCGTAACCGACGGCCGAGTACATCGCGGCCTTGGCCTCCTCGGTCGGCTCGACCCGGATGTTGCGGTAACGGGACAGGCCCGTACCGGCCGGGATGAGCTTACCGATGATGACGTTCTCCTTGAGGCCGATGAGGCTGTCGGACTTGGCGTTGATCGCCGCATCCGTCAGGACTCGGGTCGTCTCCTGGAAGGAGGCGGCCGACAGCCAGGACTCCGTCGCCAGCGAGGCCTTGGTGATACCCATCAGCTGCGGACGGCCGGAGGCGGGGTGACCGCCCTCGGTGACCACACGACGGTTCTCGGTCTCGAACTTCGAGCGCTCGACGAGCTCGCCCGGCAGCAGCTCCGCGTCGCCGGACTCGATGATCGTCACGCGGCGGAGCATCTGCCGGATGATGATCTCGATGTGCTTGTCGTGGATCGACACGCCCTGCGAGTTGTAGACCTTCTGGACCTCGCCGACCAGGTGCACCTGGACCGCACGCTGGCCGAGGATGCGCAGCACGTCGTGCGGGTTGGTGGCACCCACGGTGAGCTTCTGGCCGACCTCGACGTGGTCGCCCTCGCCCACCAGCAGACGGGCACGCTTGGAGATCGGGAAGGGGATCTCGTCGCTGCCGTCGTCCGGCGTGACGACGATCTTCTTGGTCTTCTCGGTCTCCTCGATCCGGACCCGGCCCGCGGACTCCGAGATCGGGGCGACACCCTTGGGCGTACGGGCTTCGAAGAGCTCGACGACTCGGGGCAGACCCTGGGTGATGTCGTCACCGGCCACACCACCGGTGTGGAAGGTACGCATCGTCAGCTGGGTACCGGGCTCACCGATGGACTGGGCGGCGATGATGCCGACCGCCTCACCGATGTCGACCAGCTTGCCGGTGGCGAGCGAGCGTCCGTAGCAGAAGGCACAGGTGCCGACCGCGGACTCACAGGTCAGGACCGAGCGGGTCTTGACCTCCTCGACGCCGTGCAGGACCAGCTGGTCGATGAGCACGTCACCGAGGTCGACGTTGGCGGGCGCGATGACCTTGCCGTCGACGACGACGTCCTCGGCCAGCATGCGGGCGTAGACGCTGGTCTCGACGTCTTCCGTCTTGCGGAGGACGCCGTCGGCGCCCTTCTCCGCGATCTTCAGCTTGAGGCCGCGGTCGGTGCCGCAGTCCTCTTCGCGAATGATCACGTCCTGCGAGACGTCCACCAGACGACGGGTGAGGTAACCCGAGTCGGCGGTACGCAGGGCCGTGTCCGCCAGACCCTTACGGGCACCGTGCGTGGAGATGAAGTACTCCAGCACGGACAGGCCCTCGCGGAAGGACGCCTTGATGGGACGCGGGATCGTCTCGTTCTTGGCGTTGGACACCAGACCACGCATACCGGCGATCTGACGCATCTGCATCATGTTTCCTCGGGCACCCGAGTCAACCATCATGAAGATGGGGTTGGTCCGCGGGAAGTTCGCGTTCATCGCCTCGGCGACCTCGTTGGTCGCCTTGGTCCAGATCGCGATGAGCTCCTGCGTACGCTCGTCCTTGGTGATCAGACCGCGCTCGTACTGCTTCTGGACCTTCTCGTCCTGCGCCTCGTAGCCCGCGACGATCGCCTTCTTGGCCTCGGGGACCACGACGTCGGAGATGGCCACGGTGACACCGGAACGGGTCGCCCAGTGGAAGCCTGCCGCCTTCAGGTTGTCGAGCGTCGCCGCCACGATGACCTTGGGGTAGCGCTCGGCGAGGTCGTTGACGATCTCGGAGAGCTGCTTCTTGCCGACCGAGTAGTCGACGAACGGGTAGTCCTCGGGCAGCAGCTCGTTGAAGAGCGCGCGGCCCAGCGAGGTACGCAGCCGGAACGAGTCGCCCGGCTGGAACTCCTGCTCGCCCTCCTCGGCGACCGGCGGCACCCAGCCACGCGGCGGGATGGTGCCCACCGGGAAGCGGATGTCGACCTTCGCCTGGAGCGACAGCTCGCGGGCGTCGAAGGCCATGATCGCCTCGGCCGTGGAGCCGAAGGAGCGGCCCTGTCCGGTGACCTCGCGCTCTTCCTCGTCCGTGGTGAGGAAGAACAGGCCCAGCACCATGTCCTGGGTCGGCATGGTGACGGGACGGCCGTCGGCCGGCTTCAGGATGTTGTTCGAGGACAGCATCAGGATGCGGGCCTCGGCCTGCGCCTCCGCGGAGAGCGGCAGGTGCACGGCCATCTGGTCACCGTCGAAGTCCGCGTTGAACGCGGTGCAGACGAGCGGGTGGATCTGGATGGCCTTGCCCTCGACCAGCTGCGGCTCGAAGGCCTGGATGCCGAGGCGGTGCAGCGTGGGCGCACGGTTCAGCAGAACCGGGTGCTCGGCGATGACCTCTTCGAGGACGTCGTACACGACCGTGCGGCCGCGCTCGACCATCCGCTTGGCCGACTTGATGTTCTGCGCGTGGTTCAGGTCGACCAGGCGCTTCATCACGAACGGCTTGAAGAGCTCCAGCGCCATGGCCTTCGGCAGACCGCACTGGTGCAGCTTGAGCTGCGGACCGACGACGATCACGGAACGCGCGGAGTAGTCCACACGCTTGCCGAGCAGGTTCTGACGGAAACGGCCCTGCTTGCCCTTGAGCATGTCGGACAGCGACTTCAGCGGACGGTTGCCGGGGCCCGTGACCGGGCGACCACGACGGCCGTTGTCGAAGAGCGCGTCGACGGCCTCCTGGAGCATGCGCTTCTCGTTGTTCACGATGATCTCGGGCGCGCCGAGGTCGAGAAGCCGCTTCAGGCGGTTGTTGCGGTTGATCACGCGGCGGTACAGGTCGTTCAGGTCGGAGGTCGCGAAGCGGCCACCGTCCAGCTGCACCATCGGACGCAGGTCCGGCGGGATGACCGGTACGCAGTCGAGCACCATGCCCTTGGGCTTGTTGCTGGTCTGCAGGAACGCGGAGACGACCTTGAGGCGCTTGAGCGCACGGGTCTTCTTCTGGCCCTTGCCGGTACGGATGATCTCGCGGAGGCGCTCGGCCTCCTCGTTGAGGTCGAAGGACTCCAGGCGCTTCTGCAGCGCGGCGGCGCCCATGCAGCCGTCGAAGTACGTGCCGAAGCGGTCACGCAGCTCGCGGTAGAGCAGCTCGTCGCCCTCCAGGTCCTGGACCTTGAGGTTCTTGAAGCGGCTCCACACCTCGTCGAGACGGTCGATCTCGCGCTGCGCACGGTCGCGCAGCTGCTTCATCTCACGCTCGGCACCCTCGCGCACCTTGCGGCGCACGTCGGCCTTGGCGCCCTCGGCCTCCAGCTCGGCCAGGTCGGTCTCGAGCTTCTTGGCGCGGGCTTCCAGGTCGGCGTCGCGGCGGTTCTCGATCTGCTGACGCTCGACGGAGACGTGGGCCTCCAGCGACGGCAGGTCGCGCGTACGGCGCTCCTCGTCCACGAACGTGATCATGTACGCGGCGAAGTAGATGACCTTCTCAAGGTCCTTCGGCGCGAGGTCGAGGAGGTAGCCCAGGCGCGACGGGACGCCCTTGAAGTACCAGATGTGGGTGACGGGAGCGGCAAGCTCGATGTGGCCCATGCGCTCACGGCGCACCTTGGCGCGCGTGACCTCGACGCCACAGCGCTCACAGATGATGCCCTTGAAGCGGACACGCTTGTACTTGCCGCAGTAGCACTCCCAGTCCCGGGTCGGACCGAAGATCTTCTCGCAGAAGAGTCCGTCCTTTTCGGGCTTGAGCGTGCGGTAGTTGATGGTCTCCGGCTTCTTCACTTCGCCGTGGGACCAGGTACGAATGTCGTCCGCGGTGGCGAGGCCGATCCGCAGCTCGTCGAAGAAGTTGACGTCGAGCACTTGTCGTCAATCCCTCTTTCGGGGGTTCGAGCCCCCTCGCGTCAGGCGAGAAATCGGGGCACTTCAGCAATGGTCTGAACGGGTCCGGGGAGAGCCGGCCGGATCACTGGGATCCGGCCGGCCAACCCGTCAGACCTCTTCGACGCTGCTCGGCTCGCGCCGGGACAGGTCGATACCGAGCTCCTCCGCCGCGCGGAAGACGTCCTCGTCGGTGTCGCGCATCTCGATGGACATGCCGTCCGAGGACAGCACCTCCACGTTGAGGCAGAGCGACTGCATTTCCTTGATGAGCACCTTGAAGGACTCGGGAATGCCCGGCTCGGGGATGTTCTCGCCCTTGACGATGGCCTCGTAGACCTTCACGCGACCGGTCACGTCGTCGGACTTGATGGTCAGGAGCTCCTGGAGGGCGTATGCGGCGCCGTATGCCTCAAGGGCCCACACCTCCATCTCACCGAATCGCTGTCCACCGAACTGGGCCTTACCACCCAGCGGCTGCTGGGTGATCATGGAGTACGGGCCCGTCGACCGCGCGTGCAGCTTGTCGTCGACGAGGTGGTGCAGCTTGAGGATGTACATGTACCCGACCGAGACCGGCTCCGGGAACGGCTCGCCGGAGCGGCCGTCGAAGAGGTGGGCCTTGCCGGAGGGCTGCACCAGGCGGTCGCCGTCGCGGTTCGGGATCGTGGCCTCGAAGAGACCGGAGATCTCGTCCTCGCGCGCACCGTCGAAGACGGGGGTGGCGACGTTGGTGCCGGGGGCGACCTGGTCGGCGCCGATGACCTGGAGCCGCTTGGCCCACTCGTCACCGAGGCCGGAGACGTCCCAGCCGCGGCTGGCGAGCCAGCCGAGGTGGATCTCCAGGACCTGTCCCGGGTTCATTCGGGACGGGACACCCAGCGGGTTGAGGATGATGTCGACCGGGGTGCCGTCCTCCAGGAACGGCATGTCCTCGATCGGCAGGATCTTCGAGATGACGCCCTTGTTGCCGTGACGGCCAGCGAGCTTGTCACCGTCGGTGATCTTGCGCTTCTGCGCGACGTAGACGCGGACCAGCTGGTTCACGCCCGGCGGCAGCTCGTCGCCCTCTTCGCGGTCGAAGACGCGGACGCCGATGACCTTGCCGATCTCGCCGTGCGGGACCTTCAGCGAGGTGTCGCGGACCTCACGCGCCTTCTCACCGAAGATCGCGCGGAGCAGGCGCTCCTCGGGGGTCAGCTCGGTCTCGCCCTTGGGCGTGACCTTGCCGACGAGGATGTCACCGGCGACGACCTCGGCACCGATCCGGATGATGCCGCGCTCGTCGAGGTCGGCGAGGACCTCCTCGGAGACGTTCGGGATGTCCCGGGTGATCTCCTCGGGGCCGAGCTTGGTGTCACGGGCGTCGACCTCGTGCTCCTCGATGTGGATCGAGGAGAGGACGTCGTCCTGCACGAGGCGCTGCGACAGGATGATCGCGTCCTCGTAGTTGTGACCCTCCCACGGCATGAACGCCACGAGCAGGTTCTTGCCGAGGGCCATCTCGCCGTTCTCGGTGGCCGGACCGTCGGCGAGGACCTGGGTGGCTACGACCCGGTCGCCCTCGGAGACGACGACCTTCTGGTTCACCGAGGTGCCCTGGTTGGAGCGCATGAACTTGGCGATGCGGTACGTGGTGTACGTGCCGTCGTCGTTCGTCACGGTGATGTAGTCCGCGGAGACCTCCTGGACCACACCGTCCTTCTCGGCCTTGAGCACGTCACCGGCGTCGGTGGCGCAGCGGTACTCCATGCCGGTGCCGACGAGCGGGGCCTCCGACTTAATCAGCGGCACCGCCTGACGCATCATGTTCGCGCCCATGAGGGCACGGTTGGCGTCGTCGTGCTCCAGGAAGGGGATCATCGCGGTCGCGACGGACACCATCTGGCGCGGCGAGACGTCCATGTAGTCGACGTCCGTGCCGGGCACGTAGTCGACCTCGCCGCCACGGCGGCGGACCAGCACGCGGGACTCGGCGAACCGGAGATCGTCGGTCAGCGGCGCGTTGGCCTGCGCGATGACGAAGCGGTCCTCCTCGTCGGCGGTCAGGTAGTCGACCTCGTCGGTGACCTGGTCGTCGACGACCTTGCGGTACGGCGTCTCGATGAAGCCGAACGCGTTGATCCGGCCGTAGGAGGCCAGCGAGCCGATCAGACCGATGTTCGGGCCTTCGGGCGTCTCGATCGGGCACATGCGGCCGTAGTGCGAGGGGTGCACGTCACGGACTTCGAAGCCGGCCCGCTCACGGGAGAGACCACCCGGGCCCAGGGCGTTGAGACGACGCTTGTGCGTCAGACCCGACAGCGGGTTGTTCTGGTCCATGAACTGGGACAGCTGGCTGGTGCCGAAGAACTCCTTGATGGAGGCGACGACCGGCCGGATGTTGATCAGGGTCTGCGGCGTGATCGCCTCGACGTCCTGGGTGGTCATGCGCTCGCGCACGACGCGCTCCATACGGGCGAGACCCGTACGGACCTGGTTCTGGATCAGCTCACCGACGTTACGGATACGGCGGTTGCCGAAGTGGTCGATGTCGTCGGTCTCGACGATGATCGAACGGCCGGACTCGCCGACCGTCTCGGTCTCACCGGCGTGCAGCTTGACCAGGTACTTGATCGTCGCGATGACGTCGTCGCTGGTGAGCACACCGGCGTCGAGCGGCTCGTCGGCGCCGAGCTTCTTGTTCACCTTGTAGCGGCCGACCTTCGCGAGGTCGTAGCGCTTCGGGTTGAAGTAGAGGTTCTCCAGCAGCGTCTGAGCGGCCTCACGGGTGGGCGGCTCGCCCGGACGCAGCTTGCGGTAGATGTCGAGCAGCGCGTCGTCCTGGCCCTGGGTGTGGTCCTTCTCCAGGGTGGCGCGCATGGACTCGTACTCGCCGAACTCCTCCAGGATCTGCTCGGTCGTCCAGCCGAGAGCCTTCAGGAGAACGGTGACGGACTGCTTGCGCTTGCGGTCGATACGGACACCGACCATGTCGCGCTTGTCGATCTCCATCTCCAGCCAGGCACCCCGGGAAGGGATGATCTTGGCGGAGAAGATGTCCTTGTCGGACGTCTTGTCGATGGAGGAGTCGAAGTAGACACCCGGCGAGCGGACCAGCTGCGACACGACGACACGCTCGGTGCCGTTGATGACGAAGGTGCCCTTGTTGGTCATCAGCGGGAAGTCGCCCATGAAGACCGTCTGGGACTTGATCTCGCCGGTCTCGTTGTTGGTGAACTCGGCGGTGACGAAGAGCGGGGCGGCGTACGTGAAGTCGCGCTCCTTGCACTCGTCGATCGAGTTCTTCGGGGGCTCGAAACGGTGGTCGCGGAAAGTCAGCGACATCGACCCGGAGAAGTCCTCGATCGGCGAGATCTCCTCGAAGATCTCTTCCAGGCCGGACTTGGTGGGGACGTTTTGTCCGCTGTCCAGAGCAGCCTCGACGCGAGCCTTCCATGCGGCATTGCCGAGGAGCCAGTCAAAACTCTCGGTCTGCAGCGCGAGGAGGTTCGGAACCTCGAGGGGCTCCTTGATCTTTGCAAAGGAGATGCGCAGCGGGGCGGTGCTGGCACCGTTGTTCGTATTCGCGGTCGAGGCGTTGCGCGAGGCGGCCAAGAGGGGGTCCTTCCGAGGGCTCGGACTCACTACGCGCGTACCGGTCCCAAGCCGGACACGGTGACAGTCGATCTACTCAAGCCAAAAGGCCAGGTCAGAGGCGATCAATCATCGGTGCTCAAGCGAGGGCATGCCCCTGGTGACGGGCAGGAGGCAGCTAACAGGCAGCGCAAAGGGTCAGTGTAGCCAAACGGCACACTGATGTCCAGTGGGGGTTCTCAGAGACCCACGTTGCTCTCAACAGCTGTTCTCAACACCCATGGCTAGAACCTTTGCGCGCGGTGCGCTCTTCTTTACTGCCCGCTCCGTCCACGATCCATGCCTCGGATCCCGGATCGATGTGACGACGCGTCCTGAGAATTGCGCGCCGCGTGCGGTTCGTCAAGGCCCTCCTGCGGGGAGGAGGCTCCGGGGCCCCCGTCCGGCCCGCCTTACGGCGCCGGTCGGCCGCCCCGAGAGGCAACGGCGATGATCACCATACTCGTCAACGCGGGAAGAGCAAGGCAGCCGCCTCGGGTACGCCGAAGGGCGACCACCCCAATGGGTGATCGCCCTTCGTCAGATGACGTCCGTGCCGTGCGGCACGGGGCGCCAGGAGGAGTCAGAAGACTCCCTGAGTCACTTGACCTCGACGGAAGCGCCGGCGGCCTTGAGGGACTCGGCAGCCTTCTCGGCGGCCTCCTTGGCGACCTTCTCGAGGACCGGCTTCGGGGTGCCGTCGACGAGGTCCTTGGCCTCCTTCAGACCCAGCGAGGTCAGCTCACGCACGACCTTGATGACCTGGATCTTCTTGTCGCCGGCACCGGTGAGGATGACGTCGAACTCGTCCTGCTCCTCAACGGCCTCGGCAGCGGCACCCGTGCCGGCCGGACCGGCAACGGCGACGGCCGCGGCGGCGGTGACGTCGAACTTCTCCTCGAAGGCCTTCACGAACCCGGCGAGCTCGATGAGGGTCATCTCTTCGAACTGCGCGAGCAGGTCGTCCTGGGACAGCTTCGCCATGATGGCGTCCTTCCACTAATTCGGCAGGTGCCGGATGTACATGTAGGCGGGCGTACGTTCGGCCCGCTGCGACCGTCTCCCTGAAGGGCGGCGGTCATTGCGCGAGCCGAGTTACTCGGCACCGCCCTGCTCGTCGAGCTTGACGCGAAGCGCCTCCGCGGTGCGGACGAACTTCGACGGCAGCGCCTGGAAGAGCTGAGCAGCCTGGGACTGCTTGCCCTTGAAGGCACCGGCCAGCTTGCTGAGCAGAACCTCGCGGGACTCGAGGTCCGCAAGCTTCTTGATCTCATCAGCGGACAGCGCCTCACCATCAAGGACACCGCCCTTGATGATCAGGTTCGGGTTGTCCTTGGCGAAGTCACGAAGACCCTTCGCCGACTCCACCGGGTCACCGGTGATGAAGGCAACCGCCGTCGGACCAGTGAACTGGTCGTCGAGCGAGGTGATCCCGGCCTCGTTGGCCGCAATCTTGGTCAGCGTGTTCTTCACCACGGCGTACTGGGCGTTCTCACCGAGCGAACGACGCAGCGTCTTGAGCTGCGCCACGGTGAGACCCCGGTACTCGGTCAGCACAGCGGCGTTCGAGCTGCGGAACTGGTCCGCGAGCTCGGCTACCGCGGCAGCCTTGTCGGGCCTTGCCATGAGCGTCGGCCTCCTTCCGGGTGATGAGGACCGCTCAGAAGGGGCCGGGAAAGACGAAACGCCCCGGCGCAGGCGCCAGGGCGTAGCTCGACCGAATGAGATCCGGGAGCTTTCCACAGTCACCTGCGCAGGTCGCCCGTACTCAACGGATCCTTCGGTCACCGGCCCTCTTGCGAGAGCACAGCGACGACCAGCGGTCTTTGGCTTCTGTAGGAGAGTACGCGACCGTGGTCGCGCCGAGCAAATCGTCCCGCCCGGGGGCGGACCAGGAGCGTCAGGACGCGCCGCTCGCCGACTGCTGCTGCTTCAGCAGCTCGGCGAAGTCGACCGTGTCGGCGGCCGGGGGCTTCCCGGCGGAGACCTTCGTCCCGTAGTCGCTGTAGTACACCGTGGAGTTGAGCTCACCGGTCTTCATCTGGCCGCGCTCGGTCTTCTTGACCAGCAGGTCGTTGGCGTCGACCCAGATGTCGACCTGCTCCGTGGTGATGCCCGCGTCGCTGAACTGCTTCTTCAGCTGCTCCACCTGGCCGGCGTCGAGCGCGGAGTTCTTTGTGGTGAGCGCGGCGACGTCGATGGTGCCGGAGTAGTGCGTGGTCTGGACGCCGCGTACGTCCTCCGTGCCGACCTTCTTCACGTCGCCGGAGGCCAGCAGAGACTTCACGCCCTGGTCGGGGGTGGTGTTCTGCATCTGCTGCTTCATCGCCTCGCCGGAGGCACCCGCCATCGTGGCCAGGTCGGCGTAGCTGTAGCTGATCCAGTGCTTGCCACCGGTCTGCTTCGCGAAGCCGTCGCCCATGTTGACGACGTAGCCGTCCTTGAAATAGCGGGCCTGCATCGTGCCGTCGCCGCCGGACTGCTTCATGGCGTCCGCCATGCTGCCGCCGGTGTAGGTGATCTCCATGGCGCCGGTGAGCCCGTCGGACCAGTCGATCACGCCGGTCTGCTTCATGGACATCATGGTGCCCATCTGGGTGGTGCCCTCGACCTTCGCCGACCGCTCCCCGCCGGTCTTCTTCTGCACGTTGCGCAGTGCGGCGATCGGGTCGGTCTTCACCACGCCGCCGGCCTTGCCGGTGCCCCGGTCGGCGCTCTTGCCGCTGTCGTCCGATCCGCCGCAGGCCGCGACCGACGTCAGCGCCGCCGCCGCCATCACGGACAGGCACACGCGTCGCACGGTACTGGTCCTCATGTCAGCTTCCACCCCTCGTTCGGCTCTGTCGGGGCCTCACGCTAACGCACGGCTCCGACACCCCCTTCGGCATCACACATACGAGGACGGGCCCCGCACCTCGAAAGGTTGCGGGGCCCGTCCCTGTCACACGTGACGCGGCCTGGTGCCGAGCTGGAAGGCTCAGACGGCGGCCGGGTCCTCCTCGACGAGGAGGTTACGGGTGCGGTTGGAGTCCAGCGGGATGCCGGGGCCCATCGTGGTGGCCAGCGCGGCCTTCTTGATGTAGCGGCCCTTGGCGGCGGACGGCTTCAGACGGAGGACTTCCTCCAGCGCCGCTGCGTAGTTCTCCACCAGCTTGGTCTCGTCGAACGAGACCTTGCCGATGATGAAGTGCAGGTTCGAGTGCTTGTCGACGCGGAACTCGATCTTGCCGCCCTTGATGTCGGTGACAGCCTTGGCGACATCGGGGGTGACGGTGCCGGTCTTCGGGTTCGGCATCAGACCACGCGGACCGAGCACACGGCCGAGGCGGCCGACCTTGCCCATGAGGTCCGGGGTGGCGACGACGGCGTCGAAGTCCAGGCGGCCCTTGGCGACCTCGTCGATGAGCTCGTCGGCGCCGACGATGTCGGCGCCCGCGGCTTCCGCGGCCGCAGCACGGTCACCGGTCGCGAAGACCAGGACCCGGGCGGTCTTGCCGGTGCCGTGCGGGAGGTTCACGGTGCCACGGACCATCTGGTCGGCCTTGCGCGGGTCGACGCCCAGGCGGAAGGCGACCTCGACGGTGCCGTCGAACTTCGTGGTCGCGGTCTCCTTGGCGAGACGGACGGCCTCGAGCGGGGCGTAGAGGCGCTCCCGGTCGACCTTGGCGTCCGCAGCCCGGAGGTTCTTGCTGCGCTTCACTGCTGCTCCTGTGGTTTCAGAGTGTGGAGTCGTGGTGCGGGCCAGCGCTTGGCCCTACCACTGAGGACGTGAGGGGCTGATTCAGCCTTCGACCGTGATGCCCATGGAACGGGCGGTGCCAGCGATGATCTTCGACGCGGCGTCGAGGTCGTTGGCGTTCAGGTCGGGGAGCTTCGTCGTGGCGATCTCACGGACCTGGGCAGCCGTCAGCTTGGCGACCTTGGTCTTGTGGGGCTCGCCGGAGCCCTTCTCCACGCCCGCAGCCTTGAGGATCAGCTTGGCGGCCGGCGGAGTCTTCGTGACGAAGGTGAAGGAACGGTCCTCGTAGACCGTGATCTCCACCGGCACGACCATGCCACGCTGCGACTCGGTCGCGGCGTTGTAGGCCTTGCAGAACTCCATGATGTTGACGCCGTGCTGACCGAGCGCGGGGCCGACCGGCGGGGCCGGGTTCGCCGCACCGGCGTTGATCTGGAGCTTGATAAGCCCCGTGACCTTCTTCTTCTTGGGAGGCATTGCTCTCTCCGGGTCCTAGTGAGAGTGTTTCGCCGCCGTCCGATCATCCGGATGGAGGCATACCGCACAACGATAACGGGTATAGCTGCGCGACCAAAAACCGAGCAGGTCAGACGGGCTTCTCAGCCGGTCTGACCTGCTCGGTAGGCATGTGTCCAGAATCCGCCGGAAGGGCTTCAGTTCTTCTGGATCTGGTCGAAGCTGAGCTCGACCGGGGTCTCGCGGCCGAAGATCTCGACCAGGCCCTTGACCTTCTTCGAGTCGGCGTTGATCTCGTTGATCGTCGCCTGGAGCGTGGCGAACGGACCGTCGGTGACGGTGACCGAGTCGCCCACCTCGAAGTCGAGCACCTGGACCTCGACCTTGCGGGCCGGAGCCGGCTTGCCCTCGGCCTCGGCGGCCTCGCGGGCGGCCTTCTCCTCGGCCTCCGGGGCGAGCATCTTGACGATCTCGTCCAGCGTCAGCGGGTACGGGTCGTAGGCGTTGCCCACGAAGCCGGTGACACCGGGGGTGTTGCGGACGACGCCCCAGGACTCGTTCGTCAGGTCCATGCGCACCAGGACGTAGCCCGGGAGCTTGTTCTGACGGACGTTCTTGCGCTCACCGTTCTTGATCTGGACGATCTCTTCCTCGGGCACCTCGGCCTGGTAGATGAAGTCCTCGACGTTGAGCGAGACGGCGCGCTGCTCCAGGTTGGCCTTCACACGCTTCTCGTAACCGGCGTACGTGTGAATGACGTACCACTCGCCGGGCAGGCCGCGCAGTTCCTCGCGCAGCGCCGTGACGGCGTCGACGGGGGCGGCCTCCTCGGCCTCCTCCGCCTCTTCTGCGTCCTCCGCCTCTTCGGCGTCCTCGACGTGCAGAGCGGCTTCCTCGGCGGGCTCGCCCGCGGCGGCGTCGGCAGCTTCGGCCTGGTCCGGCTCCTCGGCGTCCGCCGCCTCGACGATGTCGAGCTCGTCCTCGGCGGACTCGAAGGCGCCCGCCGTCGGCTCAACGGCGTCGTTCAGGTTCGGGTCAGACACGGTGGCTGCTTCTTCCTGGATACAAATGGGTGGAACATGCGAAAGGGGCGCCCATGAGGCGCCCTCCGCGGGATCAGCCGAAGACGTACTTGATGACCCGCTGGAATCCGAAGTCAATCACGGTCACCAGGCCGATCATGACGACGACGAAAGCAATCACCACAGTGGTGTACGTCGTCAGCTGGCTGCGAGACGGCCAGACGACCTTGCGCAGCTCGGCGATGATCTGGCGGTAAAACAGCGCGAGGCGGCCCAGAGGGCCCTTCTTTCCGCGCTTTCCGCCCTTCCGGGCCTTCTTCTTCGACTCGGGTACTTCATCCTCGGCATCAGGCATGTCGATGGAGCCCACGGCGTCCGTCACGCTTCTCACCTGATTCCGGGTCGTGGCCGTGCCGCGCCCGGTGGAGCCGCACGGCGGTGCATTGAAGTACGTACATGCGCACACATCCTGGCGAAGGAGTGTGTAGCAGGGCCGGAGGGACTTGAACCCCCAACCGCTGGTTTTGGAGACCAGTGCTCTACCAATTGAGCTACGACCCTTTGTGGTTTCCACCAACCTACCGCATCTTCCCGGATGGTCCCGGTGCAGGAACGGTGCGGCTGGTGAAGGCCAACGACAGGTGAGTGTACGTGCTCAACGGCCCCGCGTCGAACAGATAGCTCCGGACAACTCCTGGTCGGATCCTGTCCGCATGCTGTCCGGGCGGTGTCCGGACCCTGAAACCCTTGCGCCGACAGGGATCACGGTCTGGGACCATGGGGGCCATGAGCGCTGCTACCTCCCCCTCCGAGCGCCGGGTCTCCGCCCGCATCGCTGCAATCTCCGAGTCCGCCACCCTCGCCGTCGACGCCAAGGCCAAGGCCCTCAAGGCCGCTGGCCGTCCGGTGATCGGCTTCGGGGCCGGTGAGCCCGACTTCCCGACGCCCGGCTACATCGTCGACGCCGCGGTCGAGGCCTGCCGCAACCCCAAGTACCACCGCTACACCCCGGCGGGGGGCCTCCCGGAGCTCAAGGCCGCCATCGCGGAGAAGACGCTGCGCGACTCGGGGTACGAGGTCGACGCCTCCCAGATCCTGGTGACCAACGGCGGCAAGCAGGCCATCTACGAGGCGTTCGCCGCGATCCTCGACCCGGGCGACGAGGTCATCGTCCCCGCGCCGTACTGGACCACCTACCCGGAGTCGATCCGGCTGGCGGGCGGTGTGCCGGTGGAGGTCGTGGCCGACGAGACGACCGGCTACCGGGTCTCCGTCGAGCAGCTGGAGGCGGCGCGCACGGAGCGCACCAAGGTCGTCCTGTTCGTCTCCCCCTCGAACCCGACCGGGGCCGTGTACAGCGAGGCCGATGCCGAGGCGATCGGCCGCTGGGCCGTCGAGCACGGCCTGTGGGTGCTGACCGACGAGATCTACGAGCACCTGGTCTACGGCGACGCGAAGTTCACCTCGCTGCCCGCGATCGTGCCCGAACTGCGCGACAAGTGCGTCGTGGTCAACGGGGTCGCCAAGACGTATGCGATGACCGGCTGGCGGGTGGGCTGGGTGATCGGCCCGAAGGACGTGATCAAGGCCGCGACCAACCTTCAGTCGCACGCCACGTCCAACGTCTCCAACGTGGCCCAGGTCGCCGCGCTGGCCGCCGTCTCCGGGAACCTGGACGCGGTCGCCGAGATGCGCACCGCCTTCGACCGGCGGCGGCAGACCATCGTCCGGATGCTCAACGAGATCGACGGGGTGTTCTGCCCCGAGCCCGAGGGCGCGTTCTACGCGTACCCCTCGGTGAAGGAGCTGCTCGGCAAGGAGATCCGTGGCCGGCGCCCGGCCACCTCGGTCGAGCTGGCGGCGCTGATCCTGGACGAGGCCGAGGTCGCGGTCGTGCCGGGCGAGGCCTTCGGTACGCCGGGTTACCTGCGGCTGTCCTACGCCCTGGGCGACGACGACCTGGTCGAGGGCGTCACGCGCATCCAGCGGCTGCTCGCCGAGGCCACGGCGTAACGCCTCACCCGTCCGCGGAAGCGGCCCCCGGCTCCGGCCGGGGGCCGCTCGTTTGTTCGGGGTTCACCCCCGATTCGCGGACCAGCTACCACCGGACCCCGCGGATACGGCAGGATCCGGGGATGGAGCGTGATGTACGGCTGTTGCCCAAGGCCCACCTGCACCTGCATTTCACCGGGTCGATGCGGCCAACGACCCTGCTCGAACTCGCCGACAAGTACGGCGTCCGTCTGCCGGACGCGCTGACCAGCGGCGAGCCGCCCGAACTGCGGGCCACGGACGAGCGCGGCTGGTTCCGCTTCCAGCGGCTCTACGACATCGCCCGCTCGTGCCTGCGGGAGCCGGAGGACATCCGGCGGCTCGTGCGCGAGACGGCCCAGGAGGACGTCGCGGACGGCTCCGGGTGGCTGGAGATCCAGGTCGACCCCACCTCCTACGCCCCGCTGCTCGGCGGGCTGATCCCGGCGATCGAGATCATCCTGGACGCGGTGGACGGCGCGTCGCGGGACACGGGGCTGCCGATCCGGGTGGTGATCGCGGCGAACCGGATGAAGCACCCGCTGGACGCCCGCACGCTCGCCCGGCTCGCGGTGCGGTACGCGGACCGGGGCGTGGTCGGTTTCGGGCTCTCCAACGACGAGCGCCGCGGGATGGCCCGGGACTTCGACCGGGCCTTCGCCATCGCCCGCGAGGGCGGTCTGCTGGCCGCGCCGCACGGCGGCGAGCTCTCGGGCCCCTCCAGCGTGCGGGACTGCCTGGACGACCTCGAAGCGGTCCGGGTCGGGCACGGTGTGCGGGCCGCCGAGGACCCCCGGCTGCTGCGCAGGCTGGCGGAACGCCAGGTGACCTGTGAGGTCTGCCCGGCGTCGAACGTGGCGCTGGGCGTGTACGAGAAGCCCGCCGACGTCCCTCTGCGTGTCCTGTTCGACGCCGGGGTGCCGATGGCGCTGGGCGCGGACGACCCGCTGCTCTTCGGCTCCCGGCTGGCCGCGCAGTACGAGCTCGTACGCCGCCACCACGCGTTCACGGACGAGGAGCTGGCAGAGCTGGCCCGGCAGTCGGTGCGGGGTTCGGCCGCCCCGGCGGCGGTGCGGGAGGAGCTTCTGGCGGGCGTTGACGCCTGGCTGGCTCAGCCCGAGGGCTGAGCCCGGCCCCCTACGGCCCGTCACACCGCGATGCCGCCCATCAGGACCCGGGCCAGGGACGCGGCGAACGCGTCGAGCGGCTGCGGGGGCCGCCCGTCCTCCAGGGCCTCGTAGGCGAACGCCCGTTGCGCGCAGGCCCCCATCAGCAGCGAGGCGGCCGCGTAGGTGTCCGCGTCGGCCCGCACCCGTCCGGCGGCCTGTTCGGAGCGCAGATAGGCGTCCAGACCGCGGATCGGCATGTGCGGGCCGGTGCCGAGCTCCCGCATCGCCGCGTCGTGGCGTTCCTTGAGGCGGGGGTCGGCGTAGAGCGAGGCGACGATCGGGAAGCTCTGCTCGTAGAAGAGAGCCGCCCGGCGGGCGATCTCGGTGAGGTTCTCCTCGACGGTCCGCTCCCCCGCCCCCGGCGAGAGCAGGAGCTGCTTCAGGAGCGGGGTGAGCCGGGGCAGCCGTTCCGTGAGCACGGTCACGAACAGCTCCTCCTTGCTCGCGAAGTGCTTGTAGAGCGCGGCCTCCGAGCAGCCGGCCTCGCGGGCGATCTCCTTGGTCGTGGCACGGGCCAGGCCGATGGTGAGCATCAGCCGGTGGGCGGCGTCGATGATCCGGACGCGGGCCGGTTTCTGCTCCATGGCCTCTCCCAAGGTTCTTGACGGGGTGGTGAGTGCCCACTCACCCTAGGGGTGAGTGAATACTTACTCACCCGGGAGGGTGCGCGATGAGGATCACGGTGTTCGGTGCGACGGGCGGTGTCGGGCGGGAGCTCGTCCGCCAGGCGGTGGCGGCGGGGCACGAAGTGACGGCGGTGGTCCGCGATCCGGCGCGGCTGGCCGTACCGCTCCGCGGGGTGCGGGTGTGCACGAAGCCACGGCTGGACGATCCGGAGGCGCTGCGCGAGGCGGTCGAGGGCCGGGACGTGGTGCTCTCCGGTCTCGGCTCGCGCGGCCGGAAGGCGGACGGGGTCGCCGAGCGGCTCACCGGCTCCGTGCTGGCGGCGATGGAGGCGACGGGGACACGGCGGCTGGTGGTGGTCAGCGCCGCTCCGGTCGACCCCCGTCCGGCCGACGACCCGCTGCCGGACCGGCTGGCCCGCACGGTCGTCGGGGCGGCCCTCAAGGAGGTCTACGCGGATCTGGCACGGATGGAGGCCGCGCTGGCGCGGAGCGCGACGGACTGGACGTCGGTACGGCCGCCGAAGCTCACCCATGGGCCGCTGACCGGGAAGTACCGCACGGTCGTCGGTGGTTTCCCGCGCCGCGGCCGGACGATTTCCCGGGCCGACGCGGCACACGCGATGCTGGCACTGGCCGACGAAGGCGCGGCGGTGACGCAGGGCGTCGGCGTGGCGTACTGAGCGGCGCTCTACAGGCTCACGCCGACCGTCACCGGTTCGTTGACGAGCGTGACGCCGAACGCCTCGTGGACCCCGGCGACGACCTCGCGGGCGAGCGCGAGGAGGTCCTCGGTGCTCGCCTCGCCCCGGTTGGTGAGGGCGAGGGTGTGCTTGGTGGAGATGCGCGCCGGACCTGTGCCGTAGCCCTTGGTGAAACCGGCCCGGTCGATGAGCCAGGCCGCCGAGGTCTTGACGTGCCCCCCGTCCGCGGGGAAGGCGGGGGGCGCGGCCTCGGGGCCGAGCCGGTCGGCGACCCGGGCGAGGAAGTTCCCGTACGCCGTCTCGTCGAGGATCGGGTTGGTGAAGAAGGAGCCCGCCGACCAGGTGTCGTGGTCCTGCGGGTCCAGCACCATGCCCTTGCCCGCGCGGAGCCTGAGCACCGTCTCGCGGGCCGCCGCCGCGGGCACCCGCTCGCCCTGCTCGACGCCCATGACCCGGGCCGTCTCCGCGTACTTCAGCGGCGCGGAGAGGCCGCCCGCGTCCTCCAGCTCGAAGCGGACACGCAGCACCACGAAGCGGTCGGGTTCGGCCTTGAAACGACTGTGCCGGTACGAGAAAGCGCAGTCGGCGTTCGGGAGGGTGACCGTTTCCCCGGTCCGGCGGTCATAGGCGACGACCTCCGTCATGGTGGAGGAGACCTCCTGGCCGTACGCGCCGACGTTCTGGATCGGCGTGGCCCCCGCGGATCCGGGGATTCCGGCCAGGCACTCGATCCCCGCGAGTCCCGCGTCGACGGTGCGGGCCACGGCGTCCGTCCAGACCTCACCGGCGGCGAGCTCCAGGCTCGTGCCGTGCAGTGCGAAGCCCTGGGTGGCGATGCGCAGGGCGGTGCCGTCGAAGCCCTTGTCGCCGATGACCAGGTTGCTGCCGCCGCCGATGACGAGCAGCGGGGTGCCGTTCCCGTCGGCTTCCCGGACGGCGGCGATCACCTCGTCGTCGGTCGTCGCCGTGAGGAGGCGGGTGGCGGGGCCGCCCAGCCGGAAGGTGGTCAGCGGGGCGAGGGGCGCGTCATGGAGTTCCTGCACGGGGACAAGGGTACGGTCCGCGCCCCCACCGCTCGGGCGGGGCACGGACCGGTGCGTACGGACCGGGGCTCAGGCGGCGGCCGGTGCCCGCTTCCCCGTCACCACGGCCTGCGGGGCCCCGGGCCCTCGGCCGCGGGGGATCAGCAGGGCGGCGAGAACGGCCAGGGCCACCGTCGCGGCACCGGTCCAGACCGCCGGCACGGTGCCGTCCGTGAAGGACCGGGCCGACACGTGGCCGCCCTGCGCGGAGAAGACCGAGGCGAACCCGGCGGCCCCGAGGGCGCCGCCGACCTCGCACAGGGCGTTGTCAGTGCCGGAGGCAATGCCCTGCTCCCCTCACTGGCGCCGACCTCGCACAGGGCGTTGTCGGTGCCGGAGGCGATGCCCTGCTCCCCTCACTGACGTGGTCAGCCGCCCGGCCGCAGAGGTGAGGGGCACGGCCCCCGTGGACCGCGCCCCTCGTCCCTCGTGCTCCACGGCCTCAGGCGAGCCGCACCACGGCGCGGGACATGCCCAGCACCTTCCGGCCCTCGCTCATGGCCGTGAGGTCCACGCGCACCCGCTTGTCGTCCAGCAGGGCGGCGACCTTGGCGCTGACCTCGATCAGGGCGCCGTTGCCGTCATCCGGCACGACGACCGGCTTGGTGAACCGCACGCCGTACTCGACGACCGCACCCGGGTCACCGGTCCAGTCCGTGACCACCCGGATCGCCTCGGCCATGGTGAACATGCCGTGCGCGATCACGTCCGGCAGCCCGACCTCGCGGGCGAACCTCTCGTTCCAGTGGATCGGGTTGAAGTCACCGGAGGCACCCGCGTACTGCACCAGCGCCGCCCGGGTCACCGGGAAGGACTGCGCCGGCAGCTCCGTACCGACCTCGACCGACTCGTATGCGACCTTCGCCGTCATCACGCCTCCTCGGCGGCGCGCGCCACCAGCTTCGTCCACGCGGTCACCACGTGCTCGCCCGACTCGTCGTGGACCTCGCCCCGGACGTCCACGATGTCGTTGCCCGCCAGGGACTTGATGGCCTCGATGGTCGAGGTGACCGTCAGCCGGTCCCCCGCCCGGACGGGGCGGACGTAACTGAACTTCTGGTCGCCGTGCACCACCCGGTCGTAGTCCAGGCCCAGCTGCGGGTCGTGGATGACCTGTCCGGCGGCCTTGAACGTGATGGAGAACACGAAGGTCGGCGGGGCGATCACATCGCTGTGGCCGAGCGCCTTGGCGGCCTCGGGGTCGACGTACGCCGGATTCGTATCGCCCACCGCCTCGGCGAACTCGCGGATCTTCTCCCGGCCGACCTCGTACGGCGGGGTGGGCGGATAGGTCCGCCCCACGAAGGACTGGTCGAGCGCCATGGGCTCGCTACCTCCTGGTGAAAGTTGAACAGGCCAAAGACAGAAAAGCCTTCATACAACGACACGAGGCCGCCCCCCAAAGGGGACGGCCTCGTGTACGAGCCTGATTCAGCGCGTTTCGCGGTGCGCTGTGTGCGAGTTGCAGCGCGGGCAATGCTTCTTCATCTCAAGACGGTCCGGGTTGTTACGCCGGTTCTTCTTGGTGATGTAGTTCCGCTCCTTGCACTCCACGCAGGCCAGCGTGATCTTCGGGCGGACGTCGGTGGCAGCCACGTGAGTGCTCCTTGACGGACAGACGGACGGATGAACGCAAAGAAGAGTAGCCGATCGAAGGACCGACCCCGCAATCGGCTACCGTAAGTAGCGGTGACCGGACTTGAACCGGTGACACAGCGATTATGAGCCGCTTGCTCTACCGACTGAGCTACACCGCTTTGATGACGATTCCCCCCGCCGAAGCGGGGGTTCTCGATCACCAGAGCCCCAATGCGGAATCGAACCGCAGACCTTCTCCTTACCATGGAGACGCTCTACCGACTGAGCTATTGGGGCGAGCGAGGAAGACATTACACGGTCTGTCGCCGATCGCCCAAATCCGTTTCCGGGCGCCCTCCGGCGACCCCGGCACGCACCCCGCCGATCCCGCGCCCCACGGGCTTTCCGGCCGCTCCTGTGGCACCCGAGGACCGCCTTCCGGCTCTCTGAGCAGGGCTTCACCCGCTCCGGCCAGCGCCGCCCCAGTGGCGCGCCTCCGCCCCGCGCGCGCCTCCCAGCCGCACCGGTACGACTATTTCGCTCCTCCTCGAACCGGGCCGGACACGCCCCTAGGCTCGTCCCACTCTGCGTGATCTTGTCCGCTCTTCTCTTGCTTCCCCCGCACCCTCCCCTTTCGCCCCTCCCCTTTCGCCCCCCGACCTTTGCCCCTCCGCCTTCCCTTCTCCGCCTTCCTCCTTCGCCTTCTGGAGCGCGATGCCCGACAGCCAGCCGTGGCAGCCGGACGACCGGGCCGCCGACCCGCCCGGTGGCCCCCACGGCACCTCCCCGGCCGGGACCGGCCCGGTGCTCTGCGGTGCCCGCCTCGCCGACGGCCGCGTCGTGGACGTACGGCTGGGCGGTGGCCGCATCGAGGCCGTCGGCACGGCGGACAGCCTGGCCACCTCCGGCCCCCGGCTGGACCTGCGGGGCTATCTGCTGCTCCCCGCCCCCGCCGAGCCCCACGCCCACAGCGACACCGCGCTCACCGCCGACGGCGCGGGCCCCGGCGTCCCGGGACCGGCCCCGCACCGCCCGGAGGACATCCGCCGCCGCGCCACCGAGGCCGCCCTGCTCCAGCTCGGCCACGGAGCCACCGCGCTGCGCTCGCACGTCCGGATCGGGGACGTCCAGGGCCTCGCCGGGCTCGAAGCCGTGCTGCAGGCCCGCCGCTCGCTGCGCGGGCTGGCCGAACTGACCCCGGTCGCCGTGCCCCGGCTGCTCACCGGCGTCGCGGGCGCCGGGAACCTGGCGATGCTGCGCGACGCGGTGAAGATGGGCGCCGGCGCGGTCGGCGGCTGCCCGGACCTCGACCCGGACCCGGCGGGGTACGCGGAGGCCGTCCTGGAGGTCGCCGCCGAGCAGGGCTGCCCCGTCGATCTGCACACGGACGGTGACGATCCGGCCCGGCTCGCCCGGCTGGCCGCCATGGCGGGAGGGCTGCGTCCCGGTGTCTCGTTGGGGCCCTGCGCGGGCCTGGCCCGGCTCCCCGCGCAGGCGGCGGGGCGCGCCGCCGACCAGCTGGCCGCGGCCGGGGTGACGGTGATCTGCCTCCCCCAGGGCGGCTGCTGCGGCACCGAGGGCCGGGGCAGCGCGCCGGTGCGGCTGCTGCGGTCGGCCGGGGTGCGGGTCGCCGCGGGGAGCGGAGCGCTGCGGGACCTGGCGAACCCAGTGGGGCGGGGCGACCCCCTGGAGGCCGCCTACCTGCTGGCCTCGCAGCACGGGTTACCGCCAGGGGAGGCGTACGGGGCGGTCTCCTCGGTGTCCCGGGCGGTGATGGGGCTGCCCGGTGTGCGCGTCGAGGCGGGGTTCCCCGCCGAGCTGCTGGCGGTGCGCGGGGAGGGGCTGCCGGGCGTGCTCTCGCTCGCGTACAGCCGGATCGTGGTGCACCAGGGCCGGGTGGTGGCGCGGACGAGCGCGGTGCGCGAGTACTGCGACTCCGAGACCGTCGTCGGCCTCGGTCTGCCCCGCCAGGGAAGACCCGATCACGGCCCCTCCGGCGGGCCCTGAGCGCGGCGGCCCGTCCCGGCGTACGGTCGTGACCATGCGCATTGTCATCGCAGGTGGACATGGTCAGATCGCGCTGCGGCTGGAGCGGCTGCTCGCCGCGCGCGGGGACGAAGCCGTGGGCGTCATCCGCAATCCGGCCCAGGCCGAGGACCTCCGGGCGGCGGGGGCCGAACCGGTGGTCCTGGATCTCGAATCCGCCTCCGTGGAGGAGGTGGCGCGGGTGCTGGACGGCGCCGACGCGGCGGTCTTCGCGGCCGGTGCGGGACCGGACAGCGGCGCGGACCGCAAGGAGACGGTGGACCGCGGGGCGGCGGTGCTGTTCGCCGACGCGGCCGAGCGGGCGGGCGTACGGCGCTACATCGTGGTCTCGTCGATGGGCGCCGACCCCGGCCACCGGGGGGACGAGGTCTTCGACGCGTATCTGCGGGCCAAGGGCGCGGCGGACGCGGACGTGCGCTCCCGGACAGCGCTCGACTGGACGATCCTGCGCCCCGGCATGCTGACCAACGACGCGGGCAAGGGCATGGTCCTGCTGGCCGCTTCGACCGGCCGCGGCCCGGTGCCGCGCG
Source organism: Streptomyces sp. NPDC058195 (assembly GCF_042883525.1). Classification (NCBI taxonomy): domain Bacteria; kingdom Bacillati; phylum Actinomycetota; class Actinomycetes; order Kitasatosporales; family Streptomycetaceae; genus Streptomyces; species Streptomyces sp. NPDC058195. The sequence goes on from NZ_JBHVVM010000009.1 coordinate 38,905, forward strand.
ACGATGTGGCCGTGGCGCTGCTGGAACTGCTGGACACCCCGGCGACGGCGGGGCTGACGCTGGAGCTGATCGGCGGGAACGTACCGGTGTCGGTCGCGGTGAAGGGCGTCGCGGGGAACTGACCCCTCAGGCGGACGGCGCCGGGCGTACGGCGATGCCGTGGCGCTCCAGCAGCGCGGCGGTGACGCCGTCGCCCGCGCGGAGCGTGCCCGTGAACGTACCGTCGTAGACCGCTCCGTGCCCGCAGGAGGGGCTGCGGGCCATCAGCAGCGCCTCGGTGCATCCGGCCCGCCGCGCGGCCGCCAGCGCCCGTTCCGCGCCGTCCACGAACTCCGCCGTCACGTCGTGCCCGGTGTCGTCGACCACGCGGGCGCGGCCGTCCAGTACGTCATGGCCGTCCCCGCCGACGATCTCGGCGGGGCGGCGCGGGGTGGAGAGCCCGGCGGAGACCTCGGGGCAGAAGGCGACCGGGCGGCGGTCGCCGAGGGCTCCGGCCATCGCGGGCGAGTCCTTGGCCCGGCCGTCGAAACGGCAGGGCACACCACGCAGGCAGGCGCTGACCAGTACGGATTCCATCGTCGCGGCCCTTCGCGGCAGAGACTCGCGGATACTCCGCGACAGAAACAAAGAAGGCCCTTGTCCTAGGACAAGGGCCTTTCGATGTGGCGGCGCCAGGGTTCGAACCTGGGTAGGCTGAGCCGGCAGATTTACAGTCTGCTCCCTTTGGCCACTCGGGCACACCGCCGGGGTTCGCTGCCTTCGAGAACCGCTTTTCGGCGGTGCTCCCTGGCAACGACGTAAACGATACCCGATGCCCAGGGGTGCTTCGCCACCGGATTGATCAGCGGATCGGTCAGCGGATTGGTCAGCGGCCCCACCGGGCGGGGATGGCTAGGCTTTGACCGCGGCGCGGGCCGAGCAGGCCCACCGCGGTCCGTACGTACGCATGCCGTCCGTGCGCATCCGATGCGCCTCGTTTCCCGGAACCCCGATCCAAGGAGCCACACGTCATGGCCGACTCCAGTTTCGACATCGTCTCGAAGGTCGAGCGGCAGGAGGTCGACAACGCCCTCAACCAGGCCGCCAAGGAAATCTCGCAGCGTTACGACTTCAAGGGCACCGACGCCTCGATCGCCTGGTCCGGCGAGAAGATCCTGATGGCGGCGAACGGCGAGGAGCGGGTCAAGGCGATCCTCGACATCTTCCAGTCCAAGCTGATCAAGCGCGGCATCTCGCTGAAGTCGCTGGACGCGGGCGAGCCCCAGCTGTCCGGCAAGGAGTACAAGATCTCCGCCACCATCCAGGAGGGCATCTCCCAGGAGAACGCCAAGAAGGTGGCGAAGATCATCCGCGACGAGGGCCCGAAGGGCGTCAAGGCGCAGGTCCAGGGCGACGAGCTGCGGGTCAGCTCGAAGAGCCGGGACGACCTCCAGGCCGTGCAGGCGCTGCTGAAGGGCCAGGACTTCGACTTCGCGCTGCAGTACGTGAACTACCGGTGAGCTGACCGGACAGAACGCGACGGGGGCACATCGCCGGGGACGGTCCCGGCGGCGGCCCCCGTCGCGTTTTCCCGCGCGCGAGCGCGTAGCCGCCCGGCCCCGCCCCAGGAGGAGACGCGCGGGGGCGGGGCGGGCGGTGGCCGGCCGGGCCGGATCAGCGGAGCGCGGGCCGGGCGGGTGACGGCGCAGGCCCCGGCGCCCGAGCAGGGCGGCGAGCAGTCCCGCACCCGTACCGCCCACCGCGCGCGGCGCCGGGCAGGCTGAACGCGCGCCCGCCGCCGTTCCGGCGCGGAACCGCCGGTGACCGGGCGACGGGGTCCGAGCCGCGGCCCCACCCGGAGGCGATGTCCGAAATCCGCCGGTCCGATCGGCGGGAGGAGCGCAGACTTGTCCGCATCGGGCGACGGCTTCCGCCGGACCCGGGCACACCGCACGAGAAGGGGACGCGTCATGACCATGTACGCGACGGTCGACAGCCCGCTGGGCGCACTGCTGCTGGTCGGCGAGGAGACCGGTGACGGGGTGGCGCTCGCCTCGCTCTCGCTGCCCGGCCAGAAGGGCGGCGCGACGGTCCGGGACGGCTGGACACACGCGCCTGCGGCCTTCGAGCCGGTCGCCGCCCAGTTGCGGGAGTACTTCGCGGGACGGCTGACACGCTTCGACATCACGTACGCGGACGGTGCGGGCACCGACTTCCAGCGCCGTGTGTGGGCCGCGCTGGAGACCGTCCCGTACGGGGAGACCGTCTCGTACGGGCAGATCGCCGAGCGCGTCGGTTCCCCGGGGGCCGGGGTGCGGGCCGTGGGGACGGCGATCGGGCGCAATCCGCTGCTGGTCGTGCGGCCGTGCCACCGGGTGATCGGTGCCGACGGGACGCTGCGGGGGTACGCGGGCGGCCTGGAGCGCAAGGAGCTGCTGCTGGGGCTGGAAGGCGCGTTGGCGGTGCGTTGAGATGACCGGACTCTTCCCCCGTCCCCGGGCCGTCGTCGCGCCGGGCGCCGTCCATGTGCCCGAATGGCTCACGGTGGAGCGGCAGCGGGAGCTGGTGGCGGTCTGCCGGGAGTGGGCGCGCGGGCCGGTTCCGCTGCGGCACACGGCGTTGCCGGGCGGCGGGGTCATGTCCGTGCGGACGGTCTGCGTGGGATGGCACTGGCAGCCGTACCGGTACGCGCGCACGGCCGACGACGTGAACGGTGCCCGGGTGGCCGCGTTCCCCGACTGGCTGGCGGAGCTGGGCCGCGAGGCGGTGGCCGCGGCGTACGGGGAGGAGGGCCCGGCCGCGTACGCGCCGGACGCGGCGCTCGTCAACTTCTACGACGGATCAGCACATATGGGCATGCACCAGGACAAGGAGGAGCGTTCGGGCGCTCCGGTGGTGTCGCTCAGCATCGGCGACAGCTGTGTCTTCCGCTTCGGCAACCCGGAGCGTCGCGGAAAGCCGTATACGGACGTGGAGCTGGCCTCGGGCGACCTGTTCGTCTTCGGCGGGCCGTCCCGTTACGCCTTCCACGGGGTGCCGAGGGTGCGGCCGGGGACGGCCGGTCCCGCGACGGGGCTGAGCCGCGGCCGGCTCAACATCACCCTGCGCGAGACCGGGCTCGGCGGGGACGGGCGTCAGCGGCGTTCGCGGGAGTTCCCGAACAGCAGGCGGTAGAGGATCAGCAGGACCAGGGAGCCGCCGATGGCGGCGATCCAGGTGGCCATGTCGAAGAAGTCGTTGTCGATGGGGCGGTCCAGGAAGCGCGACGATATCCAGCCACCGAGGAAGGCGCCGACGATTCCGATCAGGGTGGTGCCGACCAGGCCACCCGGGTCGCGCCCCGGCAGCAGGACCTTGGCGATGACACCGGCCACCAGGCCCAGAATGATCCATCCGATAATGCTCATGCGCGCGAACCTACCCATCACTCGTTCCTGGAATCCAGGACGCCGGTGATCACGGGCTGGTTGCCTGTGCCCGGCACGAGCAACTGCGCGGTGCCCTTCGTGCGTTCTTGGTGAAGGACGGCACCGGCACACGGGCCGGGGCCGGGGCGGTCACCCTCTCACGGACCGCTCCGGTTACCCCTGGCCCCGGCCGGGGCCGATACTGGCCATCGGAGCGACAACGGGCGATCCCCGGAAGGCGAGCGACATGAAGCTCATACAGCTGATCCTGAACATCCTCTGGGTGGTGCTCTGCGGGTTCTGGATGGCCCTCGGCTATCTCGTCGCGGCACTCATCTGTTTCGTGCTGATCGTGACGATCCCGTTCGGCATCGCGTCGCTGCGGATCGCCGGTTACGTACTGTGGCCGTTCGGCCGGACGACCGTGGAGCGGCCGGACGCGGGGGCGCCGTCCTGCGTCGGCAATGTGATCTGGCTCGTCTTCGCGGGCTGGTGGCTGGCGCTGGGGCACCTGCTCACCAGCATCCCGCTGTTCGTGTCGATCATCGGCATCCCCTTCGGCTGGGCGAACCTGAAGCTGATCCCGATCTCGCTGATGCCGCTGGGCCGCGACGTGGTCCCGAGCGACGAGGCCTTCGGCGCCCGCTGAGCCCTGAACGGCGGGCCCTCAGCCGCGGGGGCCCGCCATCCGCTCCAGCCGGGCGATCCGCTCCGCCATGGGCGGGTGCGTGGAGAACAGCTTGGACACGCCCTGGCCGGGGCGGAACGGGTTCGCGATCATCATGTGGCTCGCGGTCTCGATCCTGGGCTCCGGGGGCAGCGGCAGCTGTTTCGTTCCTGCTTCGAGTTTGCGCAGGGCGCTGGCCAGGGCCAGGGGGTCGCCGGTGAGCTGGGCACCCGAGGCATCCGCCTCGTACTCGCGGGACCGGCTGACGGCGAGCTGGATGATGGACGCCGCGACCGGGCCGAGGATCATGATCAGCAGCATCCCGAGGAACCCCGGGCCGTCGTCGTTGTCGGACCGGCCCACGGGGATCAGCCAGGCGAAGTTGACCAGGAACATGACGACGGAGGCGAGCGCCCCGGCGATGGACGAGATCAGGATGTCGCGGTTGTAGACATGGCTGAGCTCGTGGCCCAGTACGCCGCGCAGCTCGCGCTCGTCCAGGATCTGCAGGATGCCCTCGGTGCAGCAGACGGCGGCGTTGCGCGGGTTCCGGCCGGTGGCGAAGGCGTTGGGGGCCTGCGTCGGGGAGATGTAGAGCCGGGGCATGGGCTGCCGGGCGGCCGTGGAGAGCTCGCGGACCATCCGGTACAGCTGCGGGGCCTCGAACTCGCTGACCGGGCGGGCCCGCATCGCTCTCAGCGCCAGCTTGTCGCTGTTCCAGTACGCGTAGGCGTTGGTGCCGAGGGCCACGAGGACCGCGACGATCAGGCCCGTACGTCCGAAGAAGCTTCCGATGACGATGATGAGTGCGGACAGGCCCCCGAGGAGTACGGCGGTTCTCAGCCCGTTGTGCCGGCGGTGCACGGTACGCCCTCCAAGTGGTGCGGCAGGGGAACCCTTTGCCTGGTGGTCTCCACTTCCAGTGGAGCCTCCCGTACGGGTCAACGCCAGGCGGGAGGAGCGAGTTCCCCGGGGCCGTACGACCGCCGGACAGGGCCTGTCCGGCCCTTGCGGGCCGGACCGGGCACTGGGCCGTACGGGTCAGCGCTGGGCGGGCACCGGGAGCCCTGCGCCCTCCAGGGCGTCGACGTCCGGCTTGATCTCGCTGGTGCAGTGGGCGCAGCGGGAGGCGATGGCCGGGATCTCGGTGTAGCAGCGGGGGCAGTCGCGCACGGTGGCCTTGATGTCGACCTTCTCCGCCTTGGCGAACCGGGCCTGGACCTTCGACATGGGCACGACGACGCCGAAGTAGAGGACGGCGGCGGTGATCAGGAACGCGATGGCGGCGGCGAGGAACTTCCCGTACGGGAAGATGGCGCCCTCGACCGTGAACTGGGCCGAGCTGAAGTCACCGACGGAGCCGGTGGCGAGGCCGATCAGCGGGGTGATGAAGGCCGTGCTGAATCCGGTGACGACCGCGGTGAACGCCGCTCCGACGGCCAGACCGATGGCCATGGAGATGATGTTTCCGCGCAGGATGAAGTCCTTGAACCCGTTCAGCACCGCTCTTGCTCCTCTGGGAAATGCGTCCGTGTGGGGGATGTGCGGGCAAGACCATGCCCTGTGCGGGGCTTCCCGGGCAAACCGATCTTCAGGAGGTCAGAAGAGACTGACCGCGGCGAACCGGAGGGCCGCCTGCGGGATGCCGGAGAGCAGCACACCGCCCGCGGTGGTGAGCACGATCACAGCGGCGAGCGGGGCCGGGACGGCGTGCCTGGTGGGGGTGGGTGCGGCGGGGTCCGCCGGGGTTCCGGCGGACTCGGCGGTGGTGGCGTCGCGGTCGGCGGCCGGGGTGCGGGCCGGGGCCGGTTCCGGGGCACGGAAGAGTGCCGCGGTCCACTGGAGGTAGTAGTAGAGCGCGATCACCACGTTGACGGCCATGACGACGGCGAGCCAGCCGAGTCCGGCGTCGACGGCCGCGGAGAAGACCGTGACCTTGGCGAAGAGGCCGATGATGCCGGGCGGAAGTCCGGCCAGGCAGAGCAGGAAGAAGGCCATCGCCAGGGCGGCGAGCGGGCGGGTGGCGTACAGGCCGCGGTAGTCGGTGAGCCGGTTCCCGGCGCTGGTCCGGGCGACCAGGGCGGCGACCGCGAAAGCCCCGAGGTTCACGACGGCGTACATGACGGCGTACGCGACGGTGGAGCCGATGTGCTCGTCGCTGGAGTACGCGGCGGCGGCGATCGGCACGAGGAGGTAGCCCGCCTGGGCGACGGAGGACCAGGCGAGCAGGCGTACGGCGCTGCGCGCCCGGTCGGCCCTCTGGCGCAGGGCGGCGACGTTGCCGAGGGTCATGGTGAGCGCGGCGAGGACGGCGACGGCCGGTCCCCAGACGTCGGCGTACGCCGGGAACGCGATCACGGTGACGAGGATCAGGCCGGAGAAGCCGACCGCCTTGCCGACGACCGAGAGGTACGCGGCGATCGGCAGCGGGGCGCCGACGTAGGTGTCGGGCACCCAGAAGTGGAAGGGCGCGGCGGCCGTCTTGAACGCGAAGCCGACGAGGGTGAGGGCGACGCCCGCCTTGGCGAGGGTGTCGAGCTGGCCGGGCACGTTGTCGAGGCGGGCGGCGATCTCGGTGAGGTGCAGGGTGCCGGTGCTCGCGTACACGAAGCTGACGCCGAGCAGCATGACGGCGGTGGCGACGACGGAGGAGAGGAAGAACTTCAGCGCGGCTTCGGAGGAGCGCCGGTCGCCGCGCTTGATGCCGACGAGCGCGAAGGCGGGCAGCGAGGCGACTTCGAGGGCGATGACCAGGGTCGCGAGGTCGCGGGCCGCGGGCAGCAGGGCGGCGCCCGCCGCGGAGGACAGCAGGAGGAACCAGTACTCCCCCACGGGCGGCTTGCGGGTGTCGTCGAGCGACAGCAGGGCGGTGAGCAGGGCTCCGCCGAGCACCAGGGCCTGGATGACCAGGGCGAAGTGGTCGGCGGTGTAGCTGCACGCGGTGCCCGCGGTGGCGGCGGCCGACTCGGTGAGGCAGAAGGTGGAGCGGTCACCGGCGCGCAGCGGGACCAGCAGGGCCAGGGCGGCGACGAGTCCGGCGGCGGTCAGGGCACCGAGCAGCGGTTTGCGGTGGCCGGGGAGGAAGAGGTCGGCGATCAGGACGACGAGGGCCATGGCGGCGACGACGACCGGGGGTGCGATCGCGAGCCAGTCGACGGACTGCACGAGATCGGCGGTGTTCCCGGCCGCGGTGACGACACCCGGGGTGACGGCGGCGGTGGTCACGACTTGCCTCCTGCGAGGAGCTTCTGCACGGCCGGGTCGGTGAGTCCGAGGAGAACGGCGGGCCACAGACCGGCGAGAACGGTGAGCCCGACGAGCGGGGTCCAGGCGGCGAACTCGTACGTCCGGACGTCGGCGAGCGGCGGCTCCTCGCGCTTCTCACCCATGCAGATCCGGCGTACGACCATGAGCATGTACGCGGCGGTGAGCAGGGTGCCGAACGCGGCGATCGCCATGAAGGTGAGGAAGGCGGGCCTGCTGAGACCGTCGGCGGGGTCGAAGGCGCCGAACAGCGCGAGCATCTCGCCCCAGAAGCCGGCCAGACCGGGCAGTCCGAGGGAGGCGACGGCGGCGAAGGCGAGGAGGCCGCCGAGGCGGGGGGCCCGGCCGTAGAGCGCGGCTCCGGTGGCACCGGAGAGGGTGTCGAGGTCTGCGGTTCCGTACCGGTCCTTGATGGCGCCGACCAGGAAGAACAGCAGGCCGGTGATGAGGCCATGGGCGATGTTGGCGAAGAGCGCGCCGTTGACTCCGGTGGGGGTCATGCTCGCGATGCCGAGGAGCACGAAGCCCATGTGTCCGACGGAGGAGTACGCGATCAGGCGCTTGAGGTCGCCCTTGGAACCGGGGCGGACCAGGGCGAGGCAGGCCAGCGATCCGTAGATGACACCGACCACGGCGAAGGCGGCGAGGTAGGGCGCGAAGGTGTGCATCCCGTCGGGTGCGACGGGGAGCAGGATGCGGACGAATCCGTACGTGCCCATCTTCAGCAGGACGCCCGCGAGCAGGACGGAACCGACGGTGGGGGCGGCGGTGTGGGCATCCGGCAGCCAGCTGTGCAGCGGCCACATCGGGGTCTTCACCGCGAGCCCGATCCCGATCGCCAGAACGGCGATGACCTGCACGGACGAGGTGAGACCGCGGCCGTTGTCAGTGGCGAGTGCCACCATGTCGAAGGTGCCGCTCTTCAGCCCGATCAGGAGCAGACCGAGCAGCATGACGACCGAGCCGAGCAGGGTGTAGAGGATGAACTTCCAGGCGGCGGCCTGCCGTCCGGCACCGCCCCAGCGGGCGATGAGGAAGTACATCGGGACGAGCACCGTCTCGAACGCGAGGAAGAACAGCATCAGGTCGAGGACGGCGAAGGTCGCGAGGGTGCCGGCCTCCAGGAGGAGCAGGAGGGCGACGAAGGCCTTCGGGGAGGGGCCCGCGGGGGGCTTGAAGTAGCTGTGGAGCGCGCAGAGGAAGGCCAGCAGCGCGGTCAGCACGAGAAGGGGGAGCGAGATGCCGTCGATGCCGAGGTGGATGCGGACGTCGAGCGCCGGGATCCAGCTGATGTCGGTGGTGGCCTGCATCGTCGAGGGGTGGGCGTGGTCGAAGCCCGCGGCGAGGACGAGCGCGGCGAGGAGAACGGCCCCGGTGACGGTCACACCGTGGCGGAGCACGGCCTGGTCGGGGCTGGTTCCCTTCAGTCCGGGCGGGGCCGGGAGCAGGGCGGCCGCGGCGCCGAGGAGCGGGATACCGACGACGAACGCGAGAAGGAACTGCATCACGGATTCACTGATATCGATCACGGCTCACGACCCGGCGTAGACGTTGGCGAAGACGACGGCGGCGATCGCCAGGACCAGGGAACCGGCGAGCAGCGCGCCGAGGTAGGTCTGCACGTTGCCGGTCTGGGCGCGGCGGACGGCGGTGCCGAGCCAGCGCGCGCCGGTGCCTGAGCCGCGTACGTAGGTGTCGACGACCTCGCGGTCCAGGAAGCGGACGAGGCGTGCCGCGGCCTGGACCGGGCGGACGAACAGCTGCGCGTACAGGGCGTCGAGGTGGAAGCCCGCGGCGGCGTGGTGGTGCAGCCGTCCGAGGAGGAACCGGCCGGGGTCGGCCGGGTCGGGGGCGTCGCCGTCGGTTCCGTAGGCGGCGGTGTGCGCGGCCATGGCCTGGGCCTCGATGAGGGCGGGTTCGGCGTCCGGGTGGGCAACGACGGTACCGACGCGGGTGCGGGCGGCGAGGGCGGAGGTGTGGCGCCAGGCGCCGTAGGTGACGAGTCCGCCGACCAGGGCGACGCCGGTGGAGAGGACGGCGGTGGTGACGGTCGGGCTGAGGCTGTGGCCGTCGAACCAGTCGGTGATCGCGCCGACGCTCAGGCCGAAGGCGAGGGTGGGCACGGCGAGGACCCAGAGGACGGCGGTCATCGCGGCGGGCTGCCTGCCGTGGTCGGGGACCTCGGCGCCCCGGCCGCGGAAGGCGAGGAGCCAGAGGCGGGTGGCGTACGCGGCGGTGAGGACGGCGGCGAGCAGTCCGGCGACGAGGACGGTCCAGCCCGCGGCGGCCGGGGCGACGTGCCGGTCCCCCAGCGCGGTGTGCTCGGCGGCGACGAGTACGGCTTCCTTGGAGAAGAAGCCGGCGAACGGCGGGATGGCGGCGAGCGCGAACAGGGCGACGGTCATCGTCCAGTAGGCGTCCGGGATGCGCTTGGCCAGGCCGCCCATGCGGGACATGGCGGCCAGTGAGTTGGTGCCAGCGGCGTGGATGACGACTCCGGCCGCGAGGAAGAGGACGGCTTTGAACGCGCCGTGGGAGAGGAGGTGGAAGACGGCGGCCCCGCGGTCGCCGACGGCGAGGGCACCGGCCATGTAGCCGAGCTGGCCGATCGTCGAGTAGGCGAGGACGCGCTTGATGTCGTCCTGGGCGAGGGCGGCGAGTCCCGAGCCGATCATCGTGATCGCGGCCATCACGGCGAGGACGACGAGCGCCGCGCCGGACTGGGCGAAGACGGGGAGGAGCCGGGCCACGAAGTAGATACCGGCGGCGACCATCGTCGCGGCGTGGATGAGCGCGGAGACGGGGGTGGGACCGGCCATCGCGTCGGGCAGCCAGGTGTGCAGGGGGAACTGCGCCGACTTTCCGGCGACGCCCGCGAGGAGCAGCAGGGCGATGACGGTGGGGTGGTCGAGACCGCCGTGGGCGACGGCGCCCAGGATGCCGGTGATGCGGAAGGTGCCGGTGTCCGCGGCGAGCGCGAACAGGCCGATCAGGAAGGGGACGTCGCCGAGTTTGGTGACCAGGAAGGCCTTGAGGGAGGCGGCGCGGGCTTCGGGCGTCTCCCAGTAGTGGCCGACCAGGAAGTACGAGCAGATGCCCATGATCTCCCAGCCGACCAGGAGCACCATCAGGTCGCCGGAGTAGACGACGAGCAGCATCGCGGAGGTGAAGAGGGAGACCAGGGCGGCGTACGAGGGGTAGCGGGGGTCGTCGCGGAGGTACGCGGTCGAGTAGATCTGCACGCAGCTCGCGACGAGCCCGACCAGGACGGCGACCAGGACCGCGAAGCCGTCGAGGTGCACGGCGAGGTCGATCGGGACCGAGCCGGTGGGGGTGAGCCGGGTCGCGGCGTCGATGGCCCGGCCGCCGCCCTGGCGGGAGGCGACGAGCGCGGCGAGGACGAAGGCGGCGAGGGTCGGCAGCACGGCCAGGGGGCGTACGAAGCCGGGGGCGGTGCGCCCGAGGAGGAGACCGGCGACGGCACCCAGGAAGGGGAGGAGGGGGACGAGGACGGCGAGGGTCGTGGTGGTCACGCGGTGGCCTCTGCCTTCTTTGCCTTCCCTGCCGCAGCAGTGGCCTGGTCTTCGGTGCCTTCGGCGGTTCCGGTCGCGGAGTCATCGTCGTCGGGGAGGTGTTCGGCGGCGTCGGTCTCGGCGGTGTCCCGGAGCCGGTCGATGTCGGAACTGCCCCGGTTGCGGTACACGGCGAGGACGATCGCCAGGCCGATGCCGATCTCCGCCGCCGCGATGGCGATGGTGAAGAGGGTGAGGGACTGGCCCGCGTGGAGGGTGTCGCGGAGCCAGACGTCGAAGGCCACCAGGTTGAGGTTGACGGCGTTGAGCATCAGCTCGACGGAGAGCAGGACCAGGATCGCGTTGCGGCGGGCGAGCACTCCGTACAGCCCGGTGCAGAAGAGGAGGGCGGCGAGCACGGCGGGATAGGCGAGGTGCATCAGCTCTGCTCCTTACCGCGCTTGCGGGACAGGACAATCGCGCCGACCAGGGCGGCGAGCAGCAGGACGGAGAGTGCTTCGAACGGCAGCACCCAGTGCTGGAAGAGGAAGGCGCCGGTCACCTCGGTGGAGCCCTGGGCCGGTCCGCCCAGGTCGATCCAGGTGGTGCGGAAGGCGTCGACGACGACCCAGACGAGCGATCCGGCGGCGGCGAGTGCCACGGTCAGGGCCACCCAGCGGTTGCCGGAGTCGGCGTCCGGGGAGCGGCCGATGGGGGCCCGGGTGAGCATCAGTCCGAAGAGGAGGAGGACGACCACGGAACCGACGTAGATCAGTACCTGCACCCAGGCGATGAACTCCGCGGTGAGCAGGAGGTACTCGACGGCGAGTCCGCCGAGCGCCACGACCAGCCAGAGGGCGGCGTGCACCAGCTGCTTGGTCGTGACGGTGACGAGGGCCGCGCCGAAGGTGGCGAGGCCCACGAGGACGAAGGCGATCTCGACGCCGGTCGGGGAGAGGAAGCCGGGGTGGGCCGCGGCGGCTGCTGCGAGTGTCATGCCTCCCCCTCCGTCTCCGTGGCCGGACGCTGGTCCTGTCCGGCCTGCCCTGCCTGTTCCGGCTGCCCTGCCTGTTGGGCTTCCTGGGCTTCCTGGGCGCGCTGGGCTTCGAGTTTCTCCGCCGTCTTGCGGGCGGCGGCGATCTCCTTCGGTTCCTCGGCGGCCGGGTCGAGCGCGGGCGGCTCCGGCACCGTCCACATCCACTCGCGGAGCTTGTCGCGCTCATGGGTGAGTTCGAGGATGTCCGTCTCCGCGTACTCGAACTCCGGGGACCAGAACAGCGCGTCGAAGGGGCACACCTCGATGCAGATGCCGCAGTACATGCAGAGCGAGAAGTCGATGGCGAAGCGGTCGAGGACGTTGCGGCTGCGTTCGCGGCCGCCGGGGGCGGCGGCGGGCACCGTCTCCTTGTGGGAGTCGATGTAGATGCACCAGTCGGGGCATTCGCGGGCGCAGAGCATGCAGACGGTGCAGTTCTCCTCGAACAGCGCGATGACGCCGCGGGAGCGGGGCGGCAGTTCGGGCTGGACGTCGGGGTACTGCGCGGTGACCGTCTTCCGCGTCATCGTCCGCAGGGTGACGGCCAGGCCCTTGGCCAGTCCGGAACCGGGGATCGGAGGCATCAGCCAATCGCCACCTTCACGATGCCGGTGAGCGCGATCTGCGCGAGAGCGAGCGGGATGAGCGTGGTCCAGGCGAGCTTCTGCAGCTGGTCCTCGCGGAGCCGGGGGTAGGAGACCCGCAGCCAGATGACGACGAAGGCGAGGACCGCGGTCTTGAGGAGGGTCCAGACCCAGCCGAGTCCGTCGGCGCCGAGCGGTCCGTGCCAGCCGCCGAGAAAGAGCACGGTGGTCAGACCGCACAGGATGACGATGCCCGCGTACTCGGCGAGCAGGAACAGCGCGAAGCGCAGACCGGTGTACTCGGTGTAGGCACCGAAGATGATCTCCGAGTCGGCGATCGGCATGTCGAAGGGCGGACGCTGGAGTTCGGCGAGCCCGGCCACGAAGAAGACCAGCGCACCGACGATCTGCCAGGGCAGCCACCACCACTCGAAGGCGTCGAGGATGCCGGTGAGGGAGACGGTTCCGGCCGCCATCGCGACGGAGGCGGCGGCGAGCAGCATCGGCAGTTCGTACGCGAGCAGCTGGGCGGCGGTGCGCAGGCCGCCGAGAAGGGAGAACTTGTTCGCCGAGGCCCAGCCGGCCATCAGCGAGCCGAGCACGCCGACGCCCATGACGGCGAGTACGTAGAAGATGCCCGCGTCGAGGGACTGTCCGGCTGCCCCCTCTCCGGGGCCGATCGGGATGACGACGAGCACCAGCAGGTACGGGAGCAGCGCGACGGCAGGGGCGAGCTGGAAGATCCGGCGGTCGGCCTCGGCCGGGACCACGTCCTCCTTCTGCGCGAACTTCACGCCGTCCGCGACGAGCTGGGCCCAGCCGTGGAAGCCGCCCGCGTACATGGGGCCGAGGCGGCCCTGCATGTGGGCCATCACCTTGTGCTCGGTCTGCCCGACGACGAGCGGGAGGACCAGGAAGGCGACGAAGACAGCGACGAGGCGCAGGGCGACGTCCAGTACGTCGTTCACGCGGTATCGCCTCCGGCGGACTCGGGGGGTTCGGGGGTCTTCGGGGCCTCGGGAGATTCCGGAGCCTTGGGAGGCTTCGGAGCCTCGGGGGTTTCCGGGGCCTTGGCGGGCTCGGGAGCCTTGGGGGTTTCCGGGGCCTCGGGGGGTTCCGGAGCCTTGGCACGCGTGTCCGGGTCGAAGGCCGGGCGGGCGTGGTGCCAGGGGGCGTCGCTCGTGCCCGAGCCCGAGCCTGTGTCCGTGCCCGTACCGGCGCCCGTACCCGCATCGGCGTCCGTACCAGCGCCCGTACCTGTGCGCGTGGCCGGGCTCGGTTCCGCCGGGGCGGGGGATGGTTCGGTCTGCTGGCTCGCCGAGCCCTGTGAGGCGCTCCGGTTGCGGCGCGGCCTCACGGCGCGTGCGGGCTCGGGCCCGGCCGGCGTGGTCTCCGTAGCCGCTCCGGGGGCGTCCCCCGCCGAAGTCGCCGCTTCCGGGGTGGTCGGCGCGGTGCGCTGGGCGGCCGAGCCCTCGCTCGCGGTGCGGGCCCGGCGTACCGGCCGGTCGCCCGCCGCACGCGCGGTGCGGGCCGGGCGGGCCGGGGCGGGCGGGAGCTGCCCCTTCAGGGGCCCCCATTCGTTCGGGTCGGGCACCCCGGGCGGCAGCATCGTGCGCCGCTTCGGCCCGCCGTGCTCCGACTCCCCCGGCTCCTTCGCGCCCGGCCACGCCTTCGCGACCCGCGCCGCCAGCACGAAGTCCTTGCGCAGCGGATGGCCCTCGAAGCCCTCGGGCAGCAGCAGCGGCACCAGGTGCGGGTGGCCGTCGAAGCCGATGCCGAACATCTCGTGCGTCTCGCGCTCGTGCCAGGCGGCTCCCGCGTAGACGCCGACGGCGGTGGGCAGGACCGGCGTCGCGTGCGGCACGGTCGTACGGATCATGAGGCGGCGGACCCGGCCGCCGCCCAGGGCGACGACGTGGGCACAGACCCGAAAGCCGGTCTCCGGTTCGTCGACGGCGCTCAGCCAGTCGAAATACGTGCAGCCCAGCCGGTCGCGGGCGGTTTCGAGGGCGGTGATCCAGGCGGCGGCCGGTACGTCGACGGTCAGCAGCTCGTACGCGTACTCCGCCGTCGCGTCTGCGCCGAACAGCTCGGCGGCGGCGTCCGGCAGCCGGTCGTACGCGTCGTGCGCGTCGTGCGCGTCGTTGCCCGAAGGGCCGGGCGGGGTGGTCGTCACGCGCGCTCCTCCCCCGAACCCGAGTCCGGACCCGAACCCAGATCCGAATCCGGTCCTGATGCCGCGTCGGAACCCTGAGCACCCGGCTTCGGCGGGGCGGTGACGAGCCCGCTGCGCAGCGCGGCGGTGGAGGGGCGGGCCCCGCCCGTCGCGTACCGCTCCCCCAGCGACTCCCGGGCGATCTTCTCCTGGAGCTTGAGAATGCCCTGGAGCAGCGCCTCCGGCCGGGGCGGGCAGCCGGGTACGTAGACGTCGACGGGGATGATCTGGTCGACGCCCTTGGTCACCGCGTACGAGTCCCAGTAGGGACCGCCGCAGTTGGAGCAGGCGCCGAAGGAGATGACGTACTTCGGCTCGGGCATCTGCTCGTAGAGCCGCTTCACCGCCGGGGCCATCTTGTCGGTCACCGTGCCGGAGACGATCATGAGGTCGGCCTGGCGCGGGCCCGGCGCGAACGGGATCACACCGAGCCGGATGAAGTCGTGCCGGGCCATGGAGGCGGCGATGAACTCGATGGCGCAGCAGGCGAGGCCGAAGTTGAAGACCCACAGGCTGTAGCGGCGGCCCCAGTTCAGGACCACCTTCATCGGTTCGGGTGCCAGGCGTGACAGGACGCCGAGTCGCCTGGGCTCCGGCAGGAAGGTCGGCACGGGCTGCTGCTCGGCTCCCCCGTCGGTCCGCGTGCTGGTCACGTCCATTCGAGGACGCCCTTCTTCCATGCGTAGAGCAGTCCTACGGCCAGGAAACCGAGGAAGACGAACATTTCGATCAGCGTCGTCGCCCCGTATCCCGGTGCGGCGAACACCGTCGCCCACGGGAACAGGAAGATCGAGTCGACGGCGAAGATCACGTACAGGAAGGCGTAGACGTAGTAACGGACCTGGGTGTGTGCCCAGCCCTCGCCCACGGGGTCCACGCCGCATTCGTACGTGAGGAGCTTCTCCGGCGTCGGCACCACGGGGCGCAGCAGCCGTCCGGCCCCGAAGGCGACGGCGACGAACAGCACCCCGATCACGGCGAGCAGTCCGACCACGGAATATCCGTGGAAGTAGTCCGACGCGAGAACGGCCGATGTCGGTTCCGGCAGGTCCGGCAGTTCCGGCAGGTCCGCCACGTCCGCCCCTCGCTCCCCTGGAATCCGTCCGGTGGTCTGTACGCACGGGAGTCTAGGCCCTGTTAAAGGGAGGGTAAGCAGCCGAGTCGGGCGAAAGACCCCTCCGGGAATGTCCTGAGGTGGGGTTATCCCCACCTCACCCCACCTACGAGCCCCATGGCGTGCGACGACCCGTACCGGCAGGCTGGAGGCATGACCATGAGCCCCCAGGTGCCGGACAGCGACCGGCCGCCGCCCGCCCGACTCATCCCCGACCGGTGGACGTGGAAGGAGATCGGCCATCTTCTGGCCAATCTGCCGCTGACCATCGTCGAGTGTGTGTACGCGGTGGTCATGATCGGCGTCGGCGTGGCGCTCTCGGTCACGGTGATCGGTCTGCCCCTGCTCGCCGTCGCGCTGCACGGGGCGCGGCTGATCGGCCGGTTCGAGCGGAGCCGGGCGCGGTCGATGCTGGGCGTACGGATCGACGAGCCGAGCCCGATGGTCCTGGCGCGGCGGGAGACGGGCTTCTTCCCCTGGCTGTGGTCGAGCGTCAAGGACCCGGTGGGCTGGCGGGCGGTGCTCTACTCCTTCGTCCGGCTGCCCTGGGGTGTGGTCACCTTCGGGGTGACGCTGGTGAGCATGATCGCGCTGTGGCCTGTGCTTCCGTTCATCACCCGGTTCCTCGGCAACGCGGATCAGGTGATGGTGCGCGGGCTGCTCTCGCCCTCCGACGAGCTGGAGCGCCGGATCGCGGAGCTGGAGGCGGACCGGGGGGTGGTGGTGGACACCGCCGCCGCCGACCTGCGCCGCATCGAACGCGACCTCCACGACGGCGCCCAGGCCCGCCTCGTCGCCCTCGCCATGGGCCTGGGGCTGGCGAAGGAGAAACTGACCGCCGACCCCGACGCGGCGGCACGGATGGTGGACGAAGCCCACGGCGAGGTCAAGATCGCCCTCCAGGAACTCCGAGACCTGGCCCGCGGCATCCACCCCGCCGTCCTCACCGACCGCGGACTCGACGCCGCCCTCTCCGCCATCGCCTCCCGCTGCACCGTCCCCGTCACCGTCCAGGTGGACCTGACCGAACGCCCGGCCCAGGCCATCGAAGGCATCGCGTACTTCACCGTCTCCGAACTCCTCCAGAACGTGAGCAAACACAGCGCGGCCCGCTCAGCGGCCGTCGAGGTCTGGCGCACCGGCAACCGGCTGATGCTCCAGGTCACCGACAACGGCCGGGGCGGCGCCAGAATGGACGGCGGTACGGGGATGGCGGGACTGGCCGAACGGCTGGGTGCCGTGGACGGGCTGTTCGTCCTGGACTCCCCGGCCGGCGGGCCCACCACGGTCACCGCCGAGCTTCCCTGGCGCGACCGCGAACTGCCGAAGAAGGCCAGAACCGAGCGTCTCCAGCGCGGCTGAGCGCCCGCGCACCACCCCCGAGCAGCAGCAGAACCGAGAGGAAACGGATACCCCCATGGCCACGGCATACGGACCGGACACGCAGGACCCTCGGCGGTCCGGAGCCGGTCTCGGGGACGGCTCCCCGCTGAAGCATCCGCTGCCCGCCGTACTGCGGGCCCCGTTCGAGGGCAGGACCTGGCGTGAGCTCACGCATCTGGCGCTGGGCGTACCGATCGGCCTGGTCCTGTTCGGTTTCTCGATCACCCTGACATCACTGGGCGTGGGCTTGCTGATCACGTTCCTCGGGGTTCCCGTCCTGGCCGGCACGCTGGCCCTGTGCCGGGGCTTCGGCGCGATGGAGCGGGCGCGGGCGCGGGTGCTGCTCGGGGTGGACGTGGCGGCCCCGGCGCCGGTGCGCGGGGCGACCGGTGGCCTGATGTCCTGGATGGGCGCGTCGCTGAAGAGCGGGGCGTCCTGGCGGCATCTGCTCTACTCGCTGCTCTACTTTCCCTGGGCGCTGATCTCCTTCTCCCTCGGGGTGCCGCTCTGGATGTGCGGCTGGACCGTCCTCACCTATCCCCTGTGGTACTGGTTCGTCCCCGCGGGTCTGAGTCGCGACGGCATCCAGCTGTACGCCGACGCGGACCGCACGGTGTACGTCGACACCCCGGTGGGACTGCTGCTGTCCTTCCTGACCGGCTTGGTGCTCGTGCTGGTCACGGCGTGGGTGGTCCGGGGGCTGGTGTACGTGGACCGGGCGCTGGTGCGCGGGCTGCTCGGGCCGTCCCGGCTGGCGTCCCGGGTCTCGGAGCTGGAGTCGGACCGGGGGGTGGTGGTGGACACCGCCGCCGCCGACCTGCGCCGCATCGAACGCGACCTCCACGACGGCGCCCAGGCCCGCCTCGTCGCCCTCGCCATGGATCTGGGGCTGGCGAAGGAGAAACTGACCGCCGACCCCGACGCGGCGGCACGGATGGTGGACGAAGCCCACGGCGAGGTCAAGATCGCCCTCCAGGAACTCCGCGACCTGGCCCGCGGCATCCACCCCGCCGTCCTCACCGACCGCGGACTCGACGCCGCCCTCTCCGCCATCGCCTCCCGCTGCACCGTCCCCGTCACCGTCCAGGTGGACCTGACCGAACGCCCGGCCCAGGCCATCGAAGGCATCGCGTACTTCACCGTCTCCGAACTCCTCCAGAACGTGAGCAAACACAGCGCGGCCCGCTCAGCGACCGTCGAGGTCTGGCGCACCGGCAACCGGCTGATGCTCCAGGTCACCGACAACGGCCGGGGCGGCGCCGACCTCTCGTCGGGCAGCGGACTGGCGGGACTGGCCGAACGGCTGGACGCGGTGGACGGCGTCCTGGCCGTGGACTCCCCGCAGGGCGGCCCGACCCAGATCACCGCCGAGCTGCCCTGGCGCGGCTGAGCGGGGCCGTGCGGCAGCGCAGGACAGCAACCGGACGAAAAGGGCACCGCTTCACCGATGCTGGAAAGCTGGAATGCTGGGGACCGTACGAACGGGACCGAACAGCAGAGACAGACCAGTGGGGGATGCGGCTTCATGGTGGAGGACAGGGTGCGTGTGGTCATCGCCGAGGATTCGGTACTGCTCCGGGAAGGGCTCACCCGGCTGCTGACCGATCTGGGGCATGACGTCGTCGCCGGAGTGGGTGACGGCGAGGCCCTGATCACCACGGTGGGCGAGCTGGCGGCGCGGGACGCGCTGCCCGATGTGGTGGTCGCCGATGTGCGGATGCCCCCGACCCACACCGACGAAGGCGTGCGGGCGGCGGTGCGGCTGCGGAAGGACTACCCGGGGATTGGGGTGCTGGTCCTCTCGCAGTACGTGGAGGAGCAGTACGCGACCGAGCTGCTGGCCGGGTCCAGCCGGGGCGTGGGCTACCTGCTCAAGGACCGGGTCGCCGAGGTCCGGGAGTTCGTGGACGCGGTGGTCCGGGTGGCGCAGGGCGGGACGGCGCTGGACCCCGAGGTGGTGGCGCAGCTGCTGGGCCGGAGCCGTAAGCAGGACGTCCTGGCCAGGCTGACGCCGCGCGAGCGCGAGGTGCTCGGGCTGATGGCGGAGGGCCGGACGAACTCCGCGGTGGCCAAGCAGCTGGTGGTGAGCGACGGCGCGGTGGAGAAGCACGTCAGCAACATCTTCCTGAAGCTGGGGCTGTCCCCGAGCGAGGGGGACCACCGGCGCGTCCTGGCCGTCCTGACCTATCTGAACTCCTGACATATCCGAACTCCGGACGCACTCGAACGCTCGGCACACTTGAACTCCGGACCCACCGGAACCACCGGCGCGCCTGAGCCGCCGCCCCCGCCGCCGCTCTCGCCGCCGGACGGCCGGCCAGGCAGCCGGGCAGCCGGCTTCACGGCGTCGCAGCCTGACGGCCTGCCGCCCTGACCTGCTGGCCTGCCCGCGACGGCACTGGAAAGCTGACACCTCGTCAGATAATGTGCCCCCTCCCGGACCCCCGCCGGGTGCCCGGGAGGGGCGCGGAACGCGACAAAATGAGATCGATTCGCGTCCCGAAAACACGTCCATCATGTGATCGGTCCGGGTAAGGCACCCCTTACAGAAGTAGGGTGGACCTGGGGACCGTCGGCACACCGGAGGGCCCCGAGCCGCCGCCGCTAGGGAGGTCCAGTTCAGTGACCAGCCAGGTCAGTAGCCCAGCCGGACAGGCCGATGAGGCCAGCGAGGCGCTCGTCGGGGGCCAGCGCGCCCCCCGCCCCGATGACACGGGGGCAGGCGAGAAGGAGATCCGCCGTCTGGACCGGGTGATCATCCGTTTCGCGGGTGACTCCGGAGACGGCATGCAGCTCACCGGAGACCGTTTCACCTCGGAGACCGCGTCGTTCGGCAACGACCTGTCGACGCTGCCGAACTTCCCCGCCGAGATCCGCGCCCCCGCAGGAACCCTGCCGGGGGTTTCGTCGTTCCAGCTGCATTTCGCGGACCACGACATCCTCACCCCCGGGGACGCGCCGGACGTGCTGGTCGCGATGAACCCGGCGGCGCTGAAGGCGAACATCGGCGACGTGCCGCGCGGCGCGGAAATCATCGTGAACACCGACGAGTTCACCAAACGCCCGATGGCGAAGGTGGGGTACGCGACCAGTCCGCTGGAGGACGGTTCGCTGGACGGCTTCCACGTCCACCCGGTGCCGCTGACGACGCTGACGGTCGAGGCGCTGAAGGAGTTCGGCCTGTCCCGCAAGGAGGCCGAGCGGAGCAAGAACATGTTCGCGCTGGGTCTGCTGTCGTGGATGTACCACCGGCCGACCGAGGGCACCGAGGCGTTCCTGCGGACGAAGTTCGCGAAGAAGCCGCAGATCGCCGAGGCCAACGTCACCGCGTTCAGGGCTGGCTGGAACTTCGGGGAGACGACGGAGGACTTCGCCGTCTCCTACGAGGTGGCGCCCGCCACCCAGGCCTTCCCGCCGGGCACGTACCGCAACATCTCGGGGAACCTGGCCCTGTCGTACGGGCTGATCGCCGCCGCCCGGCAGGCGGACCTGCCGCTGTACCTGGGCTCGTACCCCATCACCCCGGCCTCCGACATCCTGCACGAGCTGTCCAAGCACAAGAACTTCGGTGTGCGGACCTTCCAGGCCGAGGACGAGATCGCCGGGATCGGCGCGGCGCTGGGCGCCGCCTTCGGCGGTTCGCTCGCCGTCACCACCACCTCCGGCCCCGGCGTGGCCCTCAAGTCGGAGACGATCGGGCTGGCCGTCTCCCTCGAACTGCCGCTGCTCGTCATCGACATCCAGCGCGGCGGCCCGTCCACCGGCATGCCGACCAAGACCGAGCAGGCCGACCTGCTCCAGGCGATGTACGGGCGCAACGGCGAGGCCCCCGTGCCCGTGGTGGCCCCCAGGACCCCGGCGGACTGCTTCGACGCCGCGCTCGACGCCGCCCGGATCGCCCTGACCTACCGCACCCCGGTCTTCCTCCTCTCCGACGGGTACCTCGCCAACGGCTCCGAGCCGTGGAAGGTCCCCGAAGTCGCGGAGCTGCCCGATCTGCGCGTCCAGTTCGCCACCGCCACCAACCACGAACTGGCCGACGGCACCGAGGTGTTCTGGCCCTACAAGCGCGACCCGCAGACCCTGGCCCGTCCCTGGGCCCTGCCCGGCACCCCCGGCCTCGAACACCGCATCGGCGGCATCGAGAAGCAGGACGGCAGCGGCAACATCTCCTACGACCCGGCCAACCACGACTTCATGGTCCGCACCCGCCAGGCCAAGATCGACGGCGTCACCGTCCCCGACCTGGAGGTCGACGACCCGGACGGCGCCCGCACCCTGGTCCTCGCCTGGGGCTCCACCTACGGCCCCGTCACCGCCGCCGTCCGCCGCCTGCGCAGCGCCGGACAGCCCATCGCCCAGGCCCACCTGCGCCACCTGAACCCCTTCCCGAAGAATCTCGGCGAGGTCCTGGAGCGCTACGACAAGGTGATCATCCCCGAGATGAACCTGGGCCAGCTCGCCACCCTCATCCGGGCCAAGTACCTGGTCGACGCCCGCAGTTACAACCAGGTCAACGGCATGCCGTTCAAGGCCGAACAGCTCGCGACGGCACTCAAGGAGGCCATCGATGCCTGACACCCACGTCGCCAACCAGCTCCTGGAGCTGGTGCCCAGGGCCGAGGCCAAGCAGTCCATGAAGGACTTCAAGTCGGACCAGGAGGTCCGCTGGTGCCCCGGCTGCGGTGACTACGCGGTGCTGGCCGCCGTCCAGGGCTTCATGCCCGAACTGGGCCTGGCGAAGGAGAACATCGTCTTCGTCTCCGGGATCGGCTGCTCCTCCCGCTTCCCGTACTACATGAACACGTACGGGATGCACTCCATCCACGGCCGGGCCCCCGCCATCGCGACCGGGCTCGCCACCTCCCGCCGCGACCTGTCGGTCTGGGTCGTCACGGGCGACGGCGACGCCCTGTCCATCGGCGGCAACCACCTCATCCACGCGCTGCGCCGCAATGTGAACCTGAAGATCCTGCTGTTCAACAACCGGATCTACGGCCTCACCAAGGGCCAGTACTCCCCCACCTCCGAGGTCGGGAAGATCACCAAGTCCACGCCGATGGGCTCGCTCGACGCCCCGTTCAACCCGGTGTCCCTGGCGATCGGCGCGGAGGCGTCCTTCGTCGCCCGCACCATCGACTCCGACCGCAAGCACCTCACGAGCGTGCTGCGCGCGGCGGCCGACCACCCGGGCACGGCGCTCGTGGAGATCTACCAGAACTGCAACATCTTCAACGACGGCGCCTTCGAGGCGCTCAAGGACAAGGACCAGGCGCAGGAGGCGGTGATCCGCCTGGAGCACGGGCAGCCCATCCGCTTCGGCGCGGACAACGCCAAGGGTGTCGTCCGCGACCCGGCCACCGGCGACCTCCAGGTCATCGACGTCACCGCGGAGAACGAGTCCGACGTCCTGGTCCACGACGCCCGCAGCGCGTCCCCGACCACCGCGTTCGCGCTCTCCCGGCTGGCGGACCCGGACACCCTGCACCGCACCCCGATCGGTGTCCTGCGGAACGTCGAACGCCCGGTGTACGACACGCTCATGGCGGAGCAGCTCGACACCGCCGTCGAGCAGCGCGGCAAGGGCGACCTCGGTGCCCTCCTCGCCGGGAACGACCACTGGACGGTCGTCGGCTGACCCTGCCACCCGTACGCACCGCCGTCGCCGGACGGGCTGAACTTCGGCCCGTCCGGCGACGGCGTCCCGGGACGGCGGCCGGTCACCGCGCACGATGGGGCCATGACCCTGGACCGTCCCGCGTACCGCGTCAAACGGCTGCTGCTCGGCAGACCGCTCACCACCGAGCGCATCAGCGAGGAGAAGCTCGACAACCGGACGGCGCTCGGGGTGCTCGCCTCCGACTGCGTCAGTTCGTCCGCGTACGGCTCCGAGGAGATGCTCCGGGTCCTGGTGCCGGTGATCGGCGCCGCGGCGTTCACCCTGCTGATGCCGGTGACCGGCGCGATCCTGCTGGTCCTGCTGCTTCTGACGCTCTGTTACAGCGATGTCGTCATGATCTACACCCGGGCGGGCGGTTCGTACGTCGTCGCGCGGGAGAACTTCGGGCCGAACATCGCGCAGATCGCCGCCGTGGCCCTGCTCGTCGACTACATCGTGACCGTCGCCGTCCAGGTCTCGGCCGGTACCAACGCGCTGATCTCGCTCGCCCATCTGGCCGGGAACGGCTTCACCGGCCTCGACCACCTCCAGCTCCCCGTCTCCGCCGCCGTGATCGTGCTGCTCGCGTACGGGAACCTGCGCGGCATCCGCGAGGCGGGGAGGGCGTTCGCGCTGCCCGCCTATCTGTTCATGGCCGCGGTCGGGCTGGTGCTCGTCGCCGCCGCGGTGCGCGGGATCACCGGCGAGCTGCCGCACGCCGATCTGCACGCCCCGGGCGTCGTACCGCTCGGCACCCCGGGAGACGGCTGGCTCTACGGCGCCTCGCTCTTCATCGTGCTGCGGTCCTTCGCCAACGGCGGCTCCTCCCTGACCGGCCTCGAAGCGATCTCCAACGGCATCTCCGCCTTCCGCGAGCCGCAGGGCCGCAACGCCCGCCGCACCCTGATCGCGATGAGCTGCGTGCTCGGCGTGCTGGTTCTCGGCGTCTCCACGCTGGCCCACTTCACCCACGCCGTCCCGTACGCCGACGGCACCCCGACGGTCATCGCGCAGGAGGCGCACTTCGCCTTCGGCGGCGGGGCGCTCGGCACGGCCGGGCTGGTCTTCGTGCAGCTGGCGACCGCGCTGGTGCTCTACACGGGCGCCAACACGCCGTTCACCGGCTTCCCGTTCCTGGCCAGCTTCGTGGCCGAGGACCGGTTCCTGCCGAGGGTGCTGACCCGGCGCGGGCACCGGCTCGCGTTCTCCAACGGCATCCTCTCGCTGGCCGTGGTCTCGCTGGCCCTGCTGCTGGCCACCGGGGCCAGTGTGGACCGGCTGGTGGCGCTGTACGCGATCGGCGTGTTCACCGCGTTCACCATGGCCGGGGCCGGTCTCACCGCGTACCACCTGCGGCGGCGCGAACCGCACCGCCGGATCAAGATCGCGGTCAACGCGCTCGCCTCGGTGATCTCGGCCGCCGTCGTGCTGATCTTCGCGGTCACCAAGTTCACCGAGGGCGCCTGGCTGGTCGTGGTGATCTTCCCGCTCGGTGTGTGGGGGCTGACCCGGATCAACCGCGAGTACCGGCGCGAGGCCGCCGCGCTCCAGACCGTCCAGGCGCCGGGCGCCGACCGCCCCCGCGACCTGCGCCATCTGGTGTTCGTCCTGGTCGAGCGCCTGGACCTGGCGACGCTCAAGGCGCTGCGATACGCCCATGAGCTGCGCCCGGACGAGATCCGGGCCGTGCACTTCGCGATCGACGAGGCGCACGGCAGACGGCTGGCCGCCCGCTGGGAGGCGACCGCCGCCACCTCCGTGCCCCTCGACCTGGTGGCGTGCCCGGACCGGCGGCTGCGCCACGCGATGAGGGAGCTGGCCACCCGCACCACCGAGGACGGCCGGACCGCGCTGACCGTTCTGGTGCCGCGCCGGATGTACTCCAACATGCTCGGCAAGCTGCTGCACCGGGGCACCGGCGAGCAGATGGCGAAGGTGCTGGGCCAGCTCCCGCACGTGGCGGTGACGATCCTGCCGTTCGACGTCTCGCGCGCGCTGCGGGCCCTGGAGGAAGGGCGCGCCCCGGATCCGGACTGACCACGGCCCCGGTCACCGGGCAGTACGGCTAGGGTCTTTCGTTTGGATCAGGCTGGATCAGGGAGCGGGGGCTGGTGCGTGCAGCTGCAAGGCGGAGGAAGGAGCCGGCGCGGAGCGTCGGTGACTGACGACAACGCGGCAGATGTGCGTGCCGGCCCCCGCGAGCCCGGCATGATCCAAACGAGAGGCCCTAGGGCGTGGCCCTGCGCGCGTCGTACGCCTCGCGGGCCGCCTGCACCGCGCCCACGCTGCGGTCGGCCCAGCAGGCCAGCGCCCACACCTGCTCGGCCGCCTCGCGGCCCAGGGCGGTGAGGGTGTAGTCGACCCGCGGCGGGATCACCGGCTTGGCGTCCCGGTGCACGAAACCGTCACGCTCCAGGGTCTGGAGGGTCTGGGCCAGCATCTTCTCGCTGACCCCGCCCACTTCCCGGCGCAGCTCGCTGAACCGGTACGAGCGCTCCACCAGGGCGATCAGGACCAGGACGCCCCAGCGGCTGGTGACATGTTCGAGCACCGGCCGGGCGGGGCACATCGGCCGGTTCACATCGGGGCGCGGACCCAGTGCACTTACGTTCATACCAGTACCTTACGTAGGAGTGGGTACTTACGAATAGTGAGTACCCGTCCTACGGTGAGCGGTACGGGCCGACGGATCGAGCCCCGGCCCGCGTACCACCCAGGAGGAACCACCCATGAGCATCGTCGTCGCCGGAGCCACCGGAGAACTCGGCCGTCTGGTCGTCGAGGAGCTGCTGGCCACCGTGCCCGCCGACGGGATCGCCGCGGTCGTCCGCGACGAGGGGAAGGCGGCGCCGCTGGCCGCCCGGGGCATCGGGCTCCGGGTCGCGGACTACGACCGGCCGCGGTCCCTGGAGGACGCCTTCCGGCCCGGTGACCGGGTCCTGCTGATCTCCGGCAGCGAGGTCGGCCGACGGGTGCCGCAGCACACCGCGGTGATCGACGCGGCCCGGTCCGCGGGTGTGGCCCAGTTCGCGTACACCGGCGTCCTGGGCGGCCCCGACGCCGATTTCCGGCTGGCCGACGAGCACAAGGCCACCGAGCGGCTGATCCTCGGGTCCGGCCTGCCGTACACCTTCCTGCGCAACGGCTGGTACACCGAGAACTACACGGCCAGCCTGCCGCTGGTCCTGGCGCACGGAGCCGTCGTCGCCAACGCCGGTGACGGGCGGATCGCCTCCGCCACCCGGGCCGACTACGCCGCCGCGGCCGCCGCCGTCCTGACCGGCGAGGGCCACCTCGGCACCGCCTACGAGCTGAGCGGCGATGCCGCCTGGTCGCTCGCCGAGTACGCGGCCGTCGTCTCCGCCGCCACCGGCAGGGAGATCGCGTACCAGAACGTCCCGGCCGCGGCGCACCAGGAGATCCTGACCGGCGCCGGGGTGCCGGAGTTCTTCGCGGCGATCCTCGTCGACGTCGACGAGGCGATCGCGCGCGGGCGGCTCGCCACCACGAGCGGCGACCTGGCCCGGCTGATCGGCCGCCCGACGACTCCGCTCGCCGAGACGGTGGCCGCCGCCGCGGCGGCCCTCGCGTAACGCGGATCTCCCCGCTCCCCAAGGACCCCGCGTGTCATGACCGTATCCCGATACGGACATGACACCGGACTCCTCGCGACGCTACCTTCGTGCGGTGACACAGATACGCCTGGAGGGCCCGTGAAGGGGATCAACGAACAGCGGGCGGGCCTCCTGTCCGGCTTCGGCGCCTACGCCGTGTGGGGACTCGTCCCGCTCTTCTGGCCGCTGCTGAAACCCGCCGACGCGATCGAGATCCTCGCCCACCGCATGACCTGGCCCCTCGGCTTCGTCCTTCTCGCGCTGGCGGCGCTGCGCCGCTGGTCCTGGATCGGCGAGCTGGCGCGGCAGCCGCGCAAGCTCGGCCTGGTCACGGTGGCCGCCGCGACCATCACGGTCAACTGGGGCCTGTACATCTGGTCCGTGAACAACGGCCACGTGGTGGAGGCGTCGCTCGGCTACTTCATCAATCCCCTGGTCACCATCGCCCTGGGCGTCCTCTTCCTCGGTGAGCGGCTGCGCCCCGCGCAGTGGGTGGCGGTCGGTACGGGCTTCGCGGCGGTGCTGGTGCTGGCGATCGGCTACGGGCGTCCGCCGTGGATCTCACTGACCCTGGCGTTCTCCTTCGGCGCCTACGGCCTGGTGAAGAAGAAGATCAACATGGGCGGCCTGGAGTCGCTCACCGCCGAGACCGCCGTGATGTTCCTGCCCGCGCTCGGCTATCTGCTGTGGCTGGGGGCCCGGGGCGAGTCGACCTTCGCCTCCGGGGGGCTCGGCCACTCCGCGCTCCTGGCCTCGGCGGGGCTCGTCACGGCCGTTCCGCTGATCCTGTTCGGGGCGGCGGCGATCCGGGTGCCGCTCTCCACTCTGGGCCTGGTGCAGTACCTGGCGCCGGTGTTCCAGTTCGCCCTCGGCATCGTCTACTTCCACGAGGCGATGCCGCCGGAGCGGTGGGCCGGGTTCGGCCTGGTGTGGCTGGCGCTGGCCCTGCTGACCTGGGACGCGCTCCGGACGGCGCGGCGGACCCGGATGCAGGTGCGCGCGGCGCGCGAGACGGCGGCACGCGAGGGGGTACACCCCGCGCCGCACCCCGGCCCGCACCCCGGGCGCCAGCCCCAGCCGCGGCTCGCGGCGCGACCCGGGCACGAGCCCGGCCCAGAGTCCTGCCCGGAGCCCGGCCCGACGGTTCTCCTGGCGTCCGGGGAGCCCGCCCCCTCCACCCATCCCTAATTTAGCGTTACCTGGTTGCATTTTTAACTCGGTTGCGTTTTCCTGGTCCTCCACGGAACCGCGACCGAGGAGCCCGCATGCCCGCCTCCGTACCCCCCGCCCCCGCACCCCCCGTCTCCGTACTGATCGTCGGCTCCGGTCCGACCGGCCTGACCCTCGCCTGCGATCTGGCGCGCCGCTCCGTGGCCGTGCGGATCATCGACCGCTCGCCCGGCTTCCCGCGCAGCTCCCGGGCGAAGGGCCCGAACCCCCGGTCCCTGGAGGTACTGGCGGATCTGGGCGTCGCCGACCGGGTCCTGGCCGCGGGCTCGGCGCCGCTGCCGATGCGCAAGTACCGCGACGGGGTGCCGGTCGCCGACGCCGACCCGGCCGCTTCCCTGCGCCCGACGCCCGCCGCCCCGTACGCCCATGGCCGCCTGATCGCCCAGTGGCAGCTGGAGGAGATCCTCCGGGAGCGCCTCGCGGAGTTCGGGGTGCGGGTGGAGCTGGGCGCGGAGGCGGTCGGGCTGTCGGAGGCGCACGGCCTGGTGACCGTCGCCCTCGCGGACGGCCGGAGCATCGACGCCCGGTACGTGGTGGGCTGCGACGGCGCCCACAGCCGGGTGCGCAAGCTGCTCGGGGTGCCGTTCGAGGGGAAGACCTCCGAGGAGCAGGCGATGGTCTGCGGGGACGTGGAGGCGGAGGGCCTGGACCGGAACATCTGGCACCAGTGGTTCGACGAGGACGGCGCCGTGATGCTCTGCCCGATCCCCGGTACGCGGGCGGGCTGGTGGTTCCAGGCGGGGCCGGAGCGGGACGCGGCGGGCGCGCCCGTGCCGCCCTCCCTGGAAAGCTTCCGGCGGCTGTTCGCCCAGCACACCCGGCTCCCGGCCGACCGCCTCACCAAGGCCACGCTGCTGTCCGCGTACCGGGTCAACGAGCGCCTGGCCGACCGCTTCCAGGTGGGCCGCGTGCTGCTCGCCGGGGACGCGGCGCATGTGCATTCCATCGCGGGCGGGCTGGGCATGAACACCGGCATCCAGGACGCGTTCAACCTGGGCTGGAAACTCGCCCTGGTCATCGACGGCGGAGCGGACCCGCGCCTGCTGGACACGTACGAGGAGGAGCGGCTGCCGGTGGCCGCCTGGACCCTGGACGTCACGGCGGACCGGCTCCGCGCGACCCTGGAGGCGATCCGTCTTCCGGGCGGTGGCCTGGACACGGCCGTCTCCGGCGACACGACCGGTCTGGGCGTCGGCTACCCGTGGTCGTCGCTCGCGGGCACCGGCTCCACCTCCCGGCTGCGGACCGGCGACCGGGCCCCGGACGCCCCCTGCCGCGACACCGCGACGGGCCGCCCGGCCCGCCTCTTCGAGGCGTTCGCGGGCCCGCACTTCACGCTGCTGGGCTTCGGCCCCGACACGGCGGAGCCGCTCCGGGCGACGGAGGCGGCGTACGGCTCCGCCGTGCGCGCGTACGGCGTGGACGCGGGCGCCGCGCGCGATCTCGGCGACGACGCCGGCCACGCCCGCACCGCCTACGGCATCGCCCGGCCCCCCGCCCCCGGCACCCTCGTCCTGATCCGCCCGGACAACCACGTGGCCCTGATCGCCCCCACCGCCAGGGCCCACGCGGTCACCGCCTATCTCGACCGGCTGACCGGCGCCCCCACGCCGCACTGAACGGGCCCCGGGCGGGCCGCGCGGCGGTTCAGACCGTGCTGGCGATCCAGCCGACCGTCTCCTCGACGTGACGGCCGTCGCTTCCCTCCGCGCCCATCCGGACCTCGTTGAACCGGATCTTGAATCCCTTCACGGTGACGTCGGCGATGCGGATGCCGGGCGTCTCGGGGCCGTTGAACGTCTGGGTCATGGGCACCACGATCACCGCGGTTCCGTCGGGGAACGGCGTCGGGAAGTCGACCTGCGTGAACGTGGACACGTCCCCGCCCGTCCTGGCCTGCGGCTGGTCGGTACGCAGCTGCAGCTTCCCGGTCTGGATCATGCTCATGGTCGGTGCCTCCTGTGTCGGATCTGGCCGTGGCCGCTGTCGGGGGCGGCCGCGGCCAGATCCTGGACCGGGCGGGCCGCATCCATGCGACGCGCCTACGAACGAGTGAGCGTGTTCGGGCCAGGAGCGAACCGTTCCGCCAGCGGCGCGCAGACCACCGGCCGTGTCCACGGGCACGGCCGGTCCGGCACGGCAACGGCCCCGCCGCGTAGAGGATGTTGGCCGGAATCCGGCGTGTTGCGGCCTCCTCCTACGCCTCCGAACGGCACGGGGAACGGCACGGCGAGCGGGCCGTTCGGAGGCCTGAGGGGAGAGGCCAGGACCGCGCGCCCGCCGTGGAGTTGGGGCTCACCGACGGCCACCGGCCGCGCGTGCCCTCCTCTTTGCCCGTCCGGGACGAACGGCCGCCCGGCGGATTCCGGCAGGCCCTGGCAGGTGTACGGGCCATGTGAGCCAGGGCTTACGCTCCCGGCCATGACCAAATTCGTCGCCACCGTGTGCCTGCCGCCGACCGCTCCCCGGAAGATCCCGAAGGCGGTGGCCGCCGCCATGGCGCCCTACGACATCAACCGTGCCCAGGAGGGGAATCCTGAGGGCCACTGGGACTGGTGGACCATCCGCGGCGGCACGGGCAACGCCTATCTCGTACGTCCGCCGCACGAAGGTGACCGCAGACTGATCACGGCCTCGACCGTGCCACGCAGAAAGGCCGCGCTCGCTGACCTGGGGCCGTTGGAATGCTACGGCGGGCCTCGGGGACTGCTCGACTTCGACGCCATGCGCAAGCGGGCCTCGCGTACGCAGGACGCCCTGCTCGCCGCATGGACCGAGCTGACCGCGATACACCCGCCTGCCCGCCCGCTCACGGACTTCCTCGCCCGGCACGAGTCCGATCCCGACGGGTACTCCCCGGCGGACGCCAGGGAGGAGCATCTGGCCCAGCCGCTGGTGCAGGACGTGGCTCAGCGGGCCGTCGCGGGAGACCCGCACTTCGGCATGTCGTTCCTGCTCAACGACCCGGTCGCCTACTTCGCACGGGAATTCGAGGAGACCCGGCTGGGGGCGGTGAGGTGCGCCGTCCCCGGCTTCGCCCTGGTCACCCTGGAGGGCACGTGGACGGACGCGGACACGGAGGACTACTGGGACCGGGCCAACCGCTATCTCGACGGCCTCGACCCCGAGGCCGTCGTCCTCGACCTGCTCTGTCACTGCTGAGCCGTTGGACCCGCCCCACGCCCGCCCGCCCGGAGCCGACGCCCGCGCTGTTCGTTCCCGCTGTTCGTCCGCGTTGTTCGTCCGCGCCCGCAACGCGGGCCGTTCGCAGACGGCCGCCGCCGTCCGCGCGGTCCGGGACCGGATCAGGCTTCCGGCGGAGGGCCTGGTCGCCGGACTCGCGCCCCGTACCGAGGAGGCCGTCGGTCGCCGGGAGTAGGACCCGCGCCCCATGCGCGCCGCGGCCCCGCTGTCTAAGGTCGGCACTCATGCAGACCACCGGAAACGTCCGGCGCCGGACGGAAGAGCGCAGGCGCGACACACTGGAACGGCTCGCCGCCGAACACGATGTATGGGTGGCGACGGCGCACCCCGGCCACGGGCCGCACCAGGTACCCCTGTGGTTCCTGTGGGACGGCCGCGCGGTCTGGATGTGCACCGGTGCCGCGTCCGCGACCGCGCGGAACGTCCGCGCGGAGCCCCTCGTGCGCCTGGCCCTGCCGGACACCTCCGACGTGGTGCTTCTCCAGGGCGAGGCGGAGTGCTTCCCGGACCGGGACGTGCCCGGGGAGGCGGCGGACGCCTACACCGCGAAGTTCGGGTGGGATCCGCGCACGGAGGAGGGTTCCTTCCTGTACGTGCGGGTGGTGCCGAGGACGGTACGCGCCTGGCGCGGCGAGCCGGAGCTGCGCGGCAGGGTCATCATGCGCGACGGGACGTGGCTGGAGTGACCGGAGCGGGGCACCCCGCTCTGGAGTGACCGGAGCGGGGCACCGCGCCCCTCCCCGGCGACGGAACGCCCCTCCCGGCGGCGGAACGCCTCTGCCCGGCCGGGGCGCTTGCGCCTAGGGTCTTTCGTTTGGATCAGGCTGGATCAGGGAGCGGGGGCTGGTGCGTGCAGCTGCAAGGCGGAGGAAGGAGCCGACGCGGAGCGTCGGTGACTGACGACGACGCGGCAGATGTGCGTGCCGGCCCCCGCGAGCCCGGCATGATCCAAACGAGAGGCCCTAGTCCTCCAGGTCGACGCGCTCGAACTCCCACAGCTGCGTGGGCGATCCGTGGCGTGGGGCCAGGGTGACCTGCGGGACCTCGTCCCGGTCCAGCGTGGCGACCCGGTCGGCGCCGGGGACACCGAGGGTGAACCTGCCGTTGCCCGCCGACTCGATGGTCCACTCGCCGGGCTTCTTCGTGGCCGAGACGAAGACCGCGTCCTCCTTCCGGACGAAGGCGTAGCGGCCGGGCTGGGCCGGACCCGCGCTGATCGTGTACCGGTCGGGGGCGACCTCCTTCACCGTCCACCGTTCGACGAACTGGCCGCCGAAGTACCGCAGCGGGACGTCCACCGGCGGGTAGACCAGCGGGACGGGCCCGATGCCCAGGCCCGACCCGGGCTCGGAAGCCACGTTGTGGATCACGTACGCGTCCGGCGCGGCGGCTTCCGGGGACGGGGTGGCCGGGGGCGCGGCGTGGGTGGGCGCGGTGAGGGCGAGGCTCAGGACGGCCAGCGCCGCGGCGGCCGGAATCTTCTTCATGCCGGAGGGAACGAACGCTTCCGGCCCGGGTCACGCCCCGGTACGCGATCCGGGGGATGCGCCGCGGGGCGTGACACGGAGCGTGCGCCGGACTACTTGCGCCAGAACAGGTGGTGCGTCACTCCGCTGGGGCTGGGGACGACATCGACGTGGAAGCGGTCGCGCAGCTCGTCCGGGGACTCCCAGAGCCGCGCACCGGCACCGAGCTTCACCGGCGACACCGCCACGTGCAGGGTGTCGACCAGGTCGGCTTCGAGGAACGCCCGGATGATGGTGGCCCCACCACCCAGGCGCACGTCCTTGCCCTGCGCGGCCTCGCGCGCCTGTTCGAGGACCGTGGCCGGGTCGTCGTCGACGAAGTGGAACGTCGTGTCGGAGAGTGTGAACGACGGGCGGGTGTGATGGGTCATCACGAACACCGGGGTGTGGAACGGGGGCTCGTCGCCCCACCAGCCGAGCCAGTCGTGGTTCTCCCAGGGGCCTCCCTGCGGGCTGAACTTGAGGCGGCCCATGATCTCCGCGCCGATGTTGTGGTGGAAGTCCCGGGTGAGGTAGTCGTCGAGACCGCGGCTGCCACCGGGCTCGGTGCGGTTGGGCCAGCTCGCGGTGGCCCCGGCCCAGGAGAGCATGGCCCCGGGGTCGGCGTGCCCGAAGGGCTTCTCCACGCTCCGGCCCTCACCCGCCCCGTAGCCGTCGCTCGATACGTTGAAGTTCTGAACCTTCAGCAGCTGTGCCATGGGTCTCTTTCTGTGTGTCGAACGGAGTCGGTCAGTACGGCTTCGGTGTGTGCGCCGGTATGTGCGCCGGTGCGTACCGGTGTATGTGGGGACTGTGCGGAGCCCGAGAACTGATCGGTCCGGGCCGGGCGCGTTCTCCTACGCTGGTCGTCATGCCCCTCTCTCCCGCGTACGCCCTGGTCGCCACGGATCTGGACGGCACCCTGCTGCGCAGCGACGACACCGTGAGCCCCCGCACCCGCGCCGCGCTCGCCCTGGCCGCGCGCGCCGGGGCCCGGCATCTCGTGGTCACGGGGAGGCCGGTGCCCGCCATACGCGGGCTGCTGGACGAGCTGGGGTACCGCGGGCCCGCCGTGTGCGGACAGGGAACCCAGCTGTACGACGCCGGGTCGGGGCGGCTGGTGCACGCGCTCACCCTGGACCGGGAGGCGGCCGGCACCGCGCTCGGCAAGATCGAGGCCCAGGTGGGGCCGGTCTTCGCCGCCGTGGACCAGGAGGGAACCGAGGGGCGGACCCTGATCGAGCCGGGCTTCCTGATGCCCCACCCGACGCTCCCGGCCCAACGGACCCGCAGCCGCCACGAGTTGTGGTCGGCGCCCGTGATGAAAGTGCTCGTCCGGCACCCGGAGCTCACCGACGACGCGCTGGCCACGGCGGCCCGCGAGGCCGTCGGGGGCCTCGCCACCGTCACCCACTCCGGCCCCGGCACGGTCGAGCTCCAGCCGTACGGCGTCGACAAGGGCACCGGGCTGGCGCTGGCCGCCGCGCACCTCGGGGTGGACCCGGGCTCGGCGATCGCCTTCGGGGACATGCCCAACGACCTGCCGATGTTCCACACCGCCGGGTACGGCGTGGCCATGGCCAACGCCCATCCGGACCTGCGGGCCGTCGCGGACGAGGTGACCTCGTCGAACGAGCGTGACGGGGTCGCGGAGGTGCTGGAGCGGCTGTACGGCTGAGAGCGCGGCCGACGCGGGTTCAGCACGGGTCAGAGGGACATGAGGCAGTAGAGCCGGTGCGGCTCGGGGCGGGCGCACGCGGACTCGGCCAACTGCGCCAGGTCATCCAGGAATCCGGCCAGTTCCTCGGGCGGGACAGCTCCCCCGGACTCCTCGGTCCGCGCCCAGGTCCCGGCCACCGCCGCGAACCCGCCGCCTCTCGCCGCCGCGAGCGCGTCGCGCAGCTCGTCCGTGAGCGTGACCAGCCAGCGGGCCTCGTCCTCCGGGGAACTGAGGAGCCGGTTGAAGCGCGGGAGCGAGGTGACGTCGTCGTACGGCGTGCCGGTCAGCTCGCTCTCGGCCCGGCCCAACTGTACGTAAGGCTCGATGCCCCTGACCGGGAGCAGCGGACGGCCGGACTCCTCAAGGCCCCGTTCGAAGGCGTCCAGCGCCGCCGCGTCGTCCGGCGCGCTGAAGTACTCGTAGAAGTTCCCCATGCCTCGCATGCTGGCACGCGGGTCTGACAGTCAGGCCGGCCTCTCCGCGCGAAGTCTCCTCCTCAGGGTTCGGGCGGTGCCCCGATCGCCCGGAGCACCTGCGCGACCAGGGCGGCGATCTCCGCCTCGTCCTGCATCGGCTTGCGCAGCACATGGCGGAAGTACAGCGGTCCGATCAGCATCTCCATGGCCAGCCGCAGGTTGGCGTCCGGAGGGATCTGGCCCTGCTCCTGGGCCCGGCGCAGACGGTCGACCGCCTCCTCGAAGCGGGGGTCGAGCAGCTTCCCGCGTACCGTCCGGGTGAGCTCCTCGTCGTGGTGCATCTCGGAGAGGATTCCGGCGAACGCGGGGCCGAGGGGCGGGGTGGAGACGAGCCGCGAGGCGCTCTCCAGCGTGGCCCGCAGGTCGGCGGCGATGTCCCCGGTGTCCTGATACGTCATCGTGTCGACCAGGCCCTCGGCGAACGCTTCGAGGAGCACCGCGCTCTTCGACGGCCACCAGCGGTAGATCGTCTTCTTGCTGACCCCCGCGCGGGCCGCGATGGCCTCGACGGTGACCCGCCCGTACCCCTTCTCCGTGCACAGTTCGAGGGCTGCTTCCAGCGTGGCCCTCCGTGATCGCTCGCTACGGCGCTCTGAAATCGGCGATGTGATCATTCGGTGAGCATAGGCGTGTCCGGGCAGGGCCTTATTGACAGGCTGTCGCCACAGGTCGAACAATATCGAAGCGGAAACGGAACGTGCCGTGTCGTGTCGTTCCGGTGAACCGCACCGTTCGTGCCGTTCGTGCCGCGACGAGCCGATCGGGGGACGGCTCGCCCGGCCGACGGCGCGACGGGCCCGCACGCCGCTCAGGCGGTGATGTCCTTCGCCGTGAACCGCGCCCAGGCCGCCGAGCCGAAGACCGCCGCGTACAGCCCCTGGAGCCCCAGGTTCTTGACCACCTCGTCCCAGTAGAGGGGGGCGCGCAGCAGGTCCGCGTACGACATCCAGTAGTGCGGGAAGAGATACGGGTGGACCGCGTTCAACTGCGGGATGCCGTCCACGATCTGCACGGTGATCAGCAGCCCGACGGTGGCGGCCATGGCGGCGATGCCGCTGCCGGTGAGCGTCGAGACGAACAGGCCGACGGCGGCGAAGCCGGTCAGCGAGGCGGCGACGATCACCGCGATCAGCCCGGCCCGCGCCAGCCCCTCACCGAAGCCGATCCGCGTGCCGGAGATGGTGGTGACCTCACCGACCGGGAAGAGCAGGACGCCGACGACCAGCGCGGACACCGCCACGACCAGGGTCGCGAGCAGGCAGAACACCAGCACCGAGGCGTACTTCGTCAGCAGCAGCCGGGTCCGGCCCGCCGGGGCGACCAGCAGGTAGCGCAGCGTTCCGGCGGAGGCCTCTCCCGCGACCGCGTCGCCCGCGACCACGCCGACGGCCATCGGCAGGAAGACCGGGAGCGTCGCGGCGAGGGCGGCGAAGACCAGGAAGAGGCCGTTGTTGGTGACCTGGGAGAGGAAGGCCGGGCCGCCCGCTCCGCCGCCCCCGTCCGGGCCGGGCGAGGCACTGTGGCCGGTTTCGAGCCGTACGGCGATGCCGATCAGCACCGGCACCGCGGCCAGCACCCCGAGCAGGGCCAGGGTGCGCCAGCGCAGGAGGGTGAGGGTCAGTTCGGAACGGAGGATTCCCAAGGTCCACAGCGGATTGCGCGCCCGGGGAACGGGCACGGGCACGGAAGGCGCGGTATCAGAAGTGGTTTCAGCCTGCGACATCGAAACCCTCTCCGGTGAGTGCGACGAAGGCGTCCTCCAGCGAGGCCCGCTCGATCCCGAAGGACCGCAGGCGTACACCGGCATGGACCAGGGCGGAGCTGAGGTCGGCGAGTTCGGTACCGGCCGGCGGGGCCTCGGCGCCGACCCGGTCGCCGTCGACGGTGATCCCGGTGATGCCCAGCTCGCCCAGGACGCGGGCGGCGTCGCCCGGGTCGGGAGTGGTGACGGTCAGCCGGCCGCGGGCGCCCGCGGCCAGTTCGGCGACCGGGCCCTGGGTGATCAGCCGTCCCCGGGCCATCACCGCGGCGTGCGTGCAGACCTGTTCGATCTCGTCGAGGAGGTGCGAGGAGAGGAAGACGGTGGTGCCGTCCGCCGCCAGTTCCCGGACCAGGGTGCGGATCTCCCGCATGCCCTGCGGGTCCAGGCCGTTGGTCGGTTCGTCGAGGACCAGCAGGCGGCGGGGCCGGAGCAGGGCGGCGGCGAGGCCGAGGCGCTGCTTCATGCCGAGGGAGTACGCCCTGGCCTTCTTGCCGGACGCGGTGGCCAGCCCGACCCGGTCCAGGGCCTGCGCCACCCGGGCCCGGCGGGTGCGCGGATCGGCCGTCGGGTCGGCGGAGTCGTACCGCAGCAGGTTGTCCCGGCCGCTCAGGAAGCCGTACGGCGCGGGCCCCTCGATCAGCGTGCCGACCTGCGGGAGCACGGTGCGGGCGGCGTCCGGCATGGGATGGCCGAGGAGCCGCGCGGTGCCGGAGGTCGGGGCGATCAGGCCCATCAGCATCCGGATGGTGGTGGTCTTGCCCGAGCCGTTGGGGCCGAGGAAGCCGAAGACGCTGCCGCCGGGAACGGTGAGGTCCAGGCCGTCCACGGCGAGCTGGCCACCGCGGTACCGCTTGGTGAGGCCCCGGGTCTCGATCACGGGGCCTGAGGCGGCGGTGGCGGTGGCCGTCGCGGCCGTCGCGGTTTGTGTCATGCGTACTCCCCTGGGTCGGACAGGGCCGCCCCGCCGTACGGAGCGTACGGCGGGGCGGCCGGGCAGTGCGTGATGCGTACGCGGCAAGCGGTACAGAGTGTGCCGCCGCGTCAGGAGGCGTCGTTCGCCACCTCGACCAGCTTGTCCTTGGTGACCGCGCCGACGTAGACCCGGCCGTCGTCGGTCATCAGGGTGTTGACCACACGGGTCTTGAAGACCGTGCCCGAGCCGAACTTCCCGCTGACCTTGTCGCCCAGCGCGTCCAGGAACTGCCGGACCTCCGCCGGGGCGTCCTCCGGGGCCTTCGCGGGGAGACCGGCGGCGCCCGGGACCTTGATCTCGGCGACGGCGCTCCAGCCCTCGCCGATGACCCGGGACTCCTTGACGCCCTGGTCCCCGGCGCCCAGCTGCCCGGCACCCGGGATCAGGTCACCCAGGCCCCCGGGCCCCGCCTTCGCGTCGTCGGCCTTGCCGTCCTGGCCGGCCTCGGTCACCTCGGTGCCCTTGGGCGGGGTGAAGGTGAACAGCGAGGGGTCCGGCTTCGCGAAGTCCACCTGGGTGAACCCGGCGTCGACGATCGCCTTGCCGCCCGCGCTCGGCAGCAGCGTGAACTTCAGCGGTACGCCGTTCTCGGCGTCGACCGCGATGGTGGCCGAGGCGATCGTGGAGCCGCTCTGCTTCGGCTTGATCACCAGCCGGTACGCGTCGCGCCCGGCGACCTGCGCGGTGCCGTCGACCGTCACCGAGGTGGTCGGTCCGGCGGCCTTCAGGACCTGCTCGGCGAGGGCCTTCGGGGTGGTGGGCACGCCCTCGGGGGCGGACTTCCTCCCCGCGTCCTTCCCGGCGCCCTTGTCCGCGTGCTTCCCGGCCCGGGCCTCGGTGGCGTGGTAGGCCGTGTCGGACTCGCTGTCGTAGGCCCAGACCTGGCCGCCGTTGTGGATCAGGCTGTACTCGGCCGCGTCGTCCAGGATGGACAGCCGCTGTTTGCCCGGCCCGTCCGCGGCCACCCGGAGGGTGTGCGTACCCGACGCGAGCTCCGTCATCCGGTCCTTCGGGTCGGCGCTCGCACCGCCCCGGCCGCCCGGCCCGTCCTGGCCGCCTCCGGCGACGGCACCGGCCAGGCCGCCGAGCGACGGGATGCCGAGGTCCGTGCTGATCCGCATCGTGCCGGAGAGCCGCTGGGTGTCCGAGGCGGCGATCTTCTCGATGAGTTCCTGCGCGCCGATCTTCGGCAGTTCGGGGTCGCCGGAGCTCGCGAGTGCCGGGACGAGCCCGATCGTCGCGGCGGCCACCCCGGCCACCGCGACCGGGACGATGTAGCGGGCCGCCTTCCGGCGTCCGGCGCCGCTGCCGCCCGTGGCCGTGGTGTCGGTCCCTGCGCTGTCGTTCGGTGCCATCTGTGCCCTACCTCCGTGGTCGGCGGCTTCCGTCCGGTTGCACGTTTCCGTGCCCACTCCGCGCCGCCGTTCTCGCCCGGTCCGGTCAGGAGTGGTTGTTCTCCCATCTGACCAAACGAGCGGTCCCGGAACGTCAGCCCGCGGGAGCAACTCCGCCTACCTCTACGGTATGACACCGTGCCGGGCCGTACCGCGATCCGTGGGGGGCGGTCTCAGGGATGCCCCTGAGACGGCACCGCCCCGGCGGCGGACCCTGACGGCCGCTCAGCCCGCGCGGTGCACCACCGCGTCGCACAGCTCGCCCAGCGCGGTCTTCGCGTAGCCGTCGGGCAGCGGCGTCAGCGTGGCGCGCGCCTCCTCCGCGTACCGGACGCTGTCCCGCCTGGCCTGCTCCAGCGCCGGGTGGGCGCGCAGCCCGCGCAGCGCCTCGGCGTGCCGGGCGTCGTCGCTGAGGTCGCCGTCGAGCAGCTCGACGAGCTCCAGGTCCTCCGGCCGTCCCTCGGCCGCGGCCCGTGCCCGCAGATGGAGCACGGGGAGCGTCGCGATGCCCTCGCGGAGGTCGGTGCCCGGGGTCTTCCCGGACTCGTGGGAGTCGGAGGCGATGTCGAGTACGTCGTCGGCGAGCTGGAAGGCGACGCCGAGCCACTCCCCGTACTGGGTGAGCACGTCGATCGCCGACTCGTCCGCGCCGGCCGTCATCGCGCCGAAGCGGCAGGCCACCGCGACCAGCGAGCCGGTCTTGCCGCGCAGCACCTCCAGGTAGTGCTCGACCGGGTCGGCACCCTCGCCCGGTCCCGCGGTCTCCAGGATCTGGCCGGTGACCAGCCGCTCGAACGCCTCCGCCTGGATGCGCACGGCCTCCGGGCCGAGGTCGGCCAGTATGTGCGAGGCCCGGGAGAAGAGGAAGTCGCCGGTCAGCACGGCCACCGAGTTGCCCCAGCGGGTGTTGGCGCTGGGCACGCCGCGGCGCACCTCCGCCTCGTCCATCACGTCGTCGTGGTAGAGCGTCGCGAGGTGCGTCAGCTCGACGACCACGGCGGCGGGCACGACACCCGGCGCGTCCGGGTCACCGAACTGGGCTGCCAGCATGGCCAGCAACGGCCGGAAACGCTTGCCCCCGGCGCGGATCAGATGCTGCGCGGCCTCCGTGATGAAGGGCACGCTGCTCTTGGTGGCATCGAGCAGCCCGGACTCGACAGCGGCCAACCCGGTCTGGACACCGGCCTCAAGTGCCTGGTCCCGCACGCTCAGCCCGAATGGCCCGACGACGGTCACGAGGGGATCTCCTGTCTGCTGACGATCACACGGAATGTCGATGTGTCGCTGTCATCACTCAAGTCAGCGTATCCGGTCCCCTTTGGATCACCGTGGGCGCCTTCCCGCCACCGCCGGTATGTTCGGGATCAGCTCATACGATCAGGAGTTCTCCCTTTGTCCCACACGGCCTCCGACACTCAGCCGACTCAACCGCCCCGCACAGACGACCATGCCTTTTTCGGCCAGCCACGGGGGCTGATGACCCTCTCGGGCCTGGAGGTCTGGGAGCGCTTCTCGTTCCTGGGCATGCAGGCGATCCTGGTCCTCTACTTCGCGGACACGGTGGCCCGCGGCGGGATGGGCATGTCGGTGGGCACCGCGGCCTCGGTCTCGGCCGCCTACGGCACGCTGGTCTACCTGGTGTCCGTGGCGGGCGGCTGGCTGGCCGACCGGATGCTGGGCTCGTACCGCGCCGTCCTGTACGGCGGTGTCCTCATCGCCTGCGGGCACTACGCCATGGCGGTGCCCGCCGACGCGATGACCTGGACCGGCCTCGGGCTGATCAGCGCGGGAACCGGCCTGCTCAAACCCAATGTGGCCACCATGGTCGGCAAGCTGTACCGCACCGACGACGAGCGCCGCGACGCCGGATTCGCGCTCTACTACATGGGCATCAACATCGGCGCGTTCCTCGGCCCGCTGGTCACCGGCTGGCTCGGCGACCACGCGAGCTGGCACTGGGGCTTCTCGGCCGCCGCCTTCGGCATGACCCTCGGCCTGATCCAGTACGTACTGGGCCGCCGTCACCTGGCCGGGCGAAAGCACACCGCCGAGTTCCCGCTCGCCCCGGAGCCGATGCGGCGGGCCGTGCGGCTGATCATGGCGGGTGCCGTGGTGGTCGCCGTCCTCGCCACCGCCCTGTCCCTGGCGGGGTGGCTCACCATGGACCGCTTCGTCGACCTGCTCACCCTGGTCTCGGTGATCGCGCCGGCCGTCTACTTCGCGGTGATGTTCCGCAGTCCGCGGGTCACCGCCGAGGAGCGCGGCAGACTGCGCCCGTACGTGGTGCTCTTCCTGGCCTCGGTGGTCTTCAACTTCATCCTGTTCCAGGCGTACTCGACGATGATGCTGCTCGCGTCGACCAACGCCCGTACCGAGATCTTCGGCTTCCACTTCCCGGCGAGCTGG
The DNA here is from genome assembly GCF_042883525.1 of Streptomyces sp. NPDC058195. Classification (NCBI taxonomy): domain Bacteria; kingdom Bacillati; phylum Actinomycetota; class Actinomycetes; order Kitasatosporales; family Streptomycetaceae; genus Streptomyces; species Streptomyces sp. NPDC058195. The sequence continues at coordinate 80,009 of NZ_JBHVVM010000009.1, forward strand.
TACGCCTCCGCGCTCGGCGCCTTCGAGGTGGCGCTCGCCCCGGTGGTCGCCGCCGTCTGGGCCCGGATGGGCCCGCGCCAGCCGCACGCCTCCAACAAGATCGCGATCGGAGTGATCCTCGGCGGGCTGTCGTTCCTGCTGATGGTGCTGCCCACCTCGGGGCACTCCGGCGACACGTACAAGATGGCCGCCTGGTGGATCGTCGGCTCCTATCTGCTGCTCGGTCTCGGCGACATCCTGCTGGAGACCTCCGGCATGTCCGCGACCACCAAACTCGCCCCCAAGGCCTTCGCGAGCCAGACGATGGCGCTCTGGTTCCTCTCGCTGGCCCTCGCCAACGGCATCCAGGCCCAGGTCGTGAAGCTGTACGGCCAGGTCTCCAACCCGGCCTACTTCGGCGTCAACGGCGCGATCGCGGTGGTGGCCGGCGCGGCCGTCATCGCCGCCGCCCCCTGGCTCAGGCGCACCATGCACCCCGTCCACTGAGGTACCACCATGCACATCCGCACCACATTCCCGTACGAGACCACCCGTGAGGACGTCCGCATCCCCCTGCCGGACGGCACCCGGCTGTACGCCCGGATCTGGCGCCCGGTCACCGGGGAACCGGTGCCCGCGCTCCTGGAGTACCTGCCCTACCGGCTGAGCGACTGGACCGCGCCGCGCGACTGGCAGCGCCACCCCTGGTACGCGGGCCACGGCTACGCCTCCGTACGGGTGGACGTGCGCGGGCACGGCAACAGCGAGGGGATGCCGGGCGACGAGTACGACGCGACGGAGCTGGCGGACGGCGTCGCCGTCGTCCACTGGCTGGCCCAGCAGGAGTGGTGCTCGGGCCGGGTCGGCATGTTCGGCATCTCCTGGGGCGGCTTCAACTCGCTCCAGATCGCCGCGCTGGCCCCCGAGCCGCTGAAGGCGGTCGTCACCGTCTGCTCCACCGACGACCGCTACGACAACGACGTCCACTACATGGGCGGCTCGGTACTCGGCGTGGACATGCACGCCTGGGCGGCCACCATGCTGGCCTTCGTCGCCCGCCCGCCGGACCCGGCGCACGTCGGCGCGGGCTGGAAGGACATGTGGCTGGAGCGGCTGGAGAAGGTCGAGCCGTTCATCCACACTTGGCTGGCCCACCAGACCCGCGACGCCTACTGGAAGCACGGCAGCGTCTGCGAGGACTACTCCGCGATCCGGGCGAAGGTCCTCGCGGTGGGCGGCTGGCACGACCCGTACCGCGACACCGTGCTCCGGCTCGTCGAGCACCTTCCGGCGGACCAGGTGCGGGGGCTGATCGGGCCCTGGTCGCACCAGTACCCGGACCGGGGGCTGCCGCCGGGGCCGTCGATCGGCTTCCTCCAGGAGACGCTGCGCTGGTGGGACCAGCACCTGAAGGACGAGGACACCGGCGTCATGGCCGAGCCGCTGCTGCGGTCCTGGATCAGCGCGTCACACCGCCCCGCCACGGTGTACGAGACGCTGCCGGGGCGCTGGGCCGGGGACGACGCCTGGCCGTCCCCGAACGTCTCCCCCGTCGCGTACGCGCTCGGCGGCGGCCCGCAGACCGTCGACTCGCCGCAGCGGACCGGGCTGGACGCCGGACGCTTCTTCCCCTTCGGCAACGACGCCGACCTGCCGCCCGACCAGCGCGACGAGGACGCCAAGTCGGTCTGCTTCGAGTTCCCGGTCGAAGGCACCCCGATCGAGATCCTCGGCCGCCCCCGGGTGACGCTGCGCATCCGGATGGACGTGCCGCGCGGCCAGGTGATCGCCCGGCTCTGCGACGTGGCACCGGACGGCTCCTCCACCCTGGTCACCCGGGGCGCGCTGAACCTGTCCGCCCGCCACGGCCGCGACCGCGCGGACGACTGGCCGGCCGGCTCCACCGAGAACGTCACCTTCGAGCTGAACGGGATCGGGCACACCTTCCCGCCCGGCCACCGCATCCGGCTCGCGGTCTCCTCCGCGTACTGGCCGTGGATCTGGCCGCAGGCGGGGTCGGTGGGCTTCACCCTGGACGCCGACGGCAGCCTGGTCGAACTGCCGGTGCGCCGGGCCACGGCGGAACCGCGGATCCGGTTCGAGGAGCCGGAGCAGTCGGAGCCGCTCGGCGTGGCCTACCCGGCGACCCTCGACGCCCCGCGCCCGGAACGGCTGGTGGTCCGGGACGTCGCCAAGGGCGAGTGGCGGCTGGAGGTCGACCCCCGCTACGGCGGCACCCGGGTCTATCCGGACGGCCTGGAGTTCACCGAGGACGCGCTGGAGACGTACACGATCCAGGAGGACGACCCGCTCTCGGCCCGCACCCGCTCCGACTGGACGATCCGGCTGCACCGGCCCGAGCTGGCCTGGGACGTGCGGATCGAGACCCGCTCCGAGATCAGCGCGGACGCCACCGACTTCGTCACCTCCGACGAGGTGGTCTGCACGGAGGGCGGCGAGGTCGTCTTCCACCGCACCTGGGAGAAGCGCATCCCGCGCACGGCCGGCTGAGTCCCTCCGCCGTGCCGCGCCCGGCGGAGAGCCTTCCGCTGTGCCCACGCACGGCGGACAGGGCCGTCCCCTGTGCCCACACACGGCGGACAGGGCCCTCCGCTGTGCCCACGCACGGCAGAGGGGCTTCCGCTGTGCCCCGCGTAGGCCGGGGCACAGCGGAACCTTCCGGGCATCAGCCGCAGTTGGGACACTCCCGCGACGGGGCGGCGCCGACGTAACGTGTCCCCCAAGCGACCTGGAAAGCGAGGCAGCAACACATGCCCGAGCAGAGCAGCCCGCTCGATCTGGCCGAGGGCGACCCCTTCGGCCCGCACAACCTTCCCTACGGTGTGTTCTCCACCCCCGACCACCCCGAGGACCGCCGGGTCGGCGTCCGCATCGGCGGCCACGTCCTGGACGCCGGAGCCGCGGCGCACGCGCTCGGCTCCCCCTACGCACGGCTCCTCGCCCAGCCGGACCTGACCGCCCTGCTGTCGGCGGGCCGCACCGCCTGGCGGGACGTCCGGCGGGCCCTCACCGCGTGGGTGACCGTCCCGGCGCACCGCGCGGACATCGAGCCGCTGCTGCACCCGCTCGACACGGTGACGCTCCACCTGCCGTACCAGGTGGCCGACTACGTCGACTTCTACGCCAGCGAGTGCCACGCCACCAACGTCGGCAAGATCTTCCGGCCGGGCTCCGACGCGCTGACGCCCAACTGGAAGCACCTGCCGATCGGCTACCACGGCCGCTCCGGCACCGTCGTCGTCTCCGGCACGGACGTGGTCCGGCCCTCCGGCCAGCGCAAGGCCCCCGCCGACGCGGCCCCGGTCTTCGGCCCCTCCGTCAAGCTGGACATCGAGGCCGAGGTCGGCTTCGTCGTCGGCGTCGGCTCCGAGCAGGGCACCCCGGTCCCGCTCGGCTCCTTCCGCGACCACGTCTTCGGGCTCTTCCTGCTCAACGACTGGTCGGCGCGGGACATCCAGGCGTGGGAGTACGTCCCGCTCGGCCCGTTCCTCGGGAAGTCCTTCGCCACCTCCGTATCGGCCTGGGTGACCCCGCTGGAGGCCCTGGAGTCGGCCCGGATCGCGCCCCCGGCCCGCGACGTCCCGCTGCTCCCCTACCTGGAGGACGCCGACGCCGACGAGCCCGGCGGCCTCGACCTGCGGATCTCCGTCGCGATCAACGGCCAGACGGTCGCGGAGCCGCCGTTCTCCACGATGTACTGGACGGCCGCCCAGATGCTGGCCCAGATGACGGTGAACGGCGCCTCGCTGCGCACCGGCGACCTGTACGGCTCCGGCACGGTCAGCGGCGCCGAGCCCGGACAGCGCGGCTCCCTGCTGGAGCTGACCTGGAACGGCGAGGAGCCGCTGGATCTCCCGGACGGCAAGCGCACCTTCCTGGAGGACGGCGACACGGTGACGCTGACGGCCTGGGCGCCGGGGCCGGACGGCACCCGGATCGGCATCGGCGAGGTCACCGGACGGATCGTCCCCGCGTCCTGACCCCGGCCGCCCCGGAGCTCACTCTCCCCCGGGGCCGCGCCGCGGCCCGGCGCGCCCCGGGGAGGTGGAGCTCCCGGCGCGGATCACGGCCGGGCCGCCCTGGCCGGCCGCGGGGCACCTCCACAGCCAGGTGATTCCCGCCGTCCCGTCCGTCCCGCACCGCCCCGGCCACACCGGGCGCCGTCCGGCCCCGGCGCGGGTGGCCACGTGGCCATCACCACAGTTGACCGCCCGGTCTGACTCCTCCTCAGCGCCCCGCGCCCCTCGGGGTGCGGGGCGTTCTGCGCTGCCCCGTGGCCACGGCCCCGGGCCGGAGCCCGCGCCCCGGCGCCCGAGCTCACTCGTACTCGGGAGGCTCCTCGCCCCAGCCGAACTCGGGGTCGTCGTCAGGCGCCGGGGCCGGTGCGGCTTCGCGGACCGGTGCGGCTTCGCGGACCGGCGCGGCTTCGTGAACCGGCGCGGCTTCGTGAACCGGCGCGGCTTCGCGGACCGGGGCGGCGTCGCGGACCGGGGCGGCGTCGCGGACCGGGGCCGGCGCCGCGGGGGCCGCCGGGCCCCCCTGCCCGAACGGGGCGAGCACCTCCAGCACCCCTTCCCCGTACGTCGCCAGCTTCTTCTCGCCCAGGCCGCTGATGCCGCCCAGCCCGGACACCGAGTCCGGCCGCGCCGTGGCGATCTCGCGCAAGGTCGCGTCGTGGAAGATGACGTACGCCGGGACGCCCTGCTCCTTGGCCTGGTCGGCGCGCCAGGCCCGCAGCGCCTCGAAGACCGGGACGGCCTCGGGGGCGAGCTCCGCCACGGCCGTCTGCGACTTCGGTTTGCGCTCGGCCTTCGTGGACCGCGACGCGGGCTTCGGGGCCTCCTTGCGCAGCAGCACCTCGCGCTGCCGTCCGAGCACCGAGCCGCTCTCCTCGGTCAGCACCAGCGTGCCGTACTCGCCCTCGACGGCGATCAGCCCCTGGGCGAGCAGCTGCCGTACGACACCGCGCCATTCGGCCTCGCCCAGATCACCGCCGATACCGAAGACCGAGAGCTGGTCGTGGTCGAACTGGATGACCTTCGCGGTGCGGCGGCCGAGCAGGATGTCGATGATCTGGCCCGCGCCGAACTTCTGCCCGCGCTCCCGCTTCAGCCGCACCACCGTCGACAGCAGCTTCTGCGCGGCCACCGTGCCGTCCCAGCTCTCCGGCGGGGTCAGGCAGGTGTCGCAGTTGCCGCAGTCCGTCGTGGTGGGCACCTGGCCGAAGTACGTCAGCAGCTGGGCGCGGCGGCACCGGACCGTCTCGCACAGGGCCAGCATCGCGTCGAGGTGCGAGGCGGCGCGGCGGCGGAAGGCCTCGTCGCCCTCGCCGCCCTGGATGAGCTTGCGCTGCTGGACGACGTCCTGGAGCCCGTACGCCATCCAGGCCGTGGAGGGCAGCCCGTCACGGCCCGCGCGGCCGGTCTCCTGGTAGTAGCCCTCGACCGACTTCGGCAGGTCCAGGTGGGCGACGAAACGGACGTCCGGCTTGTCGATGCCCATGCCGAAGGCGATCGTCGCGACGACGACCAGGCCCTCCTCGCGCAGAAACCGGGACTGGTGGGTGGCGCGGGTGCCCGCGTCGAGCCCCGCGTGGTACGGGACGGCCTCGATGCCGTTGCGGCAGAGGTACTCGGCGGTCTTCTCCGTCGAGTTGCGCGAGAGGCAGTAGACGATGCCCGCGTCCCCGGCGTGCTCGTCCTTGAGGAAGGTGAGCAACTGCTTCTTCGGATCGGCCTTGGACACGATCCGGTACTGGATGTTGGGCCGGTCGAAGCCGGCGACGAAGTGCTTCGCGTCGGGCATGCCCAGACGGCCGGTGATCTCCTGGTGCGTGGCCTCCGTCGCGGTCGCCGTCAGCGCGATGCGCGGTACGCCGGGCCAGCGCTGCCCGAGGACCGAGAGGGCCAGGTAGTCGGGGCGGAAGTCGTGGCCCCACTGCGCGACGCAGTGCGCCTCGTCGATCGCGAAGACGGAGACCTCGCCGCGCGAGAGCAGGGCGAGCGTGGAGTCCAGCCGGAGCCGCTCCGGGGCCAGGTAGAGCAGATCGAGCTCACCGGCGACGTACTGCGCCTCCATCGAGCGGCGCTCGTCGGCGTCCTGCGTCGAATTGATGAACCCAGCGCGCACGCCGAGCGCCCGCAGCGCGTCGACCTGGTCCTGCATGAGGGCGATCAGCGGGGAGACCACCACGCCCGTACCCGCTCTGACCAGGGCCGGGATCTGGTAGCAGAGGGACTTGCCGCCACCGGTCGGCATGAGCACGACAGCGTCGCCGCCCGTCACCACATGGTCGACGATCGCTTCCTGCTCACCGCGGAACGCCTCGTAGCCGAATACCTTGTGCAGCGTCCGCCGTGCGTCGCTCTCGGTCACATCCATCGTTCCGCCCGTGCCCATCGCTCTGCCTGCTCCGTGTTGCCGTCTCCCTGCCACGATAGGCGCCGCATACGACAGCGCCGGACGGGCTTGACTTCCAGGGCCCGTCCGGCGCCGTTGCCGGGGTGTGCGGTGCGCCACCCGTCGTTGCCGGGGTGTGCGGTGCGCCACCGCGCTACCTCACGAAGACTCCCGCCTGGCTCGCCAGGTCCAGGAAGTACTGCGGGGCCAGGCCCAGCACCAGGGTGACCGCGACTCCCACCGCGATCGTCGTCATCGTCAGCGGGGACGGGACGGCGACCGTGGGGCCGTCCGCCTTGGGCTCGCTGAAGAACATCAGCACGATGACCCGGATGTAGAAGAACGCGGCGATCGCCGAGGAGATCACACCGACCACGACCAGTCCGCCCGCGCCGCCGTCCGCCGCCGCCTTGAACACGGCGAACTTCCCGGAGAAGCCGGAGGTGAGCGGGATGCCGGCGAAGGCGAGCAGGAACACCGCGAAGACCGCGGCGACCAGCGGCGAGCGGCGGCCGAGCCCGGCCCACTTCGACAGGTGCGTGGCCTCGCCGCCCGCGTCGCGCACCAGGGTGACGACGGCGAAGGCGCCGACCGTCACGAAGGAGTACGCCCCAAGGTAGAAGAGGACCGACGAGACGCCGTCCGGGGTCGTCGCGATCACACCGGCGAGGATGAACCCGGCGTGGGCGATCGAGGAGTAGGCCAGCAGCCGCTTGATGTCGGTCTGGGTGATCGCGACGATCGCCCCGCCCAGCATCGTGAGGACCGCGACGCCCCACAGGACCGGGCGCCAGTCCCAGGCGAGGCCCGGCAGCACCACGTACAGCAGGCGCAGCAGGGCGCCGAACGCGGCGACCTTGGTGGCCGCGGCCATGAAGCCGGTGACCGGGGTCGGGGCGCCCTGGTAGACGTCCGGGGTCCACATGTGGAAGGGCACCGCGCCGACCTTGAAGAGCAGGCCGGTGAGGATCAGCGCGCCGCCGGTCAGCAGCAGCGCGTCGTTGCCCATGGTGGCGGCGAGCGCCGGGTCGATCTGGACGACCGAGCCGTCGACGACCTGGGCGATCCGGGCGTACGAGACGGAGCCCGCGTACCCGTAGAGCAGGGCGATCCCGAAGAGCAGGAACGCCGAGGAGAAGGCGCCGAGCAGGAAGTACTTCACCGCGGCCTCCTGGGACATCAGCCGCTTGCGGCGGGCGAGGGCGCAGAGGAGGTAGAGCGGGAGGGAGAAGACCTCCAGGGCCACGAAGAGCGTCAGCAGGTCGTTGGCCGCCGGGAAGACCAGCATCCCGGCCACCGAGAACAGCACCAGCGGGAAGACCTCGGTGGTGGTGAATCCGGCCTTGACCGCGGCCTTCTCGCTGTCGCTGCCGGGGACCGAGGCGGCCTGGGCGGCGAAGGAGTCGGCCCTGCCCCAAGCGCTCGGCTTCGTCCGGTCAGAGGATGCCCCCTCGCCATGCGGGGCGGGGTCGAGCCTGCGCTCGGCGAAGGTGAAGACGGCGACCAGGGACGTCAGCAGGATGGTGCCCTGCAGGAACAGCGTCGGCCCGTCGATCGCGAGGGCGCCCATCGCGGCGATGTGCGCCTTCGTCGTCGCGTAGCCGCTGGCCGCCAGGCCGACCACCGCGGCGAACGCGGCGGCCAGCGCGACGACGGTGAGGAAGACCTGCGTGAAGTAGCGGGCCCGGCGCGGCACGAAGGCCTCGACGAGTACGCCCACGACGGCGACACCGATCACAATGAGGACCGGCATCAGCTGGGTGTACTCGATGACCGGCGCCTTGAACCTCTCGACGGGGGCGGCCGATGTCACCCCGCCCGCCGTCGTCCACAAGCTGTGGACAGCTGTTGCGCTCACTTGGCGGCCTCCACCTCAGGCTGGGGGTCCTTCTTCTGGACATCCGACATGGTGTGCTGCACCGCCGGGTTGACGATCTCGGTCAGCGGCTTCGGATAGACACCCAGGAAGAGCAGCAGCCCGATCAGCGGCACGACCACCACCAGCTCCCGGACCTTCAGGTCCGCCATGCCCTGGACCTCGGCCTTCACCGGGCCCGTCATCGTCCGCTGGTAGAGGACGAGGACGTAGAGCGCGGCGAGCACGATGCCGGTCGTGGCGATGATGCCCGCCGCCGGGTAGGCGCTGAACGCGCCGACCAGGACCAGGAACTCACTGACGAACGGCGCGAGTCCGGGCAGTGACAGGGTGGCCAGACCGCCGATCAGGAAGGTGCCGGCCAGGATCGGGGCCACCTTCTGGACCCCGCCGTAATCGGCGATGAGCCGGGATCCGCGCCGGGTGATCAGGAAGCCCGCCACCAGCATCAGCGCGGCGGTCGAGATGCCGTGGTTGACCATGTAGAGCGTGGCGCCGGACTGGCCCTGGCTGGTCATCGCGAAGATGCCCAGGATGATGAAACCGAAGTGCGAGATCGACGCGTAGGCGATCAGGCGCTTGATGTCGCGCTGGCCGACGGCGAGCAGCGCCCCGTACACGATGCTGATCAGCGCCAGTACGACGATCACCGGCGTCGCCCACTTGCTGGCCTCCGGGAAGAGCTGGAGGCAGAAGCGGAGCATCGCGAAGGTGCCGACCTTGTCGACGACCGCGGTGATCAGCACGGCGACCGGGGAGGTCGCCTCACCCATCGCGTTCGGCAGCCAGGTGTGCAGCGGCCACAGCGGGGCCTTCACCGCGAAGGCGAAGAAGAACCCGAGGAAGAGCCAGCGCTCGGTACCGGTCGCCATGGAGAGCGAGCCGTTCGCGCGGGCCTCGGCGATCTCGGAGAGCGAGAACGTCCCCGCGACGACGTAGAGGCCGATCACGGCGGCCAGCATGATGAGCCCGCCGGCCAGGTTGTAGAGGAGGAACTTGACCGCGGCGTACGAGCGTTGCGCCGCCGCGTTCTCGTCGCTCCCGGCGTGCGCCCGGTCCCCGAAGCCGCCGATGAGGAAGTACATCGGGATGAGCATGGCTTCGAAGAGGATGTAGAAGAGGAAGACGTCGGTGGCCTCGAAGGAGAGGATCACCATCGCCTCGACCATCAGGATCAGGGCGAAGAAGCCCTGGGTCGGGCGCCAGCGCGAGGACTTCGTCTCCAGGGGATCGGCGTCGTGCCAGCCGGCCAGGATGACGAAGGGGATCAGCAGGGCGGTGAGCGCCATGAGCGCCACGCCGATGCCGTCCACGCCCAGCTCGTAGCGGACGCCGAAGTCCTTGATCCAGGCGTGCGATTCGGTGAGCTGGTAGCGCTCGCCGCCGGGCTCGAAGCGGGCGAGCGCGAGGCCCGCCAGGACCAGCGTGGCCAGCGCGAAGACCAGCGCCGTCCATTTCGCGACGGTGCGCTTCGCGGCCGGGACGGCGGCGGTGGCGATCGCGCCGATCGCCGGGAGTGCCGCGGTCGCTGTCAGGAGGGGAAAGGACATGTGATCAGACCGCCCTCATCAGCAGGGTCGCGGCGATGAGAACCGCCGTACCGCCGAACATCGAGACCGCGTAGGAGCGGGCGTAGCCGTTCTGCAGCTTGCGCAGCCGTCCGGAGAGACCGCCCACCGAGGCCGCGGTGCCGTTGACGACACCGTCGACCAGGGTGTGGTCGACGTACACCAGGGAGCGGGTGAGGTGCTCGCCGCCGCGGACCAGGACCACATGGTTGAAGTCGTCCTGGAGGAGGTCGCGGCGGGCGGCCCGGGTGAGCAGCGAGCCGCGCGGGGCGGTGACCGGCACGGGCTTGCGTCCGTACATCGCCCAGGCGATGGCGACGCCGATGACGAGCACCACCATGGTGGCGGCGGTGACCGTGGTGGCGCTGACGGGTGCGTGCCCGTGGCTGTGCGCGGTGACCGGCTCCAGCCAGTTCAGGAAGCGGTCGTTGAAGGAGAAGAGGAATCCGGCGAAGACCGAGCCGAACGCGAGGACGATCATGGGGAGGGTCATCGACTTCGGGGACTCGTGCGGGTGCGGCTCGTTGCCCTCCGCGTCGGGCTGCCAGCGCTTCTCTCCGAAGAACGTCATCAGCATCACGCGCGTCATGTAGAACGCGGTGATCCCGGCGCCCAGCAGGGCCACCGAGCCGAGGATCCAGCCCTCGGTGCCGCCCTTGGCGAAGGCCGCCTCGATGATCTTGTCCTTGGAGAAGAAGCCGGACAGGCCGGGGAAGCCGATGATCGCCAGATAGCCGAGGCCGAAGGTGATGAAGGTGACCGGCATGTACTTCCGCAGGCCGCCGAACTTCCGCATGTCGACCTCGTCGTTCATGCCGTGCATGACCGAACCGGCGCCGAGGAAGAGCCCGGCCTTGAAGAAGCCGTGCGTCACCAGGTGCATGATCGCGAAGACGTAGCCGATCGGGCCGAGCCCGGCGGCCAGGATCATGTAGCCGATCTGCGACATCGTCGAACCGGCGAGGGCCTTCTTGATGTCGTCCTTCGCGCAACCGACGATCGCCCCGAACAGCAGGGTGACCGCGCCGACGACCACGACGACCAGCTGCGCGTTCGGCGCCTCGTTGAAGATCGCGCCGGAGCGGACGATGAGGTAGACGCCCGCGGTCACCATGGTCGCGGCGTGGATGAGGGCCGAGACCGGGGTCGGGCCCTCCATCGCGTCACCGAGCCAGGACTGCAGCGGCACCTGGGCCGACTTGCCGCAGGCCGCGAGGAGCAGCATCAGGCCGATCGCCGTCAGCTTGCCCTCGCCGGTCTCCCCGGCCGCTTCGAGGACGGGGCCGAAGGCGAAGGTGCCGAAGGTGGTGAACATCAGCATGATCGCGATCGACAGGCCCATGTCGCCGACCCGGTTGACCAGGAACGCCTTCTTGGCGGCGGTGGCCGCGCTGGGCTTGTGCTGCCAGAAACCGATGAGCAGGTACGACGCCAGACCTACGCCCTCCCACCCGGCGTACAGCAGAAGGTAGTTGTCGGCGAGGACCAGCAGCAGCATCGCCGCGAGGAACAGGTTCAGATAGGCGAAGAAGCGACGGCGGCGTTCGTCGTGCTCCATGTAGCCGATCGAGTAGATGTGGATCAGGGTGCCCACACCGGTGATCAGCAGGACGAACGTCATCGACAGCTGGTCGAGCTGGAAGGCCACGTCGGCCTGGAAGCCCTCGACCGGGATCCAGCTGAACAGCTTCTGGTGCAGCGCCCGGTCCTCCGCGCCCTTCCCGACCATGTCGAGGAAGAGCACGGCACCGATGACGAAGGACGCGGCGGCGAGCAGGGTGCCGAGCCAGTGTCCGGCGCGGTCCAGCCGTCGGCCGCCGCAGAGCAGGACCACCGCTCCGAGCAGGGGCGCCGCCACGAGCAGCGCGATCAGGTTCTCCACGATTCAACGTCCCCTTACAGCTTCATCAGGCTGGCGTCGTCGACCGAGGCCGAGTGGCGGGAACGGAACACCGACACGATGATCGCAAGCCCGACCACGACCTCCGCGGCGGCGACGACCATCGTGAAGAACGCCAGGACCTGGCCGTCGAGATTGCCGTGCATCCGGGAGAAGGTCACGAGCGCGAGGTTGCAGGCGTTGAGCATCAGCTCCACGCACATGAACAGCACGATCGCGTTCCGCCGGATCAGCACCCCGGACGCGCCGATGGTGAACAGCAGGGCGGCGAGATAGAGGTAGTAGACCGGGTTCACTTGGCGACCTCCTCTTCTTCGTTGTCACGGCCGAGCCGCTCCTCGGAGCGCTGCTCCAGCGCCTTGAGCCGGTCCAGCGATTCGTGCGACACGTCGCGGATCTGGCCGCGGTCGCGCAGGGTTCCCATGACGGTGAGCTCGGAGGGCGTGCCGTCCGGGAGCAGACCGGGGATGTCCACCGCGTTGTGCCGGGCGTAGACGCCGGGGGCGGGCAGCGGCGGGAGCTGCGTACCGCGCACCCGGGCCTCGGACAGCTCGCGCTGGGTCTTGGCCCGCTCGGTGCGCTCCCGGTGGGTGAGCACCATCGCGCCGACCGTCGCCGTGATCAGCAGGGCGCCGGTGATCTCGAAGGCGAAGACGTACTTGGTGAAGATGAGGCTCGCGAGCCCCTCGACGTTTCCGCCGTGCTCGGTGTTGGCGGTGGCGAGCCCGTTGAAGCTGTTCAGCGAGGCGTTCCCGATGCCCGCGATCAGCAGGACACCGAAGCCGAGCCCGCAGCCCGCGGCCAGCCATCGCTGGCCCTTCAGGGCCTCCTTCAACGAGTCCGCCGCGGTGACACCGACCAGCATGACCACGAAGAGGAACAGCATCATGATCGCGCCGGTGTAGACGACGATCTGGACGACGCCCAGGAAGTACGCACCGTTGGCGAGGTAGAACACCGCCAGGACGATCATGGTCCCGGCGAGGCTCAGCGCGCTGTGCACGGCCTTCTTCATCAGTACGGTGGACAGCGCGCCAATCACGGCGACGATGCCGAGCACCCAGAACTGGACGGCCTCACCGGTCGAGGTCTGGGAAGCCGCAGCGGCCAGGGCGGTCATGCGTCCACCTCCTGCGCCGAGCCGTTGTTCCCGCGGTGCGCGTCGTCCGGCTTCTCGCCCTTGGAGACGGCGGCCTGACGCTCCGTGCCGGGGGCGGCCTCGGTGACCAGGCCCCGGTAGTAGTCCTGCTCGTCCATCCCCGGGAAGATCGCGTGCGGGGTGTCGACCATGCCCTCCTCCAGGCCCGCGAGCAGCTCGTCCTTGGTGTAGATGAGGCTCTCGCGGGTGGTGTTGGCGAGCTCGAACTCGTTGGTCATCGTCAGCGCCCGGGTCGGGCAGGCCTCGATGCACAGTCCGCACAGGATGCAGCGCGCGTAGTTGATCTGGTAGACGCGGCCGTAGCGCTCACCCGGGGAGTAGCGCTCCTCGTCGGTGTTGTCCGCGCCCTCGACGTAGATCGCGTCGGCCGGGCAGGCCCAGGCGCACAGCTCGCAGCCGACGCACTTCTCCAGCCCGTCCGGGTGACGGTTGAGCTGGTGCCGGCCGTGGAAGCGCGGCGCCGTCACCTTCGGCGTTTCCGGGTACTGCTCGGTCAGCCGCTTCTTGAACATGGCCTTGAAGGTCACGCCGAAGCCGGCGACGGGGTTCAGGAATTTCTCTTCCGAGGACCCCGAGGATTCCGAAGCCCCCGAAGCCCCCGAGGATTTAGGTGACTCAGGCACCGTCGGCCTCCTTTCCGTCACTCGCGTTTCCGTCACTCTGAGTATCCGGTCCGCCACTGACAACGAGCTCCCGCTCGTCCCTGCGCCTGCGGCGCGGCACCGGCGGCAGGGTCTGTCCGGGCAGCGGCGGCACCGGGAACCCGCCCGCCATCGGGTCGAAGGCCGGCTCCGGTCCGGCGTCCGCCTCGGCGGCCCGGTCCTTCTTGTCGCGGAAGATGTCGGCGACGAAGGAGATCAGCAGGATCGCGATCACCGCCCCGGCCACGTACAGCACGATCCGCGTGAAGTCGTAGCCCTCGTTGCGCAGCGCGCGCACGGTGGCGACCAGCATCAGCCAGACCACCGAGACCGGGATCAGGACCTTCCAGCCGAGCTTCATCAGCTGGTCGTAACGGACGCGGGGCAGCGTGCCGCGCAGCCAGATGAAGAAGAACAGCAGCAGCTGGACCTTGATGACGAACCAGAGCATCGGCCACCAGCCGTGGTTCGCGCCCTCCCAGAAGGTGCTGATCGGGTACGGGGCCCTCCAGCCGCCCAGGAACAGGGTCGTGGAGACGGCCGAGACGGTGACCATGTTGACGTACTCGGCGAGCATGAACATCGCGAACTTGATCGACGAGTACTCGGTGTTGAAGCCGCCGACCAGGTCGCCCTCGGACTCCGGCATGTCGAACGGGGCCCGGTTGGTCTCACCGACCATCGTGACGATGTAGATGAGGAACGACACCGGCAGCAGGATGATGAACCACCGGTCCTGCTGCGCCTCCACGATCTTCGAGGTCGACATCGACCCGGAGTAGAGGAAGACCGAGGCGAACGCGGCGCCCATCGCGATCTCGTAGCTGATCATCTGCGCGCAGGAGCGCAGACCGCCCAGGAGCGGGTACGTCGATCCGGACGACCAGCCGGCGAGCACGATGCCGTAGATCCCGACCGAGGCGACCGCGAGGATGTAGAGCATCGCGATCGGCAGGTCGGTCAGCTGCATCGTGGTGCGCTGCCCGAAGATCGAGACCTCGTTGCCGGACGGGCCGAACGGGATGACCGCGATCGCCATGAACGCCGGGATGGCGGCGACGATCGGCGCGAGGACGTAGACCACCTTGTCCGCGCGCTTGACGATCACGTCCTCCTTCAGCATCAGCTTGATGCCGTCGGCGAGCGACTGGAGCATGCCCCAGGGACCGTGCCGGTTGGGGCCGATGCGCAGCTGCATCCAGGCGACGACCTTGCGCTCCCACACGATCGAGAAGAGCACGGTCACCATCAGGAACGCGAAGCAGAACACCGCCTTGATGACGACGAGCCACCACGGGTCGGTGCCGAACATCGACAGGTCCTCGGCGGCGAGCACGGCACTGTGCGGTGCCGCGGCCAGTTGTGCGAAGGCACTCACGCCCCCACCTCCGGTGTGACGTCGGGAGTCCCCGGCGCGGCGGGGCCGATCCGGACCAGGCCCCCGGGCCGGGAGCCGGTGTCGGCCGTCACGCCCCGCCCGGCGGAGTTCAGCGGCACCCAGACCACCCGGTCCGGCATGTCGGTGACCTGCAGCGGGAAGGTGACGCTGCCCGCCGGGCCCGTGACGGCCAGCAGGTCGCCGTCCTTCACCCCGGTCTCGGCGGCGGTGGCCGCGGAGAGCCGGGCGACCGCGGCGTGCCGCGTACCGGCCAGCGCCTCGTCGCCCTCCTGGAGCCGGCCCCGGTCGAGCAGCATCCGGTGGCCCGCGAGGACGGCCTCGCCGTCGCCGGGACGGGGCAGGGGGCGCGCCGGTTCGTCCGGCTCGGTGCCGTGCGCCCCGGTCCAGCCGCCGAACCGGTCCAGCTCACGGCGTACGGACTTCAGGTCCGGCAGGGCGAAGCGGGCGGCGGCCTCCACGTTCCCGGTACGGACCATGGCGTCGGCCAGCATGTGCAGCACCCGGGCATCGGCCGGGGCGAGCGTACGGGTCATCTGCTCGGGCTTCAGCGCGGCGTCGAACATCCGCACCCGGCCCTCCCAGTTGAGGAACGTGCCGGGCTTCTCGGCCACCGCGGCGACCGGCAGCACCACGTCGGCGCGCTCGGTGACCTCGCTCGGCCGCAGCTCCAGCGAGACCAGGAAGCCCACGTGGTCCAGGGCTTCCAGGGCCCGCGCCGGGTCCGGCAGGTCCGCGGTCTCGACCCCGGCGACGAGCAGCGCGGCCAGTTCGCCGGTGGCGGCGGCCTCGATGATCTGGCCGGTGTCGCGGCCGAAGCGGGAGGGGAGTTCGGCGACGCCCCAGACGGACGCCACCTCGTCCCGGGCCCGTGGGTCGGTCGCCGGACGGCCGCCGGGCAGCAGCGAGGGGAGCGCGCCCGCCTCCACCGCTCCGCGTTCCCCGGCCCGGCGCGGGATCCACACCAGCGCCGCCCCGGTCGCGGTGGCCGTCCGCAGCGCGGCGGTGTACCCGCCCGGCACCCCGGCCAGCCGCTCGCCGACCACGATCACGGAGCCCCCGGCGCGCAGCGCCTCGGCGGCAGCCGCGCCCTCGCCGTCGAGTCCGACGCCGCCGGCGATCGCGTCCAGCCACTCGGTCTCGGTGCCGGGGGCGGCGGGCAGCAGTGTGCCGCCCGCCTTGGTGAGGCCGCGGGTGGCGTGCGAGGCGATCGCGTACGTGCGCTGCTTGTGCTTGCGGTGGGCCTTGCGCAGCCGCAGGAAGACGCCGGGGGCTTCCTCCTCCGACTCGAAGCCGACCAGCAGCACCGTCGGCGCCTGCTCCAGCGAGGTGTACGTGACGCCCGTGTTGTCCAGGTCCCGGCCGCGGCCGGCGACCCGGGCGGCCAGGAAGTCGGCCTCCTCGCCGCTGTGCACGCGGGCCCGGAAGTCGACGTCGTTGGTGTCCAGCGCGACCCGGGCGAACTTGCCGTACGCGTAGGCGTCCTCGACGGTCAGGCGGCCGCCGGTGAGCACGCCCGTCCGGCCGCGCGCGGCGGCCAGTCCGGTGGCGGCGGCGGCCAGCGCCTCGGGCCAGCTCGCCGGTTCCAGGACGCCCTCGGCGTTGCGGACCAGCGGGGTGGTGAGCCGGTCGCGCTGCTGGGCGTAACGGAAGCCGAAGCGGCCCTTGTCGCAGACCCACTCCTCGTTGACCTCGGGGTCGTTGGCGGCGAGCCGCCGCATGACCTTGCCGCGCCGGTGGTCGGTGCGGGTGGCGCAGCCGCCCGCGCAGTGCTCGCAGACCGACGGCGAGGACACCAGGTCGAAGGGGCGGGAGCGGAACCGGTACGCCGCCGAGGTCAGCGCGCCGACCGGGCAGATCTGGATGGTGTTCCCGGAGAAGTACGACTCGAAGGGGTCGCCCTCACCGGTGCCGACCTGCTGGAGCGCGCCGCGCTCGATCAGCTCGATCATCGGGTCGCCCGCCACCTGGTTGGAGAACCGGGTGCAGCGCGCGCAGAGCACGCACCGCTCGCGGTCCAGCAGCACCTGGGTGGAGATCGGGACGGGCTTCTCGTACGTACGCTTCTTGCCCTCGAAGCGGGAATCCGCCTCGCCGTGCGACATCGCCTGGTTCTGCAGCGGGCACTCGCCGCCCTTGTCGCAGACGGGGCAGTCCAGCGGGTGGTTGATGAGCAGCAGCTCCATCACACCCTTCTGGGCCTTGTCGGCGACGGGTGAGGTGAGCTGCGTGCGGACCACCATGCCCTCGGTGCAGGTGATGGTGCAGGACGCCATCGGCTTGCGCTGGCCCTCGACCTCCACGATGCACTGGCGGCAGGCACCGGCCGGGTCGAGGAGCGGGTGGTCGCAGAAGCGCGGGATCTCGATGCCGAGGAGTTCGGCGGCCCGGATGACCAGGGTGCCCTTGGGCACGCTGACCTCGATGCCGTCGATGGTCAGCGTGACCAGGTCCTCGGGCGGGAGCGCCGCCTCGCCGCCCCCGGAGGGCGCACTCGTGGTGACTGTCATGCGTTCACCTCCTGGTGAGCGTTCTTGTCGTCGGCCCAGACGGTGGACCTGGCGGGGTCGAAGGGGCAGCCCTTGCCCGTGATGTGCTGCTCGTACTCCTCGCGGAAGTACTTCAGCGAGGAGAAGATCGGCGAGGCGGCGCCGTCGCCGAGGGCGCAGAAGGACTTGCCGTTGATGTTGTCGGCGATGTCGTGGAGCTTGTCGAGGTCGGACATCTTTCCCTGGCCGGCCTCGATGTCGCGGAGCAGCTGCACGAGCCAGTACGTGCCCTCGCGGCAGGGCGTGCACTTGCCGCAGGACTCGTGGGCGTAGAACTCGGTCCAGCGGGTGACGGCGCGCACGACGCAGGTGGTCTCGTCGAAGCACTGGAGCGCCTTGGTGCCGAGCATGGAACCGGCGGCGCCGACGCCCTCGTAGTCGAGGGGTACGTCGAGGTGTTCGTCGGTGAACATCGGGGTGGACGAGCCGCCCGGGGTCCAGAACTTCAGCCGGTGGCCGGGGCGCATGCCGCCGCTCATGTCGAGCAGCTGGCGCAGCGTGATGCCGAGCGGCGCCTCGTACTGGCCCGGGGTCGAGACGTGCCCGCTGAGCGAGTACAGGGTGAAGCCGGGGGACTTCTCGCTGCCCATCGACTTGAACCATTCCTTGCCCCGGTTCAGGATCGCGGGAACCGAGGCGATGGACTCGACGTTGTTCACCACGGTGGGGCAGGCGTACAGACCTTCGACGGCGGGGAAGGGGGGCCGCAGCCGGGGCTGGCCGCGTCGTCCTTCCAGCGAGTCGAGCAGTGCGGTCTCCTCACCGCAGATGTACGCGCCCGCGCCCGCGTGCACGGTGAGTTCCAGGTCGAGCCCGGAGCCCATGACGTCCTTGCCGAGGAAGCCCGCCGCGTACGCCTCGCGCACGGCCTCGTGGAGCCGCCGCAGTACGGGGACGACCTCGCCGCGCAGGTAGATGAAGGCGTGCGAGGAGCGGATCGCGTAGCAGGCGATCACGATGCCCTCGATGAGGCTGTGCGGGTTGGCGAAGAGGAGCGGGATGTCCTTGCAGGTGCCCGGCTCCGACTCGTCGGCGTTGACCACCAGGTAGTGGGGTTTGCCGTCGCCCTGCGGGATGAACTGCCACTTCATCCCGGTGGGGAAGCCCGCGCCGCCGCGGCCGCGCAGGCCGGAGTCCTTGACGTAGGCGATGAGGTCGTCCGGCGTCATGGCGAGGGCCTTGCGCAGTCCCTCGTATCCGTCGTGGCGCCGGTAGGTCTCCAGGGTCCAGGACTCCGGCGCGTCCCAGAAGGCGGAGAGGACGGGGGCGAGGAGCTTCTCCGGACTGTCCCCGTTACCGTTTCCGTTGTCGTTGATCTCGGTCGTCAACGTCATCACTCCCCCTCCTCGGCTGTCGGCCGTTCGCCGCCGCGCGGGGCGACGACGCGCGCGTGCGGCTCCTCGCCCTTGGCGAGCCGGAGGCCGACCAGCGAGGCGGGGCCCGCGCCGCCGGTGGCCTCGACGGCGCCGGGGCGCTCGTCGGGGAATCCGGCCAGGATGCGGGCGGTCTCCTTGTACGAGCAGATCGGGGCGCCGCGGGTGGGTTCGACGGTGCGCCCGGCGATGAGGTCGTCGACCATGCGGGTCGCGCTCTCGGGCGTCTGGTTGTCGAAGAACTCCCAGTTGACCATCACCACGGGGGCGAAGTCGCAGGCGGCGTTGCACTCGATGTGTTCGAGGGTGATCTTCCCGTCCTCGGTCGTCTCGTCGTTGCCGACGCCGAGGTGCTCCTGAAGCCGTTCGAAGATGGCGTCCCCGCCCATCACCGCGCACAGGGTGTTGGTGCAGACGCCGACCTGGTAGTCGCCGCTGGGACGGCGCCGGTACATCGTGTAGAAGGTGGCGACGGCGGTGACCTCGGCGGTGGTGAGGCCGAGCGTGTCGGCGCAGAACGCCATGCCCGTACGGGAGACGAAGCCCTCCTCGGACTGCACCAGGTGGAGCAGGGGCAGCAGGGCGGAGCGGCTGTCGGGGTAGCGGGCGACCACCTCCTTCGCGTCCGCTTCGAGCCTGGCGCGCACCTCGGCCGGGTAGGCGGGGGCGGGGAGCTGCGGCATCCCCAGACTGACTTCCCTCTGTGCTTCGGTCACCGGTCGACGCCTCCCATCACGGGGTCGATGGACGCGACGGCGACGATGACGTCGGCGACCTGGCCGCCCTCGCACATCGCCGCCATGGCCTGGAGGTTGGTGAAGGACGGGTCGCGGAAGTGGACCCGGTAGGGGCGGGTGCCGCCGTCCGAGACGACGTGCACGCCGAGCTCGCCCTTGGGCGACTCGACGGCGGTGTACGCCTGTCCGGCCGGAACCCGGAAGCCCTCGGTCACCAGCTTGAAGTGGTGGATCAGGGCCTCCATGGAGGTGCCCATGATCTTCTTGATGTGGTCGAGCGAGTTGCCCAGTCCGTCCGGTCCGAGCGCGAGCTGCGCGGGCCAGGCGATCTTCTTGTCGGCGACCATCACCGGTCCGGGGGCGAGCCGGTCGATGCACTGCTCGACGATCCGCAGCGACTGGCGCATCTCCTCCAGCCGGATGAGGAAGCGGCCGTAGGCGTCGCAGCTGTCGGCGGTCGGGACGTCGAAGTCGTAGGTCTCGTACCCGCAGTAGGGGTCGGTCTTGCGCAGGTCGTGCGGGAGTCCGGCCGAGCGCAGGATCGGACCGGTGGCGCCGAGGGCCATGCAGCCGGTCAGGTCGAGGTAACCGACGTCCTGCATGCGGGCCTTGAAGATGGGGTTGCCGGTGGCGAGCTTGTCGTACTCCGGCAGGTTCTTCTTCATGGTCTTCACGAACTCGCGCAGCTGGTCGATCGCGCCGGGCGGCAGGTCCTGGGCGAGTCCGCCGGGGCGGACGAACGCGTGGTTCATGCGCAGGCCGGTGATCAGCTCGAAGAGATCGAGAACCAGTTCACGATCGCGGAAGCCGTAGATCATGATCGTGGTGGCGCCGAGCTCCATGCCGCCGGTGGCGATGCACACCAGGTGCGAGGAGAGCCGGTTCAGCTCCATCAGCAGGACGCGCAGGACGGTGGCCCGGTCGGGGATCTGGTCCTCGATGCCGAGGAGCTTCTCGACGCCGAGGCAGTACGCCGTCTCGTTGAAGAACGGCGTCAGGTAGTCCATGCGCGTGACGAAGGTGGTGCCCTGGGTCCAGTTCCGGTATTCGAGGTTCTTCTCGATGCCGGTGTGGAGGTAGCCGATGCCGCAGCGGGCCTCGGTGACGGTCTCGCCGTCGATCTCCAGGATCAGCCGCAGCACTCCGTGCGTGGAGGGGTGCTGGGGGCCCATGTTGACGATGATGCGTTCGTCGTCGGACTTGACCGCGGATTCGACGACCTCGTCCCAGTCGCCGCCGGTGACCGTGTATACGGTGCCTTCGGTCGTGGCACGGGGCGTTGCGTGTGGAGTGGTCATCAGGAGTACGACCTCCGCTGGTCCGGAGCCGGGATCTGGGCGCCCTTGTACTCGACGGCGATGCCGCCGAGCGGGTAGTCCTTGCGCTGCGGGAAGCCCTGCCAGTCGTCCGGCATCATGATCCGGGTGAGGGCGGGATGCCCGTCGAAGACGAGCCCGAAGAAGTCGTAGGCCTCGCGCTCGTGCCAGTCATTGGTCGGGTAGACCGCGACGAGGGACGGGAGATGCGGTTCCTCGTCCGGGACCGACACCTCCAGCCGGATCAGCCGGCCGTGCGTGAGCGAGCGCAGGTGGTAGACGGCGTGCAGTTCGCGGCCCTTGTCGCCGGGGAAGTGGACGCCGCTCACCCCCGTGCAGAGCTCGAAGCGCAGTGCCGGATCGTCCCGCAGGGTCCGGGCGACCCGGACCAGGTGTTCGCGGGCGATGTGGAAGGTGAGCTCGCCCCGGTCGACGACGGTCTTCTCGATGGCGTTGCCGGGGAGGAGGTCCTGCTCCTCCAGGGCGCCTTCGAGCTCGTCGGCGACCTCGTCGAACCAGCCGCCGTACGGGCGGGAGGCGGCGCCGGGCAGGGTCACGGTGCGGACGAGGCCGCCGTAGCCGGAGGTGTCGCCGCCGTTGGCGGCGCCGAACATGCCCTTGCGTACGCCGATGACCTCGCCGGTGTCCGCGCGGGGGGCGGGCACGCCGTTCTGGTTCTGCTCGTCCTGGTTACGGCTCTCGCTCACCGCAGCAGCCCCTTCATCTCGATCAGGGGCAGGGCCTTGAGCGCGGCGTCCTCCGCCTCGCGGGCGGCCTCCTGTGCGTTGACCCCGAGCTTGGAGCCCTGGATCTTCTGGTGGAGCTTGAGGATCGCGTCCATCAGCATTTCGGGCCGGGGCGGACAGCCCGGCAAATAGATGTCAACCGGAACAATGTGATCAACACCCTGCACAATGGCGTAATTGTTGAACATTCCGCCCGATGACGCGCAAACACCCATCGAGATGACCCACTTGGGGTTGGGCATCTGGTCGTAGACCTGCCGCAGGACGGGAGCCATCTTCTGGCTGACCCGTCCCGCCACGATCATCAGATCCGCCTGCCGCGGCGATCCGCGGAAGACCTCCATCCCGAAACGGGCCAGGTCGTACCGCCCGGCTCCGGTCGTCATCATCTCGATGGCGCAACAGGCGAGGCCGAAGGTGGCGGGGAAGACGGAGGACTTCCGCACCCATCCGGCGGCCTGTTCGACAGTGGTCAGCACGAAGCCGCTGGGCAGCTTCTCTTCGAGTCCCATGGTGTGCCCCTCAGCCCCTCAGTCCCATTCCAGGCCGCCGCGACGCCACACATAGGCGTAGGCGACGAAGACGGTGAGCACGAAGAGCAGCATCTCCACGAGCCCGAAGATCCCCAAGGCGTCGAAGGAGACCGCCCAGGGATAGAGGAAGACGATCTCGATGTCGAAGACGATGAAGAGCATCGCCGTCAGGTAGTACTTGATGGGAAAGCGGCCGCCTCCGGCCGGAGTGGGGGTCGGTTCGATCCCGCACTCGTACGCTTCGAGCTTTGCCCGGTTGTACCGCTTGGGGCCGATAAGCGTGGCCATGACCACGGAGAAGATCGCAAACCCTGCCCCGAGGGCGCCGAGCACGAGGATGGGCGCGTAGGCATTCACGCTCCTCGCTCCTTCCAGTCGTCCTTGACCGTTGGACCGCATCGGGCGACCGGCTCACCGCCTCACCAAGATCGTGCTCATGTGAGGCAGTTCACAAGCCCGACTGCCCCGCATCCTATGCCTGCCATCCTGTGATCTGCGACACGGGGTGCGACAACGTCTTTGTGATCTCCACCACCTGACGAAGGATCATGAAGTCGGATGAGCGGTGATCTTCACACGCGAAGCGGCCGAGTGATCACGAGACGTGACATCCATGGCTGTTACCGCTGGTCAAACGGGTGCCGCCCTATCAAGAGATGGCCATACCAAGCAAATTGGCGATGGACGACACGGGGTGATAGAGACCCTGTCCGCACCCACCCGCCACCCCCGGTCCGCTCCGGCCCCTCACCACCCCGCCCCCGGAGCCGTCACCCGCGCCACCGGATCTCACCCGCCCGTGGCGGCGCGAGGAGCGAAGTGGACGTACGCGAACATTTACGTCCTTCCGGATGAACAGAGCATCTCCCCGCACCGGGAGCCACCTTGGGCGCATGGCGCATAACCGCCTCCCCTGCCCTGATCACGCTGTGACCTGCATCACACCACCGAAGCCGCGACAAAAGCGGGCTTGGCCATCAGTACGAGCGGATGGTAGGTGGCGGGCAATTCGGGCGTATTGCCGAAAGTCCGTGATCACAGCGGTGATCGAGCATGCCCGTTTTGCCCGTTACGGCGTCAATAAGGCCCCTCGGAAAGCGGATTCATAGATTCCGAACGTAACTGTGTCGCAACACACGTTTCTTGATGGGAGGCCCGGAGCCCTGATAGCGCTAGTACTCATGTCCCACACCGCTCACATACCCAGCCACCGGAAGCCCCGCCGGAACGCCCCGAAGACGGCGCTGCGGGCCGGAGTTGCCGGTGGCGTCCTCAGCACCATCGCCGTCGCGGGCACCGCCGGAACGGCTCAGGCCGAGCCGGTGACCCAGACCATCGAGATGCCCACCCTCACCTCTGGGCTCTCCACCGCTGTCGCCGCGTCGGCCGAGGCCACCCAGCAGGTGGCCCAGGACCTGCAGACGCAGGCCCAGGAGGACGCCGCGGCGACCACCGCCGCGAAGGCCGCGAAGAAGGCCAAGGCCGAGGCGGTCCGCAAGGCCGAGGCCAAGAAGAAGGCGGAGGCCGCCGCCAAGGCGAAGGCCGAGGCCGCCGAGCGCGCCTCCCGCACCGCCGAGCGCACAACGCTCAGCGCGTCCATGGGCTCCACCTCCGTCTCGTCGAACGCGACCGGCTCCGCCGCGTCCGTCATCGCCTTCGTCAAGGCCCAGGTCGGCGACGCGTACGTGCTCGGCAGCACCGGCCCCAACTCGTGGGACTGCTCCAGCCTGGTCCAGGCCGCGTTCCGCACCGTCAACGTCGACCTGCCGCGCGTCTCGCAGTCCCAGTCCACCGTGGGCACCCAGGTCTCGCTGAACAACCTCCAGCCGGGCGACATCCTGTACTGGGGCGGCGCGGGCAGCGCGTACCACGTCGGTGTCTACGTGGGCGGCGGCCAGTTCGTCGGTGCGCAGAACTCCGGCACCGGTGTGGTGCAGCGTCCGCTCTCCTACGACCCGCCGTCGGGCGCGGTCCGCGTTCTCTGATCCACCCGCGCACCGGTACACCGCCGCGTCGCAGGCGAAGGGCCGCCGCTCCCCCGCTCGGGAGCCGCGGCCCTTCGCCGTGTCCGGCCGGATGGTGGGGACAGCACCACCACGGACTCGGTGCTGGCCCCCCGGACTATTCGGGGGGCCGCTTTACTGCCTGGCTCCATGGCTGACAGCACGATGAATTCATGCAGCCAACGCCCGCTCATTCGCCCGGTCGCGCCCGCGATCCGTTCATAGACATCATCAGAGCACTGTGCGTGCTGGCCGTGATTTCCCAGCACTGGCTCATGCCGGTCCTGGCCTATGAGAACGGCCGACTGAGCACCGGCAACGCACTCGCCAGCCCCGGCTGGTGGATCGTCACCTGGCTGACCCAGGTCATGCCGATGGTCTTCTTCGCCGGTGGCGCGGCGAATTTCTACTCGTTCCGCTCGGTGACCTCGGTGCCCGAATGGCTCCGGAGCAGGATCGCGCGTCTTCTGGTGCCGGTCGTACCGCTGGCCGGAGTCTGGCTGTTGCTGCCCCATCTGCTGACCGGCGCGGGCGTGCCCCGGCAGCCGGTGATGCTGGCGGGCAAAATCGCGGGGCAACTGCTCTGGTTCCTCGCGGTCTACGTGCTGGTCGTCGCGGTCACCCCGCTGATGTTCCGGTGGTACCGCCGCCACGGCTGGCGGGTGCTCGGGGTCCTTGCCGCGTGTGCCGTGGCCGTCGATGTGCTGCGGTTCCAGGCGGGCCCCGCGGTCGGTTTCGTGAACGCCCTGTTCGTCTGGCTCGCCGTCCACCAGCTCGGCTTCCACTACGCCGACGGCGGTCTGCGCATGCGGCGCGGCTGGGCGGCCCCGGCCCTGGCCGCCGCCGGTTTCGGGCTCACCGCCGCCGCGGTGTTCTTCGGCCCCTATCCGGCCTCCATGATCGGAATGCCCGGTGCCCCCGTCTCCAACATGAGCCCGCCGACCGCGGTGATGCTCTCGCTGGCCGCCGGACAGCTCGGGCTCTGGCTGGCTCTCAGGCCGCTGATCACGCGATGCGCCGGACGCCCCCGCGTCACGGCCGTTCTGCACTGGTGCGGGGCGCGTTTCATGACCCTGTATCTCTGGCACATGCCGGCCCTCGTCATGACGGCGGGAATCGCCGTGGTCGGATTCGGTTTCGCGACTCCGGCGCCCGGCAGCCCGATGTGGTTCGCGGTGGCTCCGGTATGGGTCGGCACCGCCGGGTTCTTCCTGATGTGTTTCACGCGGGTATTCGGCCGGTTCGAATTCCGGCGCCGTCCCTCCGTTTCCGGTGTGGTGGCGCGCACGAGCCCCGGCAGGGTCGCCGTCGCCGCGGTGCTCTCCGCCGCCGGTCTCCTCGGCCTGGCCGCCCAGGGGTTCGTCTCACCCGGGAGCGTCCCGACCCCGGTGCTCTGGGTGCTGCTGGTGCTGGTGGCCCTCTTCGCCGCACGGGAGAAGCCCGTACGGAAGGAGCCCGCGCAGGAGAGTCCCGCGCAGGAGAAGCCCGCGCAGGAGAAGCCCGCGCAGGAGAGTCCCGTGCAGGAGAGTCCCGCCGTGAAGACGTCCGCGGACGGAACACTCGTACGGTTGCCGGTCCCGCGCCCCGCCCCGCGCCCCGCCGCCGTCCTGGCCGCGCCGCTCCCCGCCGCACGGAAATCGGCATGAGCTAGGCTCGCCGGGGTGCAATGAGGGGCCTCGAACCGGGCGCCTGTTGAGGTACCGGCCTGTTGGGCCAGGATGTGAGGCCGCCCGTGCGGGACTACTTGCTGATGCTGTTCGTCACCGCGGCAGTGACCCATCTCCTGACCGCGCCGGTACGGAAGTTCGCCATCGCGATCGGCGTGGTCCCCGAGGTCCGGGCACGTGACGTCCACCGCGAGCCCACCCCCCGGCTGGGCGGAATGGCCATGTTCGGCGGGCTGCTGGCCGGTCTGCTGGTCGCCTCGCACCTGCCGCAGCTGGAAGAGATCTTCACCCAGAGCTCCACGCCCCGGGCCCTGCTGTCCGGGGCGACGCTGATCTGCCTGCTCGGCGTGCTCGACGACAAATGGGGCGTCGACGCCCTGGTCAAGCTCGGCGGGCAGGTGCTCGCCGCCGGGGTCATGGTCTTCCAGGGGCTGACCATCCCCTGGCTCCCGGTGCCGGGCACCGACGGGATCTACCTCTCCGACTGGCAGAGCACCCTGCTGACCGTCGGGCTCGTCGTCGTCTCCATCAACGCGGTCAACTTCGTCGACGGCCTCGACGGACTGGCCGCCGGCACGATGGGCATCGCGGCCACGGCGTTCTTCCTGTACGCGTACCGGCTCTGGTACGGCTACGGGATCGAGGCCGCCGCGTCCACCACACTGATCTCCGCGATCATCGCGGGCATGTGCCTCGGCTTCCTGATCCACAACTCCCACCCGGCGCGCATCTTCATGGGTGACTCGGGCTCCATGCTCCTCGGTCTGCTCATCGCCGGATGCGCCGTCTCCGTCACCGGGGACGTCGACCCGAGCCTCCTCAACCAGTCGATGGACGGCTCGTCCGGCTCGGCCGCGATGGTGCCGGTCTACATTCCGCTGCTGCTGCCGCTGTCCGTCATCGCGCTGCCCGTCGCGGACCTGGTGCTGGCCGTCGTACGGCGCACCTGGAACGGGATGTCCCCCTTCGCCGCCGACAAGGGCCACCTCCACCACCGGCTGCTCCAGCTCGGCCACTCCCACCGCCGGGCCGTGCTGCTCATGTACTTCTGGTCGGCCCTGTTCTCGTTCGGGATCGTGGCCTACTCGGCCCGGGGCGCCAAGTCCTGGATGCTGTACGGGATCGCGTTCGTCTGCGCCCTGGGCCTGTTCCTGCTGCTCCAGCCCCGCTACGAGGCCCGCCTCACCCGTCGGCTCCTGCCCCGCAGGTCCAGGGGCCGCGTGATCGCCTCCGGCGGACAGCGCGCCGGGGCCGAGGAGGAGCACCGGGTGCCGACCCGATGACCGGGGCGCTCCGCCTGTCCGGCACCGCGAACCCCCGGCCGTACCGCACGGGATGACTCCCGGGCCTCCGTACCGGACGCCCGGCCCGTCGGTCCGTCCTTCGGCCGCGCACCCGCAGACTTTCGGCGGGCCCCCGCAGACTTTCGGCGGACGCCCGCGCCCGCACGCTCTCCGCAGACTGGCGGCACCACACGAACCGCCGATCATCCGGGGAGTCAGAGTGCATCGCGACGAGCGCAGCAGGGGAATCAGCCGGGCGGGGTTCCTGGCCGGGGCGGGGGCGGCCGGGGCCGCGGCGGCGGCCGGGTCGTTCCTGGCCGGTCCGCCCGCCTCGGCAGCCACGGCCGGCCGGAAGAGGCCCCGTACGGGCCTGACGCACCGAGGGGTCTGCTACACGGTCGGCGCGGGTGAGACCCCCGGCACCGCCTGGAGCACCGCCCGCATGCGCGCGGATCTGCGGGCCATCAGGGACGAACTGCACGCCACATCGGTCGAGGTGACGGGCGACGGGGCCGACCGCCTCAACGCGACCGCGTCCGAGGCCGCCGAACTCGGCCTGCACGTCTGGCTCCAGCCGACCCTGGGCGACCGCCCCGCCCCGGAGATCCTCGACCACCTCGCGGAGACCGGACGGCATCTGGAGCGGCTGCGGCGCCAGGGCGCGCGGGCCGACCTGAGCGTGGGGTGCGAGTTCTGGCTGTTCGTACCGGGCATCGTGCCCGGCGCCGACGCACAGGAGCGGATCCGCAACCTGATGGACGGGAACGTCGACCCGGAACAGATGATGCGCCGCCTGACGGCGTTCACGGCACGGGCCGCGGCGGTCGGACGGTCGGTCTTCGGCGGCAAGCTGTCGTACGCGGCCGCCCAGGACGACGAGGTCGACTGGAACCTCTTCGACATCGTGGGCATCGACTACTACTCGTACTTCCCCGGCCGCGCGGACTACCTGCGCGAGCTGCGCTCGTACCTGCGCTGGGGCAAGCCGGTGGCGATCACGGAGTTCGGCACGTGCACGTACGCGGGGGCGCCCGAACTGGGCGGGATGGGCTGGGACACGGTCGATCACTCCAAGCAGCCGGCGGAGGTCAAGGGCGGCTTGGTGCGCAGTGAGCGCACCCAGGCCGCGTACCTCACCGAGCTCCTCGGCGTCTTCGAGGAGCTGGGCCTGTACGCCGCGATGGCCTTCGAGTTCGTCACCCCCGACGCCCCGCACTCACCCGTTCCGCGCTACGACCTGGACCTGGCGAGCTACGCCGTGGTGAAGCCGGTCAAGGACCGGTTCGACGACCCGGCGTCCGACTGGCACTGGGAGCCGAAGCAGGCCTTCCACGCCCTGGCCCGGTGCTACGGGCGGGCGGGGCACCGCCGCTGACGGGCGGCGGCCGGTGCGGTGCGTGGCAGGCGGCGGCCGGTGTGCGGCGTGCCACCGGCTGCGCAGCGCGTCCACGGCGGTGCGGGCGGCCGTGCCGATGACGGCGTCGGCCGCGGGGAGGGTGGCCGCGGTGCGGGCGGTACGGGTGAAGACGGCGATGGCGTACCGGCCGCCGTCGGGGTACTCGACGACGCCCACCTCGTTGCGCAGTGTCGGCAGCGATCCGGTCTTCCCCGCGACGTGCACATCGTCGAACGGGAAGCCGGAGGCCAGCCGGTGCGGCCACACCTGGAGACCCGTCATCCGCCGGATGGCGGCCCCGTGTCCGGGCAGGCACGCCTCGTCGCGCCAGATGGCACGCAGCAACCGGGTCATGTCCCGCGGGGTGCTGTGGCTGGAGCGGGCCGGGTCGAGGGCGCTCAGCCGCGCCACGACGTGCGGCCACCGCCAGCGCCCGGATCCCGGTCCGCCGACGGGCCAGAGCCGGTGAACGCGGTCTTCGTGCCGGTCACCTGCCCCGGCAGGCGGGGCAGGTGACCGGCACGAAGGCCGCGAGGGCACGAACCGCCCGTTCAGGCGTTCGGGGCCACCTTGGAGAGGCCGTTGATGATGCGGTCCATCGCGTCGCCGCCGGTGGGATCGGTGAGGTTGGCGAGCATCTTGAGGGTGAACTTCATCAGCAGGGGGTGCGTCAGACCGCGCTGGGTGGCGATCTTCATGACCTTCGGGTTGCCGATCAGCTTCACGAAGGCGCGGCCCATCGTGTAGTAGCCGCCGTAGGTGTCCTTGAGGACCTTCGGGTAGTTGTTCAGCGCCAGTTCGCGCTGGGCGGGGGTCGCGCGGGCGTGGGCCTGGACGATGACGTCGGCGGCGATCTGGCCCGACTCCATGGCGTACGCGATGCCCTCGCCGTTGAACGGGTTGACCATGCCGCCCGCGTCGCCGACGAGCAGCAGGCCCCGGGTGTAGTGCGGCTGGCGGTTGAAGGCCATCGGGAGGGCTGCGCCGCGGATCGGCTGCGTCATGTTCTCCGGGGTGTAGCCCCAGTCCTCGGGCATCGAGGCGCACCACGCCTTGAGGACCTCGCGCCAGTCCAGCTCCTTGAAGGCGGAGGAGGAGTTGAGGATGCCGAGGCCGACGTTGGACGTGCCGTCGCCCATCGGGAAGATCCAGCCGTAACCGGGCAGCAGCCGGTCCTGGGGGCCGCGGCGGTCCCACAGCTCCAGCCAGGACTCCAGGTAGTCGTCGTCGTGGCGGGGCGAGGTGAAGTACGTACGCACGGCCACGCCCATCGGGCGGTCCTCGCGCCGGTGCAGGCCCATGGCGAGGGAGAGCCGGGTGGAGTTGCCGTCGGCGGCGACGACGAGCGGGGCGTGGAAGGTGACCGGGGTCTTCTCCTCGCCGAGCTTGGCGTGGACGCCGGTGATGCGGCCGGTGCGGTCGTCGACCACGGGGGCGCCGACGTTGCAGCGCTCGTACAGCCGGGCGCCCGCCTTCTGCGCCTGGCGGGCCAGCTGCTCGTCGAAGTCGTCGCGCTTGCGGACCAGTCCGTAGTTCGGGTACGAGGCGAGGTCGGGCCAGTCCAGTTCGAGACGGACGCCGCCACCGATGATGCGCAGGCCCCGGTTGCGCAGCCAGCCGGCTTCCTCGGAGATGTCGACGCCCATGGAGACGAGCTGCTTGGTGGCACGCGGGGTGAGGCCGTCGCCGCAGACCTTCTCCCGGGGGAAGGCCGTCTTCTCCAGGAGAAGGACGTCCAGCCCCGCCTTGGCGAGGTAGTACGCCGTGGTGGAACCGGCCGGGCCCGCACCGACGACGATCACATCCGCGCTGTGCTCGGAGAGGAGCTGCTCGGTCACGGTCGGATCTCCCGAAGACTCGAATTCGCGTGCCGCGCGGCACCTGTCCCATGCAGTCTAGGGGGGTTGGCTGATCGACTTCCCGAAGGGCTCCCCGATGTCGACCGTGCTCCCCGGCGCTCCCTCCGTACAGCTGCGTGTCCCGACCGACGAGGACGCGCTGTCCTGGCACCGCGCTTTCGATGACCCCGAGGTGATGGAGTTCTTCGGCGGTGTATCGGAGGAACTCTCGCTGTACGAGGAGTGGACCGCCCGGCAGCGCAGGCTCGACGCCGAACGCGGCTACTGCCTCTGGACGGTGATCGGCGAGGACGGCGCGGTGGCCGGGTTCACCGGTGCCCAGCCGTGGTCCCGGACGGATTACGGGCCGGTCGGCGAGATCGAGATCGGCTGGCGGCTGGCCCGCGCCGCCTGGGGCCGGGGGTACGCCACCGCCGCCGCGCGCCTCACGCTGGAGCGGCTGCGCGCGGCCGGGGTGGAGCGGGTGGTGGCGGTGATCGACGCGGGCAACGAGCGGTCGATCGCCGTGGCCCGGCGGCTGGGTATGGAGCGGGCGGAGCGCTTGACGACGTCGGTGCCGGGCCAGGAGGTGGTCTGCTTCCGGCTGGCGCTGACGGCGTCGGCCTCCGCGTCGGCGCCGACCCTGTGAACACGGGGCCCGGCCGAGGCCTTTGAGGGCCCGGCCGGGCGGCACGGTGGCGCAGGCCCGCCGGGTGTCCGGCCGGCCTGTCACGTGCGGAGGCGCGGACGGCGTACGCGATGCCGTCGTCCGCGACGGAGCTCCGGCGCTCCGGCGCTCCGTCGCGGAGGCCGTCCCACCGCCCTGCCGTCCCACCGCCCTGCCTGCCCGTCTGCCCGTCTGCCCGTCTGCCCGTCTGCCCGTCTGCCCGTCTGCCCGTCTGCCCGCGACGGTGCACTCCCCGATCGCGCCCGGCCGTCCCTGGCGGGCGGGGGCCGTCGGGGGGCCGTCGGCGGCTCTTCCGGTCCGCGTCGGCGGCGCGCTCCATCGGCACGAGCCGTCCTGCGCGGTGTTCGGGACGTCGGGGACGGCCGCGGGCCCGGCCGGTGGAGCCCGCGGCGGGTGGTCCGGTGGTCCTCCTCGCTCAGCCGGTCCCGGACCATGGGGGGCGTGGAGGCGAAGCCGGCGGTGCCGGGGGCGTCGCCCCGCCCCGGCCCCGCAGGCGCGGCAGGTGCGGCGCCACGAGCACCGCGCCGCCCACCCACAACAGCCCGAACAGCAGCGCGTCCGCGAAGCCGGTCGCGAGTCCGAACGTGCCCCGGCCGCCCATCTCCTCGACCCCGCCGGACAGTTCCGTGGACACCCCGCCGATCCCGGTCAGGACCAGGAACAGCACGAGGAACAGCGCACCCGCCAGGGCCTGTTCGCCCCGGCCCGCCGAACGCCGCGCGGCCCCCGCTCCCACGGCCAGCGCGCAGACGATCCCGAGGACCACCGCGCCCGTCACCGCCCAGCCGTTCACGGCCTCGCCCAGCTCGGACAGCCCGAAGGCACCGCGCTCCACACCCGAGCCGAAGAAGAACGTCTCACCGCGCACGTCGTACTCGACCGGGGCGCCCCAGCTCAGCCCGAGCACCGCCAGGCCGATGTTCGGCAGCAGCGGCAGCGCGATCAGCAGCGCCTGGCCGTCCACGCCGTCGAGGGCGGCGTACGCGAGGTAGCCGACCACGCCGCAGAGCAGAAGCACCGCGCCGAGCACCCGTACCGCCGTCCCCGCCGCCCGGACCGCGATCAGCGCCGCGGGGCGCGTCGCCAGCCACCGGGCCCCGGCCGCGCTCCCCAGCACCCCGCCGGTGACGAGCAGGGAGACGACCAGCGCGCCCAGCGCGGCGAGCAGCGGGGAGGACGAGACCGACACGCCCGCGACCTCCGGCTGGGCGAACAGCCCGAGGATCAGCACGGCGGCCGAGGACAGCAGGCCGATCCGCACCGCCGCCTCCGCCCCGCCGCCCCGCGCGCGGACCGTGCGGGCGCCCAGGTACAGCGCCGCCACCCACAGCACGGTGACGGTCAGCGGGACCATGGAGAGCGCGGCCCCGCCCTGCTGCGCGGCCCCGTCGTAGCCGTACCCCCCGTCCCCGTAGCCGTAGCCGTATCCGGTGTCGGCCGGGTCCGTGGGGCGCAGTTCGAAGCCGCCGCCGAGGGCCTGGAGCAGCAGCGCGAGGGCGATCCGCAGCCGGTCGCTCCAGCCGACGACGGTCTCGTCGCCCTGCCCGTACGAGGGGATGGAGAGGACCACCGCGAGGGCGAGGATCACTCCGCTGGGCCACGCGGCGGCCTTCACCGCTCCCGCCCAGTCGCCGCGGAAGGTCCGGCCGAGGAAGGCGCCGACCGGCGAGGGGCCGACCGGAACAGGCGGTGCGACCGGCGCAGGCGGTGCGGGGGCCCAGGCCGGGCCGGGTGGTGGCGGGGCGGCAGGCATCGGCGGCGGAGCGACAGGCGGCCCCGCGGCAGGTCCCGGGGCTGTTCCCCCGGCAGGTCCCGGGGCTGTTCCCCCGGCAGGTCCCGGGGCTGTTCCCCCGGCAGGTCCCGGGGCTGTTCCCCCGGCCGGGCGTTCGCGGCCGCACGTCATGCAGAAACGTGCTTCTTCCGGTGCCTGTGTTCCACAGAAGGGGCAGTACGACGGCATGCGGACTCCGGTGGCGGGAAGGGGGACGGGACGGACCGAGGTCCTCGGAACGACGGCCGTGGAAGCCCTGTGCGCTTCCACGGACGCATCTTCCCGACCGTCCGGCCCTCCCTGCCGCGAAAGTCGCCGAACCGTTGCCTCAGGGGCGTACGCCCCGGTGCAGGGCCACCACGCCGCCGGTGAGGTTGCGCCAGGCGACCTTCGACCAGCCGGCCCGCTGGAGCGCGGCGGCGAGCCCCGGCTGGTCGGGCCAGGCGCGGATGGACTCGGCGAGGTAGACGTACGCGTCCGGGTTGGACGACACCGCGCGCGCGACCGGCGGCAGCGCCCGCATCAGGTACTCGGTGTAGACGGTGCGGAACGGCGCCCAGGTCGGCTGCGAGAACTCGCAGATCACCACGCGTCCGCCCGGCCGGGTCACCCGGTACAGCTCGCGCAGCGCCGCCTCGGTGTCCTGGACGTTGCGCAGCCCGAAGGAGATGGTCACCGCGTCGAAGGACGCGTCGCGGAACGGCAGCCGGGTCGCGTCACCCGCGGTGAACGGCAGCCAGGAGTTGCGCTTCTTGCCCTCCTGGAGCATGCCGAAGGAGAAGTCGCACGGCACGACGTACGCGCCCGTCGCGGCGAAGGGCAGCGAGGACGTCGCCGTGCCCGCGGCCAGGTCGAGGATCTTCTCCGCCGGGCGGGCGTGCACCGCCTTCGCGACCTCCTTGCGCCACAGCCTGGCCTGGCCGAGGGACAGCACGTCGTTGGTGAGGTCGTAGTTCGCCGCCACGCCGTCGAACATCTCGGCGACTTCGTGCGGCTGCTTGTCCAGGGATGCTCGGGTCACCCGCCCATTCAAGCAGCCCTCCTCCCGGGGCTCGGCTCCGGTGGTGGGTCGCGCCCGGGACAGGTACCCGGGTGGACTGAACCGATCGCCCGCGTCCATGGTCAGTACAGGCAGCGGCGCGTCGCCGCCGCCGGGAGCCAGGGGGGAGCCCAGATGTCCGCACGAGGTGCACGCACGGGGCGGGGGCCGGAGCCGGGCGGCCGTCGAAGACGGCTGCTGGGCGCCGCCGTGCCGGTCGCGGTGCTCTGTGCCGCCGCCGTGCTGGGGCCCCGGTGGAACACCGGCGCCGAGGACCGGTCGGACGCGTCCGGCACGCCCGGCGCATCCGCCTCGTCCGGGAACCCGGCGGCCACGGGCACGTTCACCGTCGCCCGGGGCGGCCCGGCCGGCTCCGGCGGGAACGGGGACGGAAGCAGGGCGTACCGCGTCGAGGTGGAGGACGGCTCGGGCGTGGACCCGGACCTGGCCGCCGACGAGATCGCCCGGGTCCTGGCCGCGCCCCGCGGCTGGGCGCACCACGGCAAGCACCGCTTCCGCCGGGTCTCCTCGGGCCCGGCCGGGCTCGTCGTCCGCATCGCCACCCCCGCGACCACCGACGCTCTCTGCGGGAAGGGCGGCCTCGACACCCACGGCGAGGTCAACTGCCGGGTCGGCGCCGACGTCATGGTCAACCTGAAGCGCTGGCAGCAGGGATCCCCCGAGTTCCGCGGTCCGCTCGCCGAGTACCGGGCCCTGATCATCAACCACGAGGTCGGTCACTGGCTGGGCCACGGCCACGAGACCTGTCCGGGCCCGGGGCGCCCCGCCCCCGTGATGATGCAGCAGATCTACGGGCTGAAGGGGTGCGTCGCCAACGCCTGGCCGTACGGCACCACCGACCGCTACCTGAGCGGCCCGGCCGTGCCGTGACCCGCGCGCGGGCGCGGGTCCGTACCGGTCGGCGACCGCACCGCGGACCTCGCCCTCTGAGCCGCCCGCGCGGGCGGCTCAGGTCCCGGTCGCGGCGGCCATGGCGGACCCGTCTCCGGCCCCCGTACGCGGGTGCGCGTCGCACGGTGTGGCGCAGTGCGCGGTACGCGTGCCCCCCCCCGGCCCCGTACGCGGGTGCGCGTCAGCCGCGGCGGAAGACCAGGCGTCCGCCGAGCACCGTCGCCACGCAGCTCCCGGCGCCCTCGGTGCGCAGCGCCGCCGGGTCCGGCACGCCGAACACCGCGAGGTCGGCGGGCCCGCCCACGGTCAGGGCCGAGGCGAAGGCTCCGGCCAGGCCGTCCGGCTCCGCGAGGGCGGCCAGCGGGTCGAGCAGCGCCGGTACGCCGGACGGCCCCGGCGGGAGCGGCCGCAGCCCCGAGCGGGCGACCGCGGTGCGCACGGCGGGCCGCGTGAACGGGCCGCGCACGGCGGTCGTGCCGTGCCGCAGCATCCGTTGCAGACCGCGGCGGGCGCTGGCGCCCCAGCGGGCCTCGTCCATCGCGAGCGCGGCGAGGGCGGTGCCCGTGAGCGGCCGGGTGCCGAGCTCGTCGGCCTCGCGCGGGTCGGGGTGGTAGGCCGCCTCCAGCAGCGCCGGGGCCGCCGCGTTGAGCAGCCCCGGGGTGATCAGCCCCGGCCAGCGCCGGACACGGGCCCCCGGACGGGCGGCGGTCAGCTCCCGGAACGTACCGATGGCAACCACCGTGGCACCGTCCACGGTCACGGCCTCCGCACCTTCCGGAACGTCCCCGTCCGGGCCGCCGTACACCGCGTCCGCGGCGTGCACCGTCAGCACGGCCGCCGCCTCAGTTGGCGTCGAGGAGCTTCAGCTCCGGGTGGGCGGTGCCGCCCTCGATCGCGGTGGAGGAGATGTGCGAGACCACCCGGTCGTCGACCGGGTCGTTCGCCGGGTCGTCGTGCACGACGAGGTGCTCGTACGTGGTGGCGCGCTGGGCCGGAACCCGGTCCGCCTTGCGGATCAGGTCGATGATCTCCAGACGGTTGGAGCGGTGCTTGGCCCCGGCGGAGGAGACGACGTTCTCCTCCAGCATGATCGAGCCGAGGTCGTCGGCGCCGTAGTGCAGCGAGAGCTGGCCGACCTCCTTGCCGGTGGTCAGCCAGGAGCCCTGGATGTGGGCGACGTTGTCCAGGAAGATCCGGGCGATGGCGATCATCCGCAGGTACTCGAAGAGCGTGGCCTGCGTCCGGCCCTTCAGCTTGTTGTTCTCCGGCTGGTACGTGTACGGGATGAAGGCGCGGAAGCCGCCGGTGCGGTCCTGCACGTCGCGGATCATCCGCAGGTGCTCGATGCGCTCGGCGTTGGTCTCGCCGGTGCCCATCAGCATGGTGGAGGTGGACTCGACACCGAGGCGGTGGGCGATCTCCATGATCTCCAGCCAGCGCTCGCCGGACTCCTTCAGCGGGGCGATCGCGGTGCGCGGCCGGGCCGGGAGCAGCTCGGCACCGGCTCCGGCGAAGGAGTCGAGACCGGCGGCGTGGATGCGCTGGACGGCCTCCTCGACGGAGACCTTGGAGATCCGGGCCATGTGCTCGACCTCGGAGGCGCCCAGCGAGTGGATGACCAGTTGGGGGAACGCCTGCTTGATGGCGGAGAAGTGCTTCTCGTAGTACTCGACGCCGTAGTCCGGGTGGTGTCCGCCCTGGAACATGATCTGCGTGCCGCCCAGCTCGACGGTCTCCGCGCAGCGGCGCAGGATGTCGTCCAGATCGCGGGTCCAGCCCTTGCCGGTGTCCTTCGGCGCGGCGTAGAAGGCGCAGAACTTGCAGGCCGTGACACACACGTTCGTGTAGTTGATGTTGCGCTCGATGATGTACGTCGCGATGTGCTCCGTACCGGCGTAACGACGGCGGCGTACGGCGTCGGCGGCCGCGCCCAGTGCGTGCAGCGGCGCCGAGCGGTAGAGGTCGAGCGCCTCCTCCGGAGTGATCCGACCGCCCTCGGCGGCTCGGTCGAGGATGGGCTGGAGGTCGGCCTTCTCGGTCACCGGGCAGTCACCTTTCGGCGGTTTTTGAACGGATCTACGGACCGGCTCAGCGTACGCCAGCCCTCTGCGGGCTCAGTCGTCGGACCTGCTGAGCGTGCCGTACGGAAGTCCGGCAGCGCGCTCCTCGGAGCGGAAGCTCAGGGTGCCGTCGGCGGCCCGGGTGAAGTGCACGTCGGTGGTGGTGGAGGTGCACAGGCCCGGAGTACTGGGCCGGTCCGGGTCGGAGCGTTCGTGGAGCTTCAGTTCCCCGGCGGTGGCGGAGGTGAGGCTGGCGACGCTGTTGCAGCGGACGGTGATCCCGAGGCTGCTGACCTCGGTGGTCATGCGGACCACGTCCGTGCCCGCCTTCCCCGCGGTGAAGACGGCGGTGAGCGTGCCGTGGGGCTGGCCGGTGGTCTTCTCGGTGACCGGGCCGCTCCAGGTGCCGACGAACTCCCTGGGCAGCTCGCCGGTCTCCTCCGGACTCCGGGACGCGGCGGGCAGGCTGCCGGCCACATCGCCGTGCCCGGCGTCGGACCCGCCGCTGCCCGGGAACAGGTCGAGGAGGAACGCGCCGCCCACGGTCACCGCCGCGAGGGCGCCCGCCACCGCGAGGGCGACGGTGCAGCTGAGCCTCCGCCGCTGGCCCGTACCCGGGCCCGTGCCCACGCCCGCGCCGACGGTGAGGGAGTGGTGGGCCTCACGCCCGCGCGGCCCGGACGCGCTGCCGCGCGCCGACGCTCCGGGGCCGCCCGCCGCCCTGAAGCTCCCCGCCGTCCCGTAGCCGCTCGCCGTCCCGCCGTCCGGGCCCGGGTCCGCGGGCCACGAGGGCAGCACACCCGGGTGGGTCAGCCGGGTCGGGTCGTGCGTGGGGAAGGGCCTGGCCGGTGAGCCGAACCCGCCGCCCACACCACCGGTCCCGTCCGGCCCGCTCCCGTCGCCCCGCGTGCTGCCCGGCCCCCAGGCCGCGCCGCTGAACGGCACCGGCCCCGACTGCACCGGCGCGTCCTGCGGCTCCAGGTCCAGCAGCGCCACCGCGACCCGGCTCACCTCGCGCTCCACCGGACCGGGCAGCCAGCCGGCCGTCACCAGCGCGGCGGCCCCGCCGGGTGCCAGCCGCCGGGCCAGCTCCCGGGGCGTCGGCCGGTCGCCGGGCTCCTTCTCCAGGCACCCGGCGACGACCTCCAGCAGATCCCCCTCCAGCTCCCCCAGCTCCGGCTCCTCGTGCACCACCTTGTAGAGGAGCACCGCCGAGGAGTCGCCGAGGAAGGGGGCACTGCCGGTCGCCGCGTACGCGAGGACCGCGCCGAGCGAGAAGACGTCGGCCGCGCCCGAGATGTCGGTGCCCCGGATCTGCTCCGGCGCCATGTAGCCGGGCGAGCCGACCGAGACCCCGGTCGAGGTGAGTGAGGCGGTGGCGCCGAGCGCGCGGGCGATCCCGAAGTCGATCAGCCGGGGGCCGTCCAGGGCGAGCAGCACGTTGGACGGCTTCACGTCGCGGTGGATGACGCCCTGCTCGTGGACGGCGGCCAGCGCCTCGCCGAGCCCGGCGCCCAGGGTCCGTACCGCGTTCACGGGCAGCGGCCCGTGTTCCTCGACCGCGCTGGAGAGCGGAGGCCCGGCCACGTAGCCGGTGGCGACCCACGGAATGGGGGCGTCCGGGTCGGCGTCCAGTACGGGGGCCGTCCACTGCGCTCCGATCCGCCGGGCCGCCTCCACCTCGCGCCGGAAGCGGGCGCGGAATTGCTCGTCGAGCGCGAAATGCGGGTGCACGACCTTGACCGCGACGGTGCGTCCGCCCGCGCTGCGCCCCAGATAGACCCGTCCCATGCCGCCCGCGCCGAGTCTGCCGAGCAATCGGTAGGCACCGATGGTCAGCGGTTCGCCGGCTTCCAGCGGCTGCATATGTGGACTCCCCCTGTGTACCGGCCCGGCCTCCGACCGAAGCCTAGGGGGCGAAGGTCATCAGGTCCCAGGGGAAACCATCCGCCTATTTCGCCCCCAAGGGAACGAACAACAACTTTCGGCACAACAAAAGGCGCGAATGAGTCGTTCACCCGAACGATTCCGCTCCGGGGTCCGGACCTGGTCCGGACCCATCCGGGAATGGGTTATTCATCGCTTATTCGTCCGAATCCAGGCGGACCGGAGGAAGGAACACCGGAAGGCGCGGGGGACGACTGGAGGAACGGGGGAAGAACGGGCGGACGGCGGAAAGAACTCCGGGAGGAAGACCGGACGGAACACCCGGGCGGCGGGACGGGATAAGCGGCCGGAAAAGTACAGCGTTCACCTACACCCCGCCTTTCGCGCTTTCGGGCGCGCGCCGCCGGGGCTCCCCGCCCGGTCCGGGCGGGGAGCCCCGGACCCGCCTCAGCCGCCGAGCAGCTCCACGTTCACGTCCGCCGGGAAGCCGGTCGTCGGACCGATCCGGCGGGCGAACTCCCGCACACCCGCCAACTGCTCCGGACCGAAACGGAAGTCCAGGGTGGTGAAGTACCGCTCCAGCACCTCCGAGTCGAAGGCCTCCCAGCGCGCCGCCTGCTCCGCGACCTTGGTGACCTCCTCCAGGGAGAGGTCCCGCGAGGCCAGGAACGCCTCGTGCACCTTGGCCACCAGGTCGGGCCTGCGCGCCAGGAAGTCCTTGCGGGCCGCCCAGACCGCGAAGACGAACGGCAGCCCGGTCCAGTCCTTCCACATCTGGCCCAGGTCATGGACCTGGAGGCCGAGCCGGGGCGCGTCGTGCAGGTGGGCGCGCAGCGCGGCGTCGCCGATGAGCACCGCGGCGTCCGCCTCCTGCATCATCAGACCGAGGTCCGGCGGGCAGACGTAGTAGTCCGGACTGACCCCGTACCGCTCGGCCAGCAGCAGCTGGGCCAGCCGCACGGAGGTCCGCGAGGTCGAGCCGAGCGCCACCCGGGCCCGGTCCAGCTGGTCCAGCGGCACCTGCGACACGATCACGCACGACATGACGGGCCCGTCGCAGCCCACCGCGATGTCGGGGAAGGCGACCAGGTCGTCGGCGTTGCGCAGGAACTCCACCAGCGTGACGGGGCCGATGTCCAGATCACCCCTGATCAGCTGCTCGCTGAGCTTCTCCGGGGTGTCCTTCGACAGCTCCAGGTCGAGCAGGGTTCCGGTCCGCGCCAGCCCCCAGTAGAGGGGAAGGCAGTTCAGGAACTGGATGTGGCCGACGCGCGGCCGGCTGCGGCGGTCGTCGCCTTCGACGGCCGAGACGGTTGAGACGGTTGAATTGTCCACATCGCGAGGCTAGACCTGTGGCCCGAAACCAACGGCACCGGGGGCGCGGGGCGCATCCGAAGCCACCCCGAAGCACCCGGAAGCCGCCCCGAAAGCACCTCGGAACGACGCCCGGGGCGCACGGGGGGCCGCCCTCCGTACGCTGCGAAGTCACCCTTGCGACACCCTCCCGTAGACCCCCTTCAGGGGCCCGCCGAGGAGCCAATCAAACATCCGGGTGAAGTGATCTTTCCCTCTACCGTTCGATACACGCTGCGTGCTAGGCTCGACGCAAGTTGCAGTTTGGTTTCCCTTGCAGTACAGAGCCTGCGGAGCATGTAACCCGCAGGCTTTTGTAGTTTTCAGACTTCTATGCAGGTTCTGGAGCAGGGCAACCCTTTGGCCCAAGGAGGGCTTATGGCTACCGGAACCGTCAAGTGGTTCAACGCTGAAAAGGGCTTCGGCTTCATCGCCCAGGACGGCGGCGGCCCGGATGTCTTCGTCCACTACTCCGCGATCAACGCGTCCGGGTTCCGCTCCCTTGAGGAGAACCAGGTCGTGAACTTCGACGTCACTCAGGGCCCCAAGGGTCCGCAGGCTGAGAACGTCACCCCGGCCTAGTTGCCCGGGTCGGCCGATCGCGGCCGGCTAGTAGTACCCAAGGAGCCCCGCTCCTCCGCTTCGGCGGGGAACGGGGCTCCTGCCTTTTGCGCACCCGTTCCGTTCCCGCTTCCCGGTCTTTCTTCCGTTGTCCGCGCGTTAACCGGTCCGTGTTCCGGTGCGGTCTTCCCGGCCTTCCCGGCCGCCGCTTTTCCCCCGCGTTCCATTCTCCCGTCGCCGGGCGGTACGAGCGCGGCGCTTGACCTTGACACCGTGTGAAGCGATGCAGTCGGAGACGTCATGTTCACCATCGGAGACTTCGCCAGGTACGGGCGGGTGTCGGCCCGGATGCTGCGTCATTACGACGCCATCGGGCTGCTGCACCCCGACCGCACCGATCCCGCCACCGGCTACCGCTTCTACGGAGCCGCCCAGCTGTCGCGCCTCAACCGCGTCATCGCCCTCAAGGATCTCGGCTTCACGCTTCAGCAGGTGCAGGCCATCCTCGACGAGCAGGTGGGACCGGAGGAGCTGCGCGGGATGCTGCGGCTGCGCCGGGCCGAGCTGGAGGAGGCCATGCGGGCGGCGGGCGTCAGGCTGGCGCAGGTCGAGGCGAGGCTCCGGTCGATCGAGAGCGAGGGACGCATGTCCACGAACGATGTCGTCGTCAAGCAGGTGCCGGCGGTACGGGTCGCCGAGCTGTCCGGCACCGCGGCGAGCTACGAGCCGGAGCACATCACGCCCGTGATCAAACCCCTGTACGAGCGGCTGTTCACCCTGCTCGACGGCACGGACGTCCGTCCGAGCGGGCCGGGGATCGCGTACTACGAGGACGCCCCGGCGGGCGGCGGCGCGGTCGTCGTCCACGCGGGCGTCACGGTGTCCGCGCCCGTGGGACCGCTGGGCGGCACCGGGATCACGGTGGTCGAGCTGCCCGCGTTCGAGGCGGCGACCGTCGTCCACCGGGGCTCGATGGACGGTGTTCTGCCGACCGCCCAGGCCCTGGCCCGCTGGATCGACGCCAACGGCTACCGGTCCCGGGGGTACGCCCGGGAGATCAACCTGGAGTGCCCCGAGGACCAGGACCAGTGGGTGACGGAGCTCCAGGAGCCGGTCACCGGCGCCTGATCCACGGCGCACCGAGCCCCGGGCGCCACGAGCCCCGAGCCCCGGCGGCGGGGCGACGGGGCGACGGGGCGACGGGGCGACGGGGCGACGGGGCGACGGGGCGGAACGTGGCCCTCCGCGGGTGAGGTGTCACGTTCCGCCCCGCGCCCCCGCCCGCGTGCCGCTACCGTCCGCTGCCGCCGGGCCCCGCCCAGAGCCCGTCGTCCGTGAGCCCCAGCAGGTCGATCGCGTTCCGCCGGACGATCCGGTCGACCGTACCGGCGTCCAGGTGCCCCATCTGCGCCTCGCCGACCTCGCGCGACTTGGGCCAGGTGGAGTCGGAGTGCGGGTAGT
Source organism: Streptomyces sp. NPDC058195 (assembly GCF_042883525.1). Lineage (NCBI taxonomy): Bacteria > Bacillati > Actinomycetota > Actinomycetes > Kitasatosporales > Streptomycetaceae > Streptomyces > Streptomyces sp. NPDC058195. The sequence continues at coordinate 122,121 of NZ_JBHVVM010000009.1, forward strand.
CCGTCTCGTACAGGACGTTCCCGACCCCGATCGCGTCCAGGTTCCGCAGCCCGAAGGCATCGTCGAAGAAGCAGCCGTAGACGTGCTCGGCGAACAGCTCCGACGGCGGGCGGTGCACCTTGTCGGCGACGCCGCCCCAGGCCCGGTTCTCCTCCCAGACCACGTCGGCGCGTTCCAGGATGTAGGGAATCCAGCCGATCTGCCCCTCCGCGTACATGATCCGGAGGTTCGGGAACCGCTCGAACTTGCCGCTCATCAGCCAGTCGACCATGGAGAAGCAGCAGTTGGCGAAGGTGATCGTGGAGCCGACGGCGGGCGGCGCGTCGGCCGAGGTGGACGGCATCTTCGAGGACGAGCCGATGTGCATCGCGATCACGGTCCCCGTCTCGTCGCAGGCCCGCAGGAACGGATCCCACTCGTCCGTGTGAATCGACGGAAGCCCGAGATGCGGGGGTATTTCGGAGAATGCCACGGCGCGCACGCCCCGGGCCGCGTTGCGCCGGACCTCCTCGGCGGCCAGTTCCGCGTCCCAGAGCGGAATCAGCGTGAGCGGGATGAGCCGGCCGTGCGCCTCGGGGCCGCACCACTCCTCGACCATCCAGTCGTTGTAGGCGCGCACCCCGAGCAGCCCCAGCTCACGATCCTTCGCTTCGGTGAAGGTCTGGCCGCAGAAGCGCGGGAAGGTGGGAAAGCAGAGCGCGGACTGGACGTGGTTGACGTCCATGTCGGCGAGCCGCTCGGGCACCGAGAACGAACCGGGACGCATCTGCTCGTAGGTGATGACCTCCAGCTTGATCTCGTCCCGGTCGTAGCCGACCGAGGTGTCGAGCCGGGTGAGCGGGCGGTGCAGGTCCTCGTACACCCACCAGTCGCCGATCGGCCCGTCGTCGCCCTTCGCACCCATCACGGGTGCGAACTTTCCACCCATGAAGGTCATTTCCTTCAGCGGGGCACGGACGATCCGCGGGCCGCGGTCGAGGTACTTGGACGGGAGCCGGTCCCGCCAGACATGAGCGGGCTCCACCGTGTGGTCGTCCACCGAGATGATCTTCGGGAAGGTCTCCATGTTTCCCACGGTAGCGCCAATCTGACGAACCGTCAGTAATCTGTACCGGACCTCGTTCCGGAATCGTTGTCGAGGGCTTGTGCAGAGAGCCACCCACTGCTGACGCGCCCACCCCAGACAAGGCAGACTGTTGAGCGCGATACCAGCGGTACCGAGCAATCCGGATCCACCCGCCCCGGACCGGCGCATGGGCGGGCAAATCCAGGCGGACCGCGTCAGCACGACGGGCGGCACCGGCGGGGCGAGGCAGGACAGGGGGCAGCAATGGACCGTGACAACGGACCGCACACGCGCGTTCCGGAGCAGCGTGTTCCGCACCAGCGGCAGACACGCGGCACCGATCTGCGCTTCTCCGTGCTCGGTCCGGTACGGGCCTGGCGAGACGGCGAAGCCCTGTCCTCCGGTTCGCCGCAGCAGCGGGCGCTGCTGGCGGCGCTGCTGCTGCGCGGTGGCCGTACAGCCACCGCCGCCGAGCTCATCGACGCCATCTGGGGCGACGAGCCGCCCTCGCAGGCACTCGCCACGATACGCACGTACGCCTCCCGGCTCCGCAAGGTCCTCGACCCGAAGACGCTGGTCAGCGATGCCGGCGGGTACGCGATCCAGACCGGCCGGGACGCCCTCGACGTCCATGTGGTGCGGGATCTGGCGGCCGAGGCGGAGAAGGCGCGGGCGGGCGGCGACCGCGGGCAGGCCCGGACCCTGCTCAACAAGGCGCTCGGGCTGTGGGAGGGCGAGGCGCTGGCCTCCGTGCCCGGCCCGTACGCGGAGAACCAGCGCACCCGGCTGGAGGAGTGGCGGCTCCAGCTCACCGAGACCCGGCTGGACCTGGACCTGGAGGTCGGCTGCCACGCGGAGGCGGTCTCCGAGCTGACCGCGCTGACCGCGGCGCACCCGCTGCGGGAGCGGCTGCGCGAGCTCCTGATGATCGCCCTGTACCGCAGTGGCCGCCAGGCCGAGGCGCTGGCCGTCTACGCCGACACCCGCCGCCTGCTCGCGGAGGAACTGGGCGTGGACCCGCGCCCCGAGCTGGCCCAGCTCCAGCAGCGCATCCTGCGGGCCGACGAGGAGCTGGCCCGCCCCGCCGACGAACCGGCCCCGGCCTCCGCGCCCGTGCGTCCCGCCCAGCTTCCGGCCACCGTGCCGGACTTCACCGGCCGCGCCTCCTTCGTCCACGAGCTGGGCGACCAGCTGGCGACCGCCGAGGGATCCGTGATGGCCGTCTCGGCGCTGGCCGGCATCGGGGGCGTCGGCAAGACGACCCTCGCGGTGCACGTCGCCCACCAGGCCCGCCAGCACTTCCCGGACGGGCAGCTGTACGTGGACCTCCAGGGCGCCGGGGCGCGGGCGGCCGAGCCGGAGACGGTACTCGGCGCGTTCCTGCGCGCTCTGGGCACCGCGGACTCGGCGATCCCGGAGTCCCTGGACGAGCGCGCCGCGCTGTACCGCTCGACGCTCGACGGCCGCCGCGTACTGGTGCTCCTCGACAACGCCCACGACGCGGCGCAGGTCCGCCCGCTGCTGCCGGGCACCGCGGGCTGCGCGGCCCTGATCACCAGCCGGGTCCGGATGGTCGACCTGGCCGGTTCCCATCTGGTCGACCTGGACGTGATGTCGCCGGAGGAGGCGCTCCAGCTCTTCACCCGGATCGTGGGCGAGGAGCGCATCACCTCGGAGCGCGAGGCCGCCCTCGACGTGGTCGCCGCCTGCGGCTTCCTCCCGCTGGCCATCCGTATCGCCGCCTCCCGCCTGGCCTCCCGCCGCACCTGGACGGTCTCCGTGCTGGCCGCCAAGCTCGCGGACGAGCGACGCCGCCTGGACGAGCTCCAGGCCGGCGACCTCGCGGTGAAGGCCACCTTCGAGCTCGGCTACGGCCAGCTGGAGCCCGCCCAGGCCCGCGCCTTCCGGCTCCTGGGCCTGGCGGACGGCCCGGACATCTCGCTGGCCGCGGCGGCGGCCCTGCTCAACCTGGAGCCCCACGCGGCGGAGGACCTCCTGGAGGCCCTGGTCGACACCAGCCTCCTGGAGTCCGCCGCGCCGGGCCGGTACCGCTACCACGACCTGGTGCGCCTCTATGCGCGTTCCTGCGCGGAACGGGACGAACAGGACCCGGAGGGAGGCGAGTCGGCGCTGTCCCGCCTGCTGGACTTCTACCTGGCGACGGCGGCGGGCGTGTACGCGCTGGAACGGCCGGGGGACCGGACGGTCGCCCATCTGGAACGTACGGAGGGCGCAGGACTCTCGTTCGCCAGCCACGACCACGCGCTGGACTGGCTCTACTCCGAGGCCAGCTCGCTGCTGGCCTGTGCTCAGCAGTCGGTGACTACCAGGACCATACGCCGCAGCGTGGATCTCCTCCTGGCCTGCAAGGACCTCGCGGAATCGGGGGCCAACTCCCGCCAGTTCGAGTCCGTGGCCACCGCGGTGAGGGACGCCGCGGTGGTCGCGGGCGACCCGCGCTCCGAGGCCCGCGCGAGGACGACACTCGCCCAGGTGCACAGCACCGCGGGCCGTTTCGACCAGGCCGAGGAGGAACTGCGCAGGGCCATGCGCCTGAAGCCGGCGACCGATGATGTGTGGACCCGCTGCAACACCCTGAACGAGCTCGGGATCATCGCCGGATACCGCAACCGGCTCGACGAGGCGAGGAGCCTGCTCCAGCAGACCATCGCCGCCTTCCGCGCCGACGCGAACCAGCCGGGCGAGGCGAGCGCCCTGTGCAATCTGTCCCGGGTGCTCCTGGCCGTCGGGCAGACCACGAGCGCGGTGCAGCTGGCCAGTGAGGGAGTCGCGCTCTACAACCGCATCGGGCTCACGCTCCGCCTGGCCAACGGCCGTTACGCCCTGGGGCTCGCCCTGGCCCGCGCGGGCCGGCAGGACGAGGCCCAGGACCGGCTGGCCGAAGCGCTCTCGGTGTTCCGGGACAGCCGCCAGAAGCTGTGGGAAGGGATGACCCTCTTCCGGCTGGCCGAGGTCCACCTCGACGCCGGGCGGGCCGCACAATCCGCGGGGCTCGCCGAACAAGCCCTGACGGTTCTGCTGCACGTGGGGGGAGAATGGCGCCGCGCCAATGTGCTGACGACGCTGGGCAGGGCCCTCCAGGGCATAGGGCAGGAAGGCCGGGCGCGGGCCTGCTGGCGCGACGCGCTCTCCGTCTTCGACCAGCTGAAGGTCCCGGAGGCGGATGACGTGCGTCGGCTGCTGTCCTCCGCACCCGTCGCCAAGGGCCTCTGACGGACGTTCATCATTCGTTTATCGCTCCAGGGCAGTCTCGTACCTGTCGATGCGTCGTGTCGGGGGGCAGACGGATCGGCAGGGGGACCGCGCACTAAGGTGAACGGCTCTGAACAGCCCGTCCGGCAGTCCACGGGGGAACAGCCGGACGGGCTTAGCCGACCGTCCATGCACTAGTAATGGAGTTCACGACATGAGCGACGAAAAGAAGATCCAGGCGCCGACCCAGGCGCCGGACGCCGCGGGGGACATCAAGCCCACGGACAGCCACATGACCGGCGAGCCCAAGGTCAAGCCGCTGGACAGCCACATGACCGGCGAGCCGGAGATCAAGCCGATGGACAGCCACATGACCGGGGCCGACCCCCGCTAGTTCTTCATGTGACGGGGAGGCAGCCGCGGCGGCGCGGAGGGGGAGCCGTCGCGGCTGCCGCATGTGCGCGTGCGGGAGGAGGGCGGCGCGGAGCGGGACGCGGGCCGTACGGCTCAGGCCTCCCGGGACCGCAGCTCCCCCTTCAGGACCTTGCCGCTCGCGTTGCGGGGGAGGCCGGGGACGAACTCCACCGCCCGCGGGACCTTGTAGTTCGCCATTTCGCGGCGGGACCAGGCGATCAGGTCGTCGGCCGTGAGCGTGGCGCCCGGACGGCGGACCGCGTACGCCTTGCCGACCTCGCCGAGGCGGGGGTCCGGGATGCCGATCACCGCGACGTCGGCCACGTCCGGGTGCAGGCCGAGGAGCTGTTCGATCTCGGCCGGGTACGCGTTGAAGCCGCCGACGATGAACATGTCCTTGATCCGGTCGGTGATCCTCAGGTTGCCGTGCTCGTCGAGTACGCCGACGTCACCGGTGCGGAGCCAGCCGTCCGGGGTGATCGTGGCGGCCGTGGTCCGCGGGTCCTCGAAGTAGCCGTCCATCACGTGGAAGCCCCGGACCAGGATCTCGCCGGGCACGCCGGGCTCGGCCAGGACCCGGATCTCCGTGCCGGGGATCGCCCGGCCCGAGGTCGAGGCGACGGTCTCCGCCGGGTCGCCGCGCCGGCACATGGTGACGATGCCGCTCGCCTCGGAGAGGCCGTACGCGGTGAGGACCGTGGGGATCCGCAGTTCGGTACGGAGCCGCTCCACCAGCTTGAGCGGGACCACCGCCGCACCCGTCACCACCAGCCGCAGGGCGGAGAGGTCGTGTGCGTCACGGGCCGGGTGGTCCAGCAGGGACTGGTGGAGGGTGGGCGGGCCGGGCAGCACCGAGATCCGTTCGGCGGCGATGTTGGCCAGGGCCGTGTCCACGTTGAACACCGGCTGCGGGACCATCGTGGCCCCCCGCATCAGGCAGGCGAGGACGCCCGCCTTGTAGCCGAAGGTGTGGAAGAAGGGGTTCACGATCAGATAGCGGTCGCCCTCGCGCAGGTCCGCCAGTTCGCTCCAGATCGCGTAGCAGCGCAGGGTCTGGGCATGGGTGATGACCGCGCCCTTGGGGCGGCCCGTGGTGCCCGAGGTGTAGATGATGTCGGAGGGGTCCGAGGGTGCGACGGCCCCGGCCCGCGCGCGTACCGCCTCCGCCGGCACCCCCTCCCCCGAGGCCAGGAAGTCCTTCCAGGTGACGTAGTCGTCGGGGGCGGTGTCGGCCAGCACCACCACCTTCTCCAGGTGCGGGAGTTCCGCCTCCGCCCGGCGCAGTGACGCCACGTACGAGGTGCCGAGGAAGGTGCCCGTGACGAAGAGGATCTTCGCCCGGCTGCGGCCCAGGACGTACGCCGCCTCCGTGCCCTTGAAGCGGGTGTTGAGGGGGACGAGGACCGCGCCCGCCGTGACCGCCCCGAGCGCGGAGACGATCCAGTCCAGCGTGTTGGGGGCCCAGACCGCGACCCGGTCCCCCGGCTCGACGCCCGAGGCCAGGCACGCGGCGGCGGCCCGCTCCACCCGGTCCCCCAGCTCGGCGTAGGAGATCCGGGTGCGGCCCTCGACGACCGCCTCCCGGTCCCCGTAGCGCCGGGCCGCCGTTCGGACCAGCTCGGGGATGGTGCCCCACTCCTCGTCGCCGCGCATGCCTCGCCCTCCCTGACGCAGTAGCTGACTATCCGTCAGATTAGCTGTAGCCTCTGCCGCTGTCAGCAGTCATGACGGCCTGGGAGGTGGCGGTGGCGGCACTCAAGGACGCGACGGCGATAGCCGGAATAGGGCAGACGGCCTTCGCGAAACAACTGCCGGAATCCGAGAAGACCTTGGCCTGCCGGGCCATCGTCGCGGCGCTCGACGACGCGGGCATCCCCGCGTCGGAGGTGGACGGGTTCGCCTCGTACACGATGGAGGAGACCGACGAGGTCGAGATCGCCAAGGCCATCGGCGCGGGCGATGTCACCTTCTTCAGCAAGGTGGGATACGGGGGCGGCGGCTCCTGCGCGACGATCGCCCACCTGGCCGCCGCGGTGGCCACCGGGCAGGCCAGCGTGGGAGTCGCCTGGCGGTCACGCAAGCGCGGCTCGGGGCCCCGGCCCTGGAAGAACACCGCGGTGCAGCTGCCGACCCCGGGACAGTGGACCCGTCCGTTCGGCCTGCTGCGGCCGGCCGACGAGATCGGGATGCTGGCCCGCAGGTACATGCACGAGTACGGGGCGACCCGCGACCACCTCTTCAACGTCGCCCTCGCCTGCCGCAACCGCGCCAATCAGAACCCCGCCGCCATGATGTACGAGCGGCCGCTGACCCGCGACATGTATATGACCTCGCGCTGGATCAGCGAGCCGCTCTGCCTCTTCGACAACTGTCTGGAGACGGACGGCGCGCTGGCCTGCGTGATCGTCTCGGCGGAACGGGCCCGCGACTGCCGTCAGAAGCCCGTGTACATCCACTCCGTCGCGCAGGGGCTGCCCGCCCAGCACCACGGGATGGTCAACTACTGGAACGACGATCCGCTCTCCGGCCCCGCCTGGACGGCCGCCCGGCAGCTGTGGAAGCAGGCCGACTTCGGGCCCGGGGACGTGGACGTGGCGCAGATCTACGACGCGTTCACCCCGCTCATCCCGCTCTCCCTGGAGGGGTACGGCTTCTGCGGGCGCGGCGAGGGCGCCGCGTTCACCGAGGGCGGGGCGCTGGAGAGCGGCGGACGCCTCCCCATCAACACCGGGGGCGGCGGACTGAGCGAGGCGTACGTGCACGGCTTCAACCTGATCACCGAGGGCGTGAAGCAGCTGCGCGGCGTCTCCACCGCCCAGGTCCCGGACGCCAGCACCTGCCTGGTCACCGCCGGTGAGGGTGTGCCCACTTCCGCCGTACTGCTGAGGAGTTGAGGAGGGATCATGACGGCAACGGACGCGGACGGGCTGCTGCTGCCCGTGGTGGACGAGGACGGGGCGCCGTTCTGGGAGTACACGGCCCGCGGTGAGCTGCGGGTGCAGGCGTGCGCCGCCGAGGGGTGCGGCAAGCCGCGCTTCCCGCCGCGGCCCTGCTGCCCGCACTGCCAGTCCTTCGACAGTGAGTGGCGGCGGATGAGCGGGCGGGGCCGGATCTGGTCGTACGTGCTGCCGCATCCGCCGCTGCTGCCCGCCTACGCGGCGCAGGCCCCGTACAACGCGGTGGTGGTGGAGCTGGCGGACGCTCCGGCGATCCGGCTGGTCGGGAACGTGGTGAGCGGGCCGGACGCCCCGCTGGACTCGGTCGATCCGGCGCGGCTGCGGATCGGCGCGGGGGTGCGGGCGGTGTTCTGTCCGGACGCCTCGGGGCTGACCCTGGTGCGCTGGCTGCTGGAGCGGTGAGCGGCGATGGCGCTGCGCACCGAGACGGACCGGGAGACCGGGGTCGCGCTCGTCACCCTGGACCGGCCGGAGAAGCTGAACGCGATCGACCTGGCCACGGCGGCCGAACTGGCCAGGACGTGGCGGGCGTTCCGCTACGACGACGAGGTGCGGGCGGTGGTCCTGACCGGCGCGGGAGGGCGGGCCTTCTGTACCGGGATCGACCGGGGCGCCGAGGTTCCGCAGCCCTCCTCCCCGTACACGATCGACGATCCGCTGCTGGCGATCGGGCCGAAGGCGAACGACCTGTGGAAGCCGGTGGTCGCGGCGGTGGAGGGGATGGCCTGCGGCGGGGCGTTCTATCTGCTGGGCGAGGCGGAGTTCGTGATCGCGTCGAAGGAGGCGACGTTCTTCGACCCGCACACCACGTACGGCATGGTCAGCGCGTACGAGTCGGTCGCGATGGCGCAGCGGATGCCGTTCGGGGAGGTGGCCCGGATGGCGCTGATGGGGACGGCCGAGCGGGTCTCGGCCCGGCGGGCGTACGAGACCGGGCTGGTCAGCGAGGTGACGGAGCCGGGCGGCGCGGTGGACGCGGCGCTGCGGGCGGCCGGGGTGATCGCCGGGTACCCGACGGAGGCGGTGCAGGGAACGGTGCGGGCGGTGTGGTCCGCCCGGGAGGCGGCCAGGGCCCAGGCCATGGCCCACGCCCCGCACCTGATCGCGCTCGGGAACCTGCCGCCGGAGCGGCAGGGCGAGCTGTTCCGGAAGCGGGCTCCAGGCGCGTTCCGGACCCGCTGAGCGTCCGGGCTCCGGCACATTCCGGACCACTGCACGTCCGGGCTCCGGCACGTTCCGGACCACTGCACGTCCGGGCTCCGGCACATTCGGGACCACTGCACGTCCGGGCTCCGGCACGTTCCGGACCCGCTGGCAGTAGAAGCTCCGGCGTGTTCCGGACCCGCTGACCAGGCGGAGCGGAGGTTCGTTCCGGACCCGCTGACCAGGCGGGCCCGGAACGAACCGGAGCGGTGGGGCAGCGGGTCAGTAGCTCATTTCGGCCTCGGCCCGGCACTTCTTGACCCGGGAGATCCTGCCCGGGTGGTCCATCCGCACCGTGAGCTCCACGACGTTGCCGCCCTCGGCGTCCTGGTACGCGGTGCCGGTGTCGACGGTGTTGCCCCGGGCGTCGAGGAAGGTCACGCCGATCTCGTAGCTGTGCGGACCGGAGCCGTTGGCCGTGAGGCTGACGACGGAGAAGGGACTCGCCTTTCGCTTGCCCTTGCGCGGCTGGGCGCAGCGGATGACGGAGATCCGGGGCGCTTCGGAGGAAAGGGGGCTCGGGGTCGCCGTCGCGTAGTCGGTGCCGCCCGATGAGCTGCTCGACGAGTCGTAGTCGTCATCGTCGTAGCTGCTGCGGTAGCCGTCGTTGCTCTTCTTGGAGTTGGAGCAGCCGCCACCACTGCTGCTGCTCGAACTGTGGCTCTTGCCCTTGCTCTTCCCGCCGCTGCGGCCGTGGCCGGCCGTGGAGAAACCGGTGAGTGCGAGTACCACCACGATCAGTACCGCAGACAGCTTGACATGCCGCATCATCGACGCAGCCCCCCTTGCGCTGTTGTCTTTATGTGCACTTGTCGAACGACCGTGCGTCACGCTAGCGCACGGTGGCGCGGGGCGGCGGCCGGGCGTAGCGTCGATCCGAGAGTGGTGCAGCACCGTGACACCGGTCCGTGCGCGCGGGAGGCCGAGATGATCCGCGAAGTCCTCGGCCCAGTCATCGCTCTCACCGGAGCGGCGGCCGCCGTGCTGAGCCCCTTCCGTGACTGGTACGACGGTCGCCCCGGACGTGAGTACCGGGTCGGCGAGCTGTTCACCCAGGTCACCGCCGGGCGGCCGGAGCCCCTGGGCTCGATGCTGCTCGTGTTCCTCTGCGCTGCTCTGCTGGCGGTGCTCGGTGTGCTGCTGCGCTCGCGGTGGGCGGTGGCTGTGGCGGGGACTCTGGTGCTGGGGTTCACGGTGCTGTGGATGGTGCGTCAGGGGCAGGCGGCGGGCAGCCTGGCGATCGCGGGGGACGGTTCGGGGCTGGGGTGGGGCGTGGCCGGGGCACTGGCGGGCGGGGCGCTGATGGTGGTGGGGGCGCTGGTGATGCCGGGGCGGCGGCGGTCGGCGCGTGCGGGGGCCGGGGCGCCGTTCACGGCGCCGGACACGGCGCATCCGGACACCTGGCCGCCGACGCAGGAGCCGGGGCCGTCGGTGCAGACGAGCACCCTGCCGGAACCCGAACCGGAGCTGTACACCGGGCCGGAGCCGGGCGGCCCGGACGATGTTCCGGACGGCCCGGACGGCGGTCCGGGTGACTCGGACGGCCGGGGCGGCCCGGACGGCCAAGGCGGACAGGGAGTACGGGGAGTACGGGGAGGCCCGGACGACGCTCCGGGCGGCCCGGACGACGCTCCGGAGCGCACACCGCGCCCCGGAACGTAGCGAGCCCTACGCCCTGGCCCTGTTCCCCGTGCCCGTGCCCTTCACCGCGTCCAGCGCGTACACGCAGCGGTCCTTGCTGCACGCGTACACGACGCCGCCCTGTGCCACCGGCGAGCCCGTGATCTCGCCGCCCGTCGCCAGCTTCCAGCGGAGCTGTCCGCCCACCGCGTCCAGGGTGTACAGGACGTGGTCGGCGGAGCCGAAGTGGACCCGGCCGTCGGCGACCACCGGGGAGCCGACCACCTCGCCGCCCGCCGCGAACCGCCACTTCGGGGTGCCGGTGACCGCGTCGAGGGTGTACAGCGCGCTGCCGCTGCCGACGTGGACGTTCCCGGCGGTCACCAGGACCGGCTCGGTCGACTGGCGGGCCTCCGTGGCGATGCGCCAGCGGTCCTTGCCGGTCGAGGCGTCGATCGCGTACACCGTGCCCAGGTAGTCGGCGAGGTAGACGCCGCCGCCGGTGACGGCCGGGCCGGGGGCGAACGCGGGCGGCGAGAGGAAGACCGCGGGCGACTCGAAGTGCCAGCGCACGTGCCCGGACACCGTGTCCACGGCGAGGACCCGGGCCCCCGCGGCGACGTAGACGAAGCCGTCCGGCGCCGGGGTCAGCCGGACCGGCACACCACCGCAGGAGGCGGCGTCGCCGATGGGGTACGACCAGCGCTCGATGCCGGTACGGGCGTCGACGGCGCGCAGCCGGGCGTCCTGCCAGAGGAAGACCGTGCCGTCGTGGATCACCGGCCCGGCCTCGGCGGTCTCGAAGTCGGTCTGTACGCCGGTGGCCTCCCACAGCTTCTCGCCGGTGCCCGCCTCCCAGGCCTGGACGCCGCCGCCCCGGGTGGCGGTGACGACGGTGCCCCGGTCGGCCTTGAGGGAGTACACCCAGGCGTCCGTCTGGAGCCGCCAGCACTCGGCGCCGGTCGCCGCGTCCAGTGCGTAGAGCGAGGGCCCGTCGGAGGCGTGGATACGGCCGCCCTCGACGGTCATCACCCAGGCCACGTCCCGGGTCTTGAACTGGCGCCGCCCGTTGCCGACGTCCAGGGCGTGCACCTCGAAGGACGTGACGTAGAGGAGGTCACCGGCGACGACCGGGGTGCCCCAGACGTCGTTGGACATCCGGAACCGCCAGGGCCGCCAGCGGTCCGGGCCCGGCGGGGGCTCGACCGGATACCCCGGGGCCGGTACGGGGACGGCGGGCGGGGCGGCGGCCGTCACTCCGGCGGGCGGGCGCACCCAGCCGGTCGCGTGGCCCGCCTGCGCGGGGGAGGCGGCCCGGACGTCCTGGGCGCGCGGGCCGGGGCCGATCGGCACCTTGGCGCCGGGCAGCCGGACGGGGCCGCCCGCGTCGGGACCGTGTGCCGCGACGGCGACAGAGGGGCGCGGATCGGGGCGCGGCGGCTCCTGGGGCGGCGGCGGAATCAGGGCGGGCGGCGCGGGAGGAGCGGGCTTCCGGCCGCCGCGGCGCTGCTCGATCATCGCCGTGGCGGAGCCGGGCAGCCAGGCGGAGGCCGTACCGCTGTCGTCGCCGCCGGAGGCGAAGAGATGCGGGGCGAGCTGGGCCTGGAGGTCGGCGGGGGTGGGCCGCAGCCCGGCCTCCATCTGCATGCAGGACTCGATGAGCGGTCGCAGCTCCTCGGGCAGTCCTTCCAGGTCGGGGCCCTCGCGCAGCAGCATGAAGACCGTCTCGACGGGGTTGCCGCCGTGGTACGGGGCGTGGCCGGTGGCGGCGAAGACGAGGGTGGAGCCGAGCGAGAAGATGTCACTGGCGCCGGTGACGCTGCGCGAGTCCCTGGCCTGCTCGGGCGACATGTACGCGGGGGTGCCCACGGCGACGTTGGTCATGGTCAGCCGGGTGTTGGAGACGCCGGAGGCGATCCCGAAATCGATCACCCGGGGCCCGTCCTCGACGACGAGCACGTTCGACGGCTTCATGTCGCGGTGAACGAGCCCGGCGCCGTGGATCGACTGGAGGGCCTCGGCGATCCCGGCGGCCAGCCAGCGGACCGCCTGGACGGGCATGGGCCCGCACTCGGTCACTATCTCTTCGAGGGAGGGCGCCGGTACGTAGGCGGTGGCCAGCCACGGCACGGCGGCGCGCGGATCGGCATCCACCACCGCGGCCGTGTAGAAACCGCTGACGGCGCGGGCGGCCTCCACCTCACGCGTGAAACGGACCCGGAACAGCTGGTCCTCGGCGAGCTCCGTACGGACCGTCTTGATCGCGACCCGCCGGCCCGAAGCCGAGCGGGCGAGATAGACCAGCCCCATGCCGCCGGCACCGAGTCGGCCCAGCACCTCGAACGGGCCGATCCGCCTCGGGTCGTGCTGCGTCAGCTGCTCCATCACTTGCCCTGCCACCTCCCCGTACGGGCCTCAGTAAGAGAAGCCCGCGAAAACCCGCCCTGTACGGCGTCTCACCACTGGGCACCACCCGGCGGTGCGCACCCCGATTCTTCCTGGATGAGGCCGTGGTTGCGAACCCGGGGGCGGATCGGGGTGTCACAGCTCACTCTGCACCCTTCCCGGACACAGGGGGCTGAAGTACGGCGAAAACGGCGCCCTGGTCGTCCTGGAGGACCGCCATCCGTCCGTGCGGGATGTCGAAGGGCGGCGCGGAGATCCGGCCGCCGAGCCGGACGGTGTTCCCGGCCGCGCGGTTGCAGTCCTCGACGGCGAAGTAGGTGAGGAAGTAGCTGGGCATCTCCGCGGGGAAGGCGTCGGTGATGACGCTGCGGCCACCGATCGCGGTGTCCGGTCCGGGTTCGGTGCCTGCCGGGGACCACATGCGGAAGTCGAGACCGGATTCGGCCGTTCCCGGATCGTCCGTATCCGTTCCCTGGTAGCCGAAGACCTCCTCGTAGAAGGCGTCCACCTCGTCCTTGCGGCGGGTGTAGACCTCGGTCCAGCAGAAGGAGCCGGGCTCGTTCCGCTTCTCGAAGCCCGCGCGCTCACCGGCCTGCCAGAGCCCGAAGACCGCGCCGCCGGGGTCGGCCGCCTGGGCGAGCAGCCCGGCCCGGCCCGCCCGGACGGGCTCGGTGATCATCTGGCCGCCCGCCGCCCTGATCCGGGCGGTGTCGGCCACGATGTCGTCGGTGGCGAAGTAGATCTCCCAGCCGGTCGGCATCCGGCCGTCCTGCTTGGCGGCGAGCGCGGCGACGAGCCGTCCGCCGCCGTAGGCGTCCGCGTACGGGCCCTCGCCCGCCCGGAAGGTCCAGCCGAACAGCTCCCCGTAGAAGCGCTTGCCCGCCTCCAGGTCGGGAAGCTGCACATCCACCCAGCACGGCACGGATGGTGCGAATGCGGCCATGGGCCCGGTGTCCTTCCGTGATGCACCACACGTCACACACGACCGTGACGCTCGTCACAGTCAACGTAGCCGCAGCACGCGCGCCGCGCGCACCGGCCTGCCCGTATAGAACAAATCTTCGATACAACTCCGGCGGAAGGGATCATCGTCCGCGCCGTCACGGAAAGTTATCCACCGAAGTTATCCACAGGCTGTTGATAAGACTTATCGTTCCGTGGTGCGCATACGTCGAAATCCGGCCACTCCCCCCACCACACCTGCGGCGAACCCCATTTGCAGTCGGCCGAATCGCGCTCCGATCACCCCTCGGTAAGCTGACGGCATGACAGGACAAGTGCGCACCGTCGACGGCCGCGTGGCCGGTCGGCGCGGGCAGGCGACGCGGCAGAAGCTGCTCGACTGCCTCAGCGAGATGCTCAGCTCCTCGCCGTACCGGGACGTCAAAGTCATCGACGTGGCCCGGAAGGCGGGGACTTCACCCGCGACGTTCTACCAGTACTTCCCCGACGTCGAGGGCGCCGTCCTCGAGATCGCCGAGGAAATGGCCAAGGAGGGCGCCGCGTTGACCGAACTGGTCGCCGGACGCTCCTGGGTCGGCAAGGCCGGACGGCAGACGGCCGAGGACCTCGTCGACGGCTTCCTCGACTTCTGGCGCCGCCATGACGCGATCCTGCGCGTGGTCGATCTCGGCGCGGCCGAGGGCGACAAGCGGTTCTACAAGATCCGTATGAAGATCCTGAACTCGGTCACCAACTCCCTCACCGATTCGGTCAAGGAGCTCCAGGCCAAGGGCAGGGTCGACAAGGAGGTCAGCGCCGCCGCGATGGCCGGTTCGCTGGTCGCCATGCTGGCCGCCGTCGCCTCGCACCAGAAGGGTTTCACCACCTGGGGCGTGAAGCAGGCCGAACTCAAGCCGAACCTCGCCCTGTTGGTGCATCTGGGCATCACGGGCAAGAAGCCCCCGAAGTAGCCCCGGCGCCGACGGCCCCCTCCCCGCCGGGGAGCGTGCGGCCGACCCGGGCGCACTCCAGGTCCTGTCACACCGACGGCGGGCCACGTCCGTGGTCCGCCGTCGGTGCACCCGGGGCCGTACGGGGCCCGCCGCGTGCCCCCCCGCACCGCCCCGCTCGCAGGGCCGTTCCCAGCCCCGCCCGCAACTCCGTTCAGGAACCGTCGCGCGGGCGCAGTCTGAAGAGCCGGATCTCCCGGTCGATCCTCGCCTGGTACGCCGCGTACGGCGGCCAGAACTTCAGCGCCGCCCGCCACACTTCCTCCCGCTCGGCCCCCTTCAGCAGCGTGGCGCGCACCGGAATGTCCCGGCCCCGCCAGTTGATCACCGCCTGGTCGGGACCGGCCAGCAGATTCGCGGTCCAGGACGGGTGCCCGGTGCGGCCGAAGTTGCTGCCCACCAGGATCCAGCTCTGTTCCGCGCCGCTCTCCGGCATACAGGCCAGCGGGGTGGTCCTCGGCAGCCCGCTCCGCGCCCCCGGCACCGTCAGCACCAGCCCCGGCAGCATCCGGGAGCTGAGCAGCACCCGGCCCCGGGTGATCCGGTGCACCGCGCGGTCCATGGCGGGCACCACGTGCGGGGCGATCTTCGCGAACGTACGGGTGGAGGAGACCTTCTGGACGAGCCGGACGCCGGGCGCCATCAGACCGCCCCCACCCGCTCCGCCGCACCCGGGCCCGGCCCCGCTCCCGGCCCCCTGGCGGCCTGCGGCGTGCCCTGGGCGAGCAGTCCGGCCCGTCGTGCCGCGTGGTCGCGGAGGCGGTGGACGGGACCGAAGAGCAGCTCGGCGGCGGCTGCCCGCCCGAAGTACAGCCGCGCCTCGTCCTCCCGGCCGGGGCCGCCCCCGCCGGGCAGCTGCACCGCCTCGGCGGCGGTGGTCCGCAGCACTTCCAGGGCCTGGGCGAGGGCGAGCCCCCCGGCGGCGGCCGGGTTCCAGGCCGCGCAGTACGCCGCGGAGCGGGCCTCCTGCACCCGTACGTACAGGTCGGCCAGGCGGTGCTCGGCGTCCCGGAGGACGTCGGCGGCCTGCCCGCCCGGTGTTCCGGGCCGGGCGCCCGCGCCCCTGAGGTGGCCGAGCGTCCGTTCCAGCGCGCCCGCCGCCGCTCCCACCGCCTCCGCGGCGAGCAGCGCGGCGGCCGGCTGCCCGGCAGCGGCGAGGGCACCGGTCACATCGGTGGCGGCGTCCGCGCCGAGGAGTTCGGCCCCGGTGTCGCGGAGTTCGAGCCGGGCCTGCGGGCGGGTCCGGTCGAGCGGGGTGCGGGGAACGCGGACGAGACCGGCCGCCGCGTCCGGCCGGACCAGGAAGAGGAGCGTACGGCTGCGCGGGAAGCCGCCGGTGTGGGCCGCGACCAGGAGCACGTCGGCGGTCCCGCCGTCGAGGACCCGGTCGGCCTCCCCGTACAGCCGCCAGCCCTGCGCGCCGTCCTCCGTGACGGCTCTGGCCTGGATGCCGCCCGCCCGGCCGCCGCCCGACCAGGTGGCGCCCGCCGGGTCGCCGGTGAGCCCGAGGGCGGTGGCGAGCGATCCGCCGGGGACGGCCAGGGCCGCGGTCAGCTCGCCGGACGCGATGCGCGGCAGCAGCGCGGCGCGCTGGGCGCCGGTGCCGAGCGCGGCGATCAGGGGTGCGGCGAGCACGGCGGTGGCGATCAGCGGCGAGGGCAGCAGGACCCGGCCGGTCTCCTCGCAGGCGACGGCGAGCCCGGTGGGCCCGCGGCCCGCACCTCCGTACTCCGCCGGCAGGGCGAGTCCCGGCAGCCCGGGGTCGCGGGCGAGCCGTCGCCACAGCTCGGTGTCGTAGCCGTCCACGGGCGGCGCGGCGGCGTCACGGCTGTCCGCGGGCGGCGCGGCGTCACGGCCGTCGCCGTCCGCGGGCGGCGCGGCGCCGACGTCGTCGTCGGGTGCGGGGCGCGCGGCGGGCAGTGCGCGCAGTGCGCGGCGTATCCCGTCCTGTTCCGCGGTGAAGGCGGCGTCCATCGTCGGGCTCCTTCCGCCGAGGGGCCTACGGCCCATCATCTGACGGTGCGTCATATTAGGTGCCGATCCCCGAGATGCCCAGAGCCGCGCGCCGGGCGTACGAGCGGGGCGGCGTGGCCTCGGGGCGGCCTCAAGGTGACCCCGGGGCGACCTCGGAGCGACCTCGGAGCGACCTCGGAGCAGCCCCAGAGCGACCCCGGAGCGGCCTCGGGATGGCGGACCTCCTCCGTATTCCTCTTATCTGATGTACCGTCAGATTCATGCCTTCTTCCCACCGCAAGGTCGCTGTCGTCGGCATATCCCTCGCCGACTGCGGGCGCGTCGACACGGCCACGCCCTACGCCCTGCACGCCCAGGCCGCCCGCCGGGCGCTGGCCGATTCGGGGCTGGACCGGTCCGTCGTCGACGGCTTCGCCTCCGCCGGGCTGGGCACGCTCGCCCCGGTCGAGGTCGCCGAGTACCTGGGCCTGAAGCCGACGTGGGTGGACTCCACCGCGGTCGGCGGCTCGACCTGGGAGGTGATGGCGGCGCACGCGGCGGACGCCATCGCGGCGGGGCGCGCCAACGCCGTCCTGCTGGTCTACGGCTCGACGGCGCGGGCGGACATCAAGGCGGGGCGGCGGACGTCCAACCTCTCCTTCGGGGCGCGCGGCCCGCTCCAGTTCGAAGTGCCCTACGGGCACTCGCTGATCGCCAAGTACGCGATGGCCGCCCGCCGCCACATGCACGCGTACGGCACGACGCTGGAGCAGCTCGCCGAGGTCGCGGTGCGGGCGCGGGCGAACGCGGCGGCCAATCCGGACGCGATGTTCCGCGACCCGATCACGGTGGACGAGGTGCTGTCGGGGCCGATGATCGCGGACCCGTTCACCAAGCTGCACTGCTGCATCCGCAGCGACGGCGGGTGCGCGGTGCTGCTGGCAGCCGAGGAGTACGTACCGGACACGGCCACGGCCCCGGTGTGGATTCTCGGCACGGGCGAGCACGTCTCGCACGCCGCCATGTCCGAGTGGGAGGACTTCACGGTCTCCCCCGCGGCGGTCTCGGGGCGGCTGGCCTTCGAGCGGGCCGGGGTGCGGCCCTCGGACATCGATCTCGCCGAGATCTACGACGCGTTCACGTACATGACCCTGGTGACGCTGGAGGACCTGGGGTTCTGCGCGAAGGGCGAGGGCGGCCCGTTCGTGGAGAAGGGCCGGACCGGGCTGCGGGGCGAACTGCCGGTCAACACCGACGGCGGCGGGCTGTCCGCCTGCCACCCCGGGATGCGCGGACTGTTCCTGCTGGTGGAGGCGGTGCGCCAGCTGCGCGGCGAGGCGGGCGAGCGCCAGGTGCACCGGGCGGACGGCGGGCTTCCGGAGCTGGCGGTGGCCTCGGGTACGGGCGGCTGGTTCTGCTCCTCGGGGACCGTGGTGCTGGGGCGGGGGTGACGGGGCGCCGCCCCGGCCGTGCGCTGCAATGGGGACATGACGACCGACGCACACGACGCACACCGGGACTTCCTGGACCTGCTGCACGCCCAGCGCGTCTGGGACGTGGAGCTCCCCTCCTTCGACCCGGCCGCCGCGCCCCCGGACCCGCTGCCGCTCTTCCACCGCTGGTTCGCCGAGGCGGTGGCCGCCGGGCAGCCCGAGCCGCACACGATGGCGCTGGCCACCACGGACGCCGACGGCCACCCCGACGTGCGGACGGTGATGCTGCACGACGCCGACGGGCGCGGCTGGCACTTCGCCACCCACCGCACCAGCGCGAAGGGCCGCCAGCTCGCCGCCCGCCCGTACGCGGCCCTCGGCTTCTACTGGCCGGCGCAGGGCAGGCAGGTACGGGTGCGGGGCCCGGTCACCGCGTGCCCGCCCGCCGAGAGCCGGGCCGATCTGCGCGCCCGGTCCACGGGGGCGCTCGCGGCGGCGCTCATCGGGGCGCAGAGCGAGGTTCTGGGCTCGCTCAGGGAGCTGGACCGGGCGTCCGACGCCGCCTGGGAGCGCGCCCGCGCCGAGCCGGACACGGAGGCCGCGAGCTGGACGCGGTACGTGGTCGAGGCCCGGGAGGCCGAGTTCTTCCAGGGCGATGCCCGCCGTCGGCACGTACGGCTGCGGTACCGGCGGCAGGGCGCGGACTGGGAGCGGGACCTCCTCTGGCCGTAGGACCGTGGGGCACATGGCCGTACGAGACGCGGGGTGTCCTGGCGCGGGGTGTCCGGGCGGGCCGCGGATCAGCCGGTGCTGATCGCCTGCACCGGGCAGACCCGCACGGCCTCCCGCACCGTGGCTCCGTCCAGGGCGTCCTCGTAGTCGGGCAGCAGTTCGCTGAACCCGTCGTCGTCCTGCGTGAAGACCTTCGGCGCGGTCAGCGCGCACTGGCCCGCGCCGATGCACCGGCCCTTGTCGATACTGATCCGCATTCCGGCAGAACCTTCCGGTCGCATGTCGCTCACCATGTTCCGATCACCGTGCGCGTTCCCTGGGCTTCCTCGGCCTCGCGGACCCGGGTCACCAGGCCACGGGCAGTTCGAAGAGGCCCTGGATGGTATCTCCGGGCTTGAAGGGGACCTCCTCGGCGGGCACCGCGAGCCGCAGCCCCGGCAGCCGGTCGAAGAGCGCGGGCAGCGCGATCTCCATCTCGGCCCGTGCCAGGTTCTGGCCCAGGCACTGGTGGATACCGAAGCCGAACGCGACGTGATTGCGGGCGTTCCGGCCGAGGTCCAGCTCGTCCGGGGAGGGGTAGACGGTCTCGTCCCGGTTGCTCACCGCGGTGCTCAGGACGACGCCGTCCCCCGCCCGGATCGTCACCCCGGCCACCTCGATGTCCTGCACGGCCACCCGCGAGATCCCGTCCGCGATCGACAGGAAGCGGAGCAGTTCCTCGACCGCCGAGGGCACCAGGCCCTCCGAGGCCCGCAGCCGGGCCAGCTGGCCGGGGTGGCGGAGCAGGGTGAAGGTGCCGAGCGAGATCATGTTCGCGGTCGTCTCGTGTCCGGCGACGAGCAGGATCTCCGCCAGCCGCACCAGCTGGTCGCGGTCGACGGCCCCGGTCTCCAGCTGGTCGGCGATGAGCTCGTCGAGCAGCCCGTCGCCGGGGGTGGCCCGCTTCCGTGCGATCAACTCGCGGAAGTACGCGTCGAGCGCCTCCCGTGCCGCCTCGACATCCGCCGACGCCGGGCCGCGCAGCAGCTTGCGGGACTGCTCCTCGAAGAACTCGTGGTCCTCGTAGGGCACCCCGAGCAGCGCGCAGATGACCATGGACGGTACGGGCAGGGCGAAGGACTCGACCAGGTCGGCGGGCGGGCCCTTCTCGACCATCGCGTCGAGCAGGCCGTCCACGATCTCCTTGATGCGCGGCCGGAGCGCGGCCGTCCGCCGGACGGTGAACCTCGGGATCAGCATCCGGCGCTGGGTGTTGTGCTCTGGGTCGTCCACGCCGAGCAGTTCGACGCGCCGCAGCGAGGACGAGGCCAGCCGCTCGGCGAAGAACGGGAACTCGGGGTTCTCCCGGTTGGACGAGAGCCGCTGGTCCACGAGGAGCGCGCGTGCCTCGGCGTGCCCGGTGACCAGCCACACCGTACGGCCGTCGAAGAGCCGGGCGGGGGCCACCGGGTGCCGCCCCTGCCGGGTGTCGCGGTAACCGGCGGGCGGGTCATAGGGACAGGTGCGGTTCTGCGGGAAGGAGACGGTCTCGGCGTCTGCCATGGCGGACCTCGCAAAGAGAGGGGGGTGTCCTACCGATCTCCGCCCACTAGATGCCTCAGGCACCTAATGGGTCCAGGTGATGTTCGGCCATTTGTCCTCGGTGTTCTCCATTGTCCGCCGAGGGGCGCGGCCGGGCACGCCCGGCCGCTTTTTCCCTGCGGCCCGTACCGGCGTTCCGCGTTCCCGGGCGTTCGCCCGCGCGGCCCCCGCCACCGCCCCGCCGCCCCTCCCGCGCACCCTCCGCTTTCGGTCCGCGAGGAGCAAGATGGAATGCGGAGGCGACGATGAGCCGAACCCGCGCCCGTTCCCGTTACGCCCCGGACAACGGGCTGACCACCCGCATGGTCGGCACCATGTTCCTGATCGGCCTGCTGTACGTGGTGCTGGTCGGGGTACTGCTCGCCGTGCTGCGCGGCGCCTGGCCGGTGATCCTGATCCTCGTCGGCGGCATGTTCGTCGCCCAGTTCTGGTTCAGCGACCGCATCGCGGCGTTCAGCATGGGGGCCCGTGAGGTCACCCCGGAGCAGGCGCCGGAGCTGCACGGTGCGATCGACCGGATCTGCGCTCTTGCGGATATGCGGAAACCGCGCGTGGCCATCGCGCAGAGCGACGTACCGAACGCCTTCGCGACCGGCCGCAGCGAGAAGACGGCACTCGTCTGCGCCACCACCGGTCTGCTGCGCAGGCTGGAGCCCGGCGAGCTGGAGGGCGTGCTCGCGCACGAGATGTCGCACGTGGCGCACCGTGACGTCGCCGTCATGACGATCGCCTCCTTCCTCGGCGTGCTCGCCGGGATCATCACCCGGGTCGCGCTGTGGGGCGGACTCTCCCGCAACAGCCGGGGCAACGACCCGATGGGCATCGCGATCATGCTGATCCCGTTGATCAGCGCGGGCGTGTACTGCCTGAGCTTCCTGCTGACCCGGCTGCTGTCGCGCTATCGCGAGCTCTCCGCCGACCGCGCCGCCGCCCTGCTCACCGGCCGCCCCTCCGCACTGGCCTCCGCCCTCACCAAGGTGAGCGGCCAGATGGCCCGCATCCCGACGGAGGACCTGCGCAAGGCGGAGCCGTACAACGCCTTCTACTTCGTCCCCGCGTTCTCGTCCAGACAAAGCCTGAGCCGTCTGATCTCCTCCCACCCGACCCTGGAACAGCGCCTCGACCAGCTGGCCCGCATCTCCGCCGAACTCGCCCGCCCGTGAGCACCGCCCGTACGGGCCCCGCCCGCGTGGCCCCGCCCCGGGGCCGCACCCGCCACCGCTGCTGACCGGAGGTAACCGTCCATGGGTCTCCTCGACGCGATCCTGGGCCGGAGCAAGCCGGTCCGGCCCGATCTCGACGCGCTCTTCGCCGTCCCCTCCGCCGCCCTCACGCTCCAGGCGGGCGCGGGCTTCGCGCCGACCGGCCTCGGCTCGGTCTGCTTCGCGGGTGTCGAGGGCGGCACCTTCGCCCGGCTCCAGGAGGACGTGCGCGAACTGCTCGACGCCGACACCGGGCGCGGCGGCGTCCCGGTGGAGTTCCACCGGGACGGCTACGGCTACACCTGGCTGCTCTCCCGTCACCCGGCCGACGACACCGCGACCCTGGTCAACGACCTGCACGCGGTCAACACCCTGCTCCAGGACGGCGGCTTCGGCCCGCAGCTGCTGTGCTCGCTGATCGGCTTCCGCGACGAGCGCGACCGTCCGCTGGCCCTGGTCTACCTCTACAAGCGCGGCACGTTCTACCCGTTCGCCCCGGTGCCGGGCGGCGCCGAGAAGCGCGACAACCAGCTGGAGCTCCAGGTACGGGCGGTGCTCGCGGACGACCTCCGGATGGAACCGGACCTGGCCCGCTGGTTCCCGGTATGGGGAGCCCCGGGCCTGTGACCGGGGGCTGAGGGCCGCCTGCCGTCCCCCTCCGGGCCCGCGCCACTGGGTTTCGGGCCTCGTACGCCCGTATGATCGCCGCCATGACTGCTGACCCGTCCCGTTCCGCCGCCGCCCGCATGCGCGCCTCGGACGCCGACCGTGAGGCGGTGGTCGAGCAGTTGCGGGAGGCGGCCGGCGAGGGCCGCATCGATCTGGACGAGCTGGACACCCGGCTCGGGCAGGCGCTCGCGGCCAAGACCTACGCCGAACTGGCTCCCCTCACCGAGGACCTGGTCCCCATCGAGGTGGCCGCGGGCGAACCGCTGGTCCTCAAGGGCGGCCTCCACGGCGTGAAGCGCGCGGGCGTCTGGAAGGTGCCCCCGGTGATCCGCGCACAGGGCGGCATGGGCGGTGTGCGGATCGACTTCACCCGCGCCGAGTGCCGACTGCGCGAGATCACACTGGAGGTGCGCGGCGAGATGGGCGGCGTACGCATCGTGATCCCGGAGGGCTGGACCGCCGACACCGACCAGGTGGAGCAGGGCCTCGGCGTGCTGAAGGACCGGACCACCCACACCCGGACCCCCGGCGCCCCGCTCCTGCGCGTGACGGGCTCCTGCGGCATGGGCGGGCTGTACGTGCGCCACCCGAACTTCGTCGAGCGCCGCAAGCTGCGCGGGCTCGAATCCTGAGCCGACCGTTCAGGTCCCGGGCCAACGGGGCCGCCCGGTCAGGTCCCGGGCCAACGGGGCCGACCGTTCAGGTCCCGGGCCAACGGGGCCGCCCGGTCAGGTCCCGGGGCGGAAGACCGCGACGGTCTCCGCCCCCTCCTCCCGCCGGAACGTGACCCGCAGCGCCATGCCGATGGTGAGCGCGGACTCCTCGCACTCCACGACCTCCGTCATCATCCGCGGCCCCTCGGCCAGCTCGACCACGGCGGCGACGTACGGAACGCGGGCGCCGAACGGCGGCAGGTCGTTGCGGTGCACGACGGACCAGGTGTAGAGCGTCGCGTCCCCGCTCGCCCGCTCCCAGTCGACGTCCTCGCTCCAGCAGTGCGGGCAGAACTCGCGCGGATAGTGGTGGGCCCGCCCGCAGGCGCGGCAGCGGCGCAGCAGCAGGTGTCCGTCGGCGGCGGCGTCCCAGTACGGGCGGGTGAAGCCGTCGGGCTCGGGCAGGTCGAAGCGTACGGCGGCGGGGGTCATGCGAAGAGTCCGATCCACGCGTCGAGGGACCAGGTCTGCCAGGCCATCGCGAACAGCGCGACCAGCGAGATCAGCGCCATCATCGCGTTCTGCCCCTGCTCGGCCCAGTCATGGATCATCAGCACCAGGTAGAGAAGGTTGAGCAGGAGCCCTCCGGCCAGCGCCACCGGGGTGAGGAACCCGGCCACCAGGCCGAGTCCCAGGGCCAGTTCGGCGTAGACGACGACATAGGCCATCGCCTTGGGGCGCGGGGCGACGATGCGGCGGAAGCCGGTGCGTACGGCCGCCCAGCGATGCTTCTCCGCGACGTCCGCGGCCCAGGCGATGCCCGTACCGCGCTCGAACCAGCCCTTCTTGTCCTTGTGCCGCCAGCTCTCCAGCCACCACAGGCCGAGCCCTATCCGCAGGATGGCGAGCCACTCGGCTCCGCCGAGCCAGATCGTCTGCACGGTGCCTCCCACTCATGAAATCTGACGGCACGTCAGTTCACCCGATGACGGGCGGCTCGCGCAAGAGGCGGGCCAGCCCCGCCGCCAACTCCCCGGCCCTCGTGATCAATTCGCAATCGATTCCGGTCTTGACCGAGACCCATCAACCAGGTGCGCGATTACGCTCCGAACCATGTCCGACAGCGCACGTACCGCCGGTAGTCCCCGACCGCACCGGACCGACCTCACCGAGGACCGCCCCGTCTACGTCATCGGCGGCGGGCCGGGCGGTCTCGCCGTCGCGGCGTCCCTGCGCGAACTGGGCGTGCGGGCGGTCGTCCTGGAGAAGTCCGGCCAGGTGGGGGCCTCCTGGCGGGGCCACTACGACCGGCTGCACCTCCACACCACCCGGCGCCGGTCGGCACTGCCCGGCCTCGCGCTGCCGCGCCGGTTCGGGCGCTGGGTCTCCCGCGACGACATGGTGCGCTACCTGGACAAGTACGCCGAACACCACGAGCTGGAGGTGGTGACGGGCGTCGAGGTGTCCCGGATCGACCGCGCCCCGGACGGCCGGGACTGGCAGCTGACCGCGAGCGGCGGCCGGGTGCTGACCGGCCGGGCCGTCGTCGTCGCCACCGGCTTCAACCACACCCCGCGCCTCCCGCGGTGGCCCGGCCTCGACGGCTTCGGCGGCGATCTGGTGCACGCGGCGGAGTACCGCAACCCGGCCCCGTACGCGGGAAAGGACGTCCTGGTCGTCGGCATCGGCAACACGGGGGCGGAGATCGCCGTGGACCTGGTCGAGGGCGGGGCCAGGCGGGTACGGATCGCGGTGCGCACCGTGCCGCACCTCGTGCGCCGCTCCACGGCGGGATGGCCCGCGCAGTCGACCGCCGTACTGGTGCGCAGGCTGCCGGTACGGCTGGTGGACCGGGCCGCGGGGCTGATGGGCCGGATCTCCGTGCCCGACCTCACCGCGCACGGGCTGCCGCGCCCGGACACGGGCCTGTACTCGCGGGTCAGGGACGGGGCCATCCCGGTGCAGGACGTGGGGCTGATCGACGCGGTGAAGCGCGGCCGGGTGGTGCCGGTGGCGGCCGTCGAGTCGTTCGACGGAGACACGGTGGTGCTGGCCGACGGCGAGCGGATCACCCCGGACGCGGTGATCGCGGCGACCGGCTACCGCCGGGCCCTGGAAGGGCTGGCCGGCCACCTCGGCGTGCTGGACGCCCGGGGCCGCCCGGCGGTCCACGGCGCCCGCTCCCCCCAGCAGGCCCCCGGGCTGTACTTCACCGGGTTCACCAACCCGATCAGCGGGATGCTCCGCGAAATCGCCCTGGACGCCCGCAAGATAGCCAGGCGCCTCGCCCGCGACACCGCCCGCTGACCGCCGCGCGCCCGGCGGTCCGGCGCCTGCCCTTCACCGGCTGGCCGCCCGGCTGCCCTGGCCGGGCCGACCGGACAGGGCGGGTGACGCCCCGGGAACGCCGGGGGCAGCGAAGAGCGGCGCGCACAAGGGAAATGGGCAGCGGACAGAGCGGACCGCATGACGAAGCGGGGCGCGACCGGATTCCTCCGGGCGCGCCCCGCTTCGTCATGCGGTCCGGTCAGGACGCGGCGGTGGGGTTCACCACGAGCTGGGCCGTGTTGTTGGCGGACTGCGGGTCGAACGGGAAGGTCACCGGAGCGGCGCCGCCGGTGGTGAGCACCACGCGGCCGGCCGCGTCGGGGACCATCCGGTCGATGCGCAGCTCGAACGGGAAGGCGCGCTCGGTGTCCGGCAGGGCCCAGAGGGGCAGCTCGCAGCTGTAGCGCGGGGCACCGACCGGGTTCGGGTGGTAGCCGCCGGCCAGGGTGCGGGGCTCGCAGCCGGCGGGGGCGGAGGTGACGGTGGCCCCCTCGGGGACCGTGAGGTCGACGGCCGCGACCGCGTCGCCCGAGCCGAGGTTGGCGATCCAGGCCGGGCCGTTGTTCCGGAAGCCCAGTGCGGCGGTGACGGTCTCACCGACGGCGCCGGAGACGTGGGCGCCCTTCGCCTCGAAGTCGGCCGTGTTCACCGCCTGGATCCCGGCGGCGGCGTAGTTGTCCTCCTCCGCCAGGTCGGGAACCCCGTTGCCGGGCTCGACGGTGACCTCCAGGCGCTCGCGGTACGCGTGAGCGGCGAGGGCCACCCGCAGCGGCCGGGGCAGGGTGAAGGTGCCGCCCGGCTCGATCACCTGGTCGAAGTCGCAGGTGGCCGTGGTGAACGGGACGTCCTCGCCACCCGTCGTCCGGTACGCGCACTCCGCGTACGCGTCGAGGAAGGTGAGCCCGTGCGTGGCGCTGATGACGGCGCGGAGGCCCTCGGAGCGCTCACCGCCCCGGTTCGTCACCGTGAGCGGCACGGTCCGCTGCTCGCCCGGCAGGGCGTCCCTCACCGGGGCGGGCCCGGAGACGGACAGGTCCGGGCCGGAGCCGACGGTGACCTGGGTGCCGAAGGAGTCCCGCGGGGCCTCCAGGGTGCCGTCCGGCCCGCCGGTGGCCACGGCCGCGTACGTGATCCGGCCCTGGGCGCCGATCCCGGCGCCGTCGGCGGCCCGGAGCGAGAGCTGTACCTGCGGGCTGTAGGTGTCGCCCATGACCGGCACGTCGGAGACGGTGCACACGGCCGTGGTCCCGCTCGGGGCGCAGTTGTCGGGCCAGCTCACCTCGGCCACCCCGGTGATGCCGGAGACGTCGACCGAGAGCAGTCCGTCGGTGACGGTGAAGTTGCCGTTGTCGTGGTAGAGCCCGAGGTCCAGCGGCCGGCCCGGCAGATCGGCGCCGACCGGGAGGCTCTGCTGCCCGGGTGCCTGGATCCAGAGCTGGTCGGTCTGCGGCAGGTCCTGCGCGACCGCGGGAACCGCCAGTCCGACGGTCAGCAGTCCGGCGGCCGTGACGGCGGCCAGGGCGCCGAGGCGTGCGGTGCGCCGGGTGGAGACGGGTCTCATGCTTCCCCCAAACAGAGTGTGGCCAGGGGTCCGGCTGGGCCGCTGGCCTCGAACGACGGCCGGACGGTCCGGCCCGCACATTCGACCTCCAAGATCGCCACGGGGTTGTACGGGCCGGGCGGAAACCCCGGGACTTCACCGGGCGCTCGTACGACTTCACCCCGGAAACCCCGATTTCACCGCAGCGGTCCCGGTTTCACCGCACGCCGTCACGCGTTCGCCCCGGGGGCCCCGCCGGTCTTTGCCTGCACACCCATTCCTGACGAGCCGTCAGTTCAGTAACCTGACAGAGTGTCAGCTTTGGCTGGCCCGGCAGGATCCCCCGACGGACCTCAGGCAGGAGTGGGCGGAACGATGCTTGGATCGACTCACGGCACCTTTACCACCGACTTCCGCGCACGGGTGGTGGCCTGCGGCGAGGAACCGCACGCGGCCGTCCACAGCGTGACGGTCGAGGCCACCGAGGAATGCGTCCTGGACGTCAGCGGCCGGCCGCTGTACGCCCCCGTCCCCGACCTGGACCGCTTCTTCCGGCCCGAGTCCGTGGCCGTCGTCGGCGCCTCCGACGCCGAGGGCCGCCCCAACACCGGCATCACCCGGCAGCTGATCGCCTGGGCCGAGCGGGTCGGAGCACGGCTGTATCCGGTGCACCCGACGCGCGAGTCGGTGTTCGGGCTGGCCTGCTCGCCGTCGGTCGGCCAGCTGCCCGAGCAGGTCGACCTGGCGGTCCTGCTGGTCGGCGACCCTCTCCCGGTGATCGAGGAACTGGCGCAGGCCAAGGTGCGGTTCGCGGTCGCCTTCGCCTCGGGCTTCGCCGAGACCGGCGAGGAGGGGGCCGCCGCACAGGCGCGGCTGGCCGAAGCGGTGGAACGGTCCGGGCTGCGGCTGCTCGGGCCGAACACCAACCTCAACGCCTTCGAGCGGTTCCGGGACGACCTGGACGGCCCGGCCATCGCGCTGATCACCCAGTCCGGCCACCAGGGCCGCCCCCTGTTCACCCTCCAGGAGCTGGGCATCCGGCTCTCCCACTGGGCGCCCACGGGCAACGAGGCCGACCTGGAGACCGCCGACTTCATCTCGTACTTCTCGCAGCGCCCCGAGGTCGGGGCCATCGCCTGCTACGTGGAAGGGCTCAAGGACGGGCGGTCCTTCCTCCTGGCCGCGGACCGGGCGGCGCGGGCGGGTGTGCCCGTGGTGGCCGTCAAGGTGGGACGTACGGAGACGGGGGCCCGGACGGCCGCCTCGCACACCGGCAAGCTGACCGGCGCCGACCAGGTGGTCGACGCGGCGATGCGGCAGTTCGGCGTGATCCGGGTGGACGGGCTCGACGAGCTCCAGGACACCGCGACCCTGCTCGCCCGAGCCCGTGAACCGCAGGCCGACGGCGTCGTCGTCTACTCGATCTCGGGCGGCACCGGGGCGCACTTCGCGGACCTGGCGACCGGCGCCGGGCTGAACCTGCCCACCCTGTCCGAGGCGAAGCAGCGCGAACTGCACGAGTGGATCCCCCGCTATCTGAACGTGGCCAATCCGGTGGACAACGGCGGCCATCCAGTCGGCGACTGGCGCGGCCGGAAGATCATCGACGCGATACTCGCCGATCCGGACGTCGGGGTGCTGATCTGTCCGATCACCGGCCCGTTCCCGCCGATGAGCGACAGGCTCGCGCAGGACCTGGTGGACGCGGCGGAGACCACGGACAAGCTGGTGTGCGTGGTGTGGGGCTCGCCCGTCGGCACGGAGGAGGCCTACCGCACGACGCTGCTCGGCTCGTCCCGCGTCGCCACCTTCCGCACCTTCGGCAACTGCGTCACCGCCGTGAAGGCCTACCTGGACCACCACCGGTTCACCGAGTCGTACCGCTCCCCCTTCGACGAGGCGCCGCGCACCCCCTCCCCGTCCTTCCGCAAGGCACAGGCCCTGATGCGGCCGGGCCGTCAGCTCAGCGAGCACGCGGCGAAGCAGCTGCTGCGCGCGTACGGCATCCGCGTACCGCGCGAACAGCTGGTGACCAGCGCCGCGGCGTCCGTCCGGGCCGCGGCGCTGGTCGGCTACCCGGTGGTGATGAAGGCGTCGGGCGCCCAGCTCGCCCACAAGACCGAACTGGGCCTGGTCAAGGTCGGGCTCACCTCGGCGAGCCAGGTGCGGGACGCCTACCGCGAGCTGACCGACATCGCCCGGTACGAAGGCATCGAACTGGACGGGATCCTGGTCTGCCAGATGGTGGAGCGGGGTGTCGAGATGATGGTCGGCGTCACCCAGGACGCGCTGTTCGGGCCCACGGTGACGGTCGGGCTCGGCGGCGTACTGGTCGAGGTGCTGCACGACGCGGCGGTGCGGGTGCCTCCCTTCGGCGAGGACCAGGCGCGCGCGATGCTGGGTGAACTGCGCGGACGGGCCCTGCTGGAGGGCGTGCGGGGCGGACCACCGGTGGATGTGGACGCGCTCGTCGAAGTCGTGCTGCGGGTGCAGCGGATGGCGCTGGAACTGGGCGACGACCTCACCGAACTGGACATCAACCCGCTGATGGTGCTGGGGCGGGGGCAGGGCGCGGTGGCGCTCGACGCGCTCGCCGTCTGCCGCTGACCGGCCGCCGCACCGCCGCCGCCGTCCGAACCGCCTAGCCAGGAGCTTCCCATGCCGTCCTCCCCCGAAGACACCACCAGGCCCGCCGGATCCGCCGAGGCAGCCGATGCCTCCGATCCGCTTGACTCATGGGTACTGCACACCACCGACAACGGCGTCCTGCGGATCACCCTCAACCGCCCCGAGGCGCTGAACGCCGTCACGTGGGAGCAGCGGGAGCGCGTGATCGCCCTGCTCGCGGACGCCTCCGCCGACCCGGCCGTACGGGCCGTCGTCCTCACCGCCACCGGCCGCGGCTTCTGCGCGGGCGCCGATCTGCGCGGTGCGGCCCCGGCCTCCGGCGAGCGGGTGCCAGGCGACGTGGCCCGCACGATCCGGCTCGGCGCGCAGCGGCTGATCGGCGCGGTGCTGGACTGCGAGAAGCCCGTCGTCGCGGCGGTCAACGGCACGGCGGCCGGGATCGGCGCCCACCTCGCGTTCGCCTGCGATCTGGTGCTGGCCGCCGAATCGGCGAGGTTCATCGAGGTGTTCGTACGCCGCGGCCTGGTCCCGGACGGCGGCGGGGCGTATCTGCTGCCCCGGCTGATCGGCCCGCAGCGGGCGAAGGAGCTGATGTTCCTCGGCGACGCGCTCCCGGCGGCGGAGGCGGAGCGGCTCGGGCTGGTCAACCGCGTCGTGCCGGACGGGGAGCTGGCCGCCACGGCGACGGCGTGGGCGCAGCGGCTGGCCGAGGGGCCGACCCGGGCGATCGCCCTCACCAAGCAGCTCGTCAACGCCTCGCTGGACACCGACCGCGCGACGGCCTTCGCCGCCGAGGCGGCGGCCCAGGAGATCAACATGACGACGCGGGACGCCCAGGAGGGCGTGGCGAGTTTCGTGGAGCGGCGGACGCCGAAGTTCCGCGGGATCTAAGGGCTGGCCCGTCATCTCTGGTGGATCGGCGTGCGGCGTCAGACGCGGTGCGTCGCACGGCGGAGGGACGCCCGAATACCGGATGTATCCGGGCGTTCCGGCAACGCGGCGAGGTGCCGTGGCTGTCGTCGCACGCCCGCCAGGGATCACGGGACAGCCCTTAGTGACCTGAGCCGCACCCGCCGCCGTCGGGCGGCGGGGCGGCCAGAGGAGCGGTGGCCGTGTGGTGGTGAACGGCATGCCAGGCAGCGGAGGCGGCACGCCCGGCGCGGCGCGGGCCTCCCCGTGACCTCGCGGCGCGCCGCCACTGTCACGCTGGCCCTGCACGCCGCTCTCCCCCACCTGGTGGCCCAGAGCCCTGCCACGCGGACGGCCGCCGGGCTCGACGACCTCGACGGCTTCGTCAACGGTCTCCTGGACACGGTGTACGGAGCACCGTAGGACCGCCGGGTCACGTCGTGGCCCCACGGTCGCGGAGATCCGCCGGACAGAGCCCGAGGTCCGTCGCCGGTCCGGGCGTTGTCAGCGGCGGGTGGCAGCATCGGGCCCATGACGGATACGACACCGTTCGACTGGCGGCCGTTCCTGCTCAGGTGGAGCGAGGAGTGGTCGGACTCCCTGCCCGCCGACGAGGCGCGACACGAGGACAACGAGGCCGCCCGGCGGGAGCGGTGGCTGGGGTTCCCGCCCGCGTCGGCGGAGCGGATCGTGGCCATGGAGAAACGCCTCGGCCTGCGGATGCCCCCGTCGTACCGGGAGTTCCTGGAGGTCAGCGACGGGTGGCGGCACGCGGGCGGGTTCGTCTCGCTGCTGGCGGGAAGCGCCGAGGCCCGCTGGCACGACAACGCCTCCGGGCTGGCGGACATGTTCGAGGAGTACCTGGACGAGGACGCCGGGCCCGAGGAGTGGCGGGAGGCGGATCTCTGGCGGCGCGGGCTCCAGCTCGACGTCGAGTCCGACGCCCTGTACGTCGTCCTGGATCCCGGGGATGTGGCCGAGGACGGCGAGTGGGCGGTGTACACGTGGGCGGGCTGGCGAGCCGCGCCGCCCCATCGGTACGCGAGTTTCGCCGCCTTCATGCGGGCCATGCACCGGGAGTTCCACCGTCTGCGGACCCATCCGGCCGACGGGGCGCCGGAGTTCGTCAACGACACGACGCGTGAGCTGGACGCTCTGGTGGGGCGGGCCCGGCTGACGGCGCTGCGCGGCGGCTGGGAGCGGGCCGCGGAGGCGCTGGACGAGGCGAAGGAGTACGGCAGGCCGCGGGCGGCGGGCCTGGGCGACCAGATACGCCTCCTGCTCGGGAGGACCTCCGCGGTCCGCCTGGAGGGGGTGGTGACCGACCCGCGGTACGCGCCCGATCTGCTGCCCGCGCTGGTCTCCGGTCACGCGACGGCCTCGTACGGGGACGGCTCCGCGCTGATGTTCTCCCTGCGGGGTGCCGACGACGGCGTGGTGTCGTCGGCACGGGCGATGCTGGAACGGATGCGCGACGGCACGTACCGGTACGAGGCGGCCGGGCCGTTCGGGGAGGCGGTCGAGCGGGCCCGGGAGCGGGCACGGTGGGGCGACGGCGACGGGGCCTGGCGGACACTGATGGACGCGCTGCCAGAGTGGCTGCCGCTGGGCCCTGACCACCTGGCACCGCTGGGGTGGGTGGCCGACCCCCTGCTCGGCCCCCTGCTGACTCCGGAACGGGGCCGTGAGCTGCTGTCCACGCCCAGGGGCGGGCAGCGGGGCGAGCCCCCGGTCCGTTCGGCCGCCCTCGATCCGGACGGACTGGCGTGGCTCGCCGACCCGGAGTCCCGTGACGGCCGCAGGTCCTACCGCTTCGTCCTGGTCGAGGACGTGGAGCCCAAGGACCTGCCGGAACGGCTCGCGGACAGGAACGGCGACGGGGACGGGAGCGGAAGTGGGAGTGGGAGCGGGAGCGGGGTGGTGCTGGACGATCCCATGACGTGCGACGAGGCCCTGCGCCACTCGCTTCAGGGGCGGCGGGAGTTCTCGTCCTACGACGACAAGGCCCTCGTGGCGGTCGGCCGGGCCGGGGCCCGTTGGAGCTTCGCCTTCGACGGGAACCCCGCGCGCTTCGACCCGCTGCGGTTCGTCTCCCCGGCCGCGACCGCCGGGACGGGCACCCGTGCGGTGGTGGTCTGGGGCGGTCTGCGGACCCGGCACGGAGAGCCGTTCTTCCACCTGTCCGTGGCACGGGACGGGGCGCAGGAGTACGCCTTCACGTACGCGGACGGAGAGATACGCCGCACCGGGGAGATACCCCCGGCCCTGGACCCGGACCGGTTCTTCGGTTCCCGGAGGACGACCGGGACCGCCGAGGAGGACGAGGCGGGCGGGGGCGGCGCCGAGGAGCGGCTGCTGCTGGAGGCCGTGTCCGGCACGTTCGGTGCCGGGCTGCCGCGTCACGCGCTCACGCGGGGGCGCCTGCACACGTTCACCACGCGCTCGTGGACGCGGCCGCCGGGCGACGGGGAGACCTACGCGGTGATCAGCCTGGGCCGGGACGCCGCGTCCTGACCGGCGCGGGGCGGCAGTGACTTTCGGCAGTGCCGGAAGGCCGCCGGGCTGCGTACGGTCGTCCGGGTGAACGGTGTGGTGAGCAGCGGGGCGGTCCGGCGGGCCGTCGCCGCCCCGGGGACCGCGGCGGCTGTCGTCGCGGCGGCCTGCGTGACGTTGAGCACGGTCAGTTTGTGGTGGGCCCTGCCCGCGGCCGTGGCGGCCTTCCTCGCGGGCCGGGAGCCGGGAAGGGCCGGGCCCGCGGTCCTCGTGCTCGTCGCGGTGGTGGCGGGCGGGGCGGTGGCGGTGGCCCTGGTGCCTTCGTGGCTGCTGATGGCCGGGCAGTTCGTCGGGATGGTGGTGCTGGCCGCGGTACTCCCCTGGTTCGTGGGGCGCTTCTGGCGGCAGTACCAGGATCTTGTCCGGGCGGGCTGGGAGCGGGCGGCCCGGCTGGAGCGTGAGCAGCAGCTCGTGGCCGAGCAGGCCCGGTCCCGCGAGCGGGCCAGGATCGCCCAGGACATGCACGACGTCCTGGGGCACGACCTGAGCCTCATCGCCCTGTCGGCCGGTGCCCTCAAGCTGGCCCCCGGGCTCGACGAGGCCCACCGGGCGGCGGCCGGGGAGATCCGGGCCCGCGCGGCCGCGTCGGTGGAGCGGCTCGGCGAGGTGATCGGCCTGCTGCGCGAGGAGGCGGACGAGGGGGCTGACGGGAAGACGGGCACGAGCATCTCCCGGCTGGTCGAGGAGGCCGCGGCGGCCGGGCTCGCGGTGGATCTCCGGGTGGCGGGGGACGCGGACGCCATGCCTGCGGCAGCCGCGCGGGCCGCCCACCGGGTCGTCCAGGAGTCATTGACCAACGCGGCCAAGCACGCGCCGGGCGCACGGGTGGACGTACGGGTGACGCATGGTGCCGGGGAGACGACGGTCCGGGTGGCGAACGGCCCCGCGCCCGCCCCGGCCCGCACCGCCCATGCTCCGGGCACCGCACCGGGCACCGGGCGCGGGCTGATCGGGCTCGACGAACGCGTACGGCTGACGGGCGGCACCTTCACCTACGGCCCGCACCCGGACGGTCCCCGCACGGACGCGCCGCGCCTGGACAGCCTGGGCACGGACGCCCCGCACCCGGACGCCCCACGCGCGCGCCGGCCACGCACGCACGGGCCGCGCACGGACAGCCCAAAGGCGCGCGCCTCCGGCCCGGGTGGTTTCGCGGTCACCGCGCGGATTCCGCACGCCCCGCCGGCCAGCCGGCCGCCCGCCCCGTCCCGGGCCGCATCCCCGGCCCTGCCGCCGGAGCACCGGCGGGCCCGCGGCCGGGTCCGCCGGGCGCTGGCCCTCGCGGTCGTGCTGCCGCTGGGGGTGTGGGCCCTGCTGAGCGCGGCCCTGATGGCCTGGGACGTCCACTCGGCCCGGCAGTCCGTACTGGACCCTGGGGACTACGCCCGGCTGCGGGTGGGACAGGATCAGAGGGCGGTCCGGGGGCTGCTGCCCGACCGGGAGACCAGACAGCGGCCGGTGG
Organism: Streptomyces sp. NPDC058195; assembly: GCF_042883525.1. Taxonomy (NCBI): domain Bacteria; kingdom Bacillati; phylum Actinomycetota; class Actinomycetes; order Kitasatosporales; family Streptomycetaceae; genus Streptomyces; species Streptomyces sp. NPDC058195. The sequence continues at coordinate 156,595 of NZ_JBHVVM010000009.1, forward strand.
CCGGGGAACCGAGGGGAAGGGGCATCACATGCGCGTACTACGCGATGACGGCGGACCGTTTCGACGACCGGTCGGGAGACGCCTACCGGCTGTGTTTCCGGGACGGCCGGCTGATGTCCAAGGAGGCCCTGACCCCGTGATCCCGGTCCCGGCCCGCATGAGGGGCAGAGGGAAGACCGGCGCGGCAGGTGAGCGGTGATCCGGGTGCTGATCGCCGACGACGAGCCGATGATCCGCGCGGGGGTGCGCGCCGTGCTGTCCACCGACCCGGACATCGAGATCGTCGCGGAGGCTTCCGACGGGCGCGACGCCGTGGAGCTGGTGCGCCGTCACCGCCCGGCCGTCGCCGTGCTCGACATCCGGATGCCGGGGACGAACGGCATCGAGGCGGCGGCCGAGATCCGGCGGGCCGTCCCGGGGACGGGGGTGGTGATGCTCACGACCTTCGGTGAGGACGACTACATCCTCCAGGCGCTCGGGGGCGGCGCCGCCGGTTTCCTGATCAAGTCGGGCGAGCCCGAGGAGCTGATCGCGGGGGTGCGCGCGGTGGCCGACGGCGCCGCCTACCTGTCACCGAAGGTCGCGGCGCGGGTCGTCGCCCACCTCTCGGCGACGGGCGCGGGCTCCCTGGCCGGACGCCGGAGCGCCGCCCGGGAACGGGTCGGTGCCCTGACCGCCCGGGAACGCGACGTACTGGCCTTCCTCGGCAGCGGGCTGTCCAACGGGCAGATCGCCCGACGGCTCCATCTGGTGGAAGGGACGGTCAAGGCGCATGTGAGTTCCATCCTGGCCCGGCTGGGCGTGGACAACCGGGCCGCCGCGGCCGTCGTCGCCCACGAGGCCGGGATCACCGCGCCCGCGCAGCCGCCGCCCGGCCGCCCGTCGGGCGAGCGCTGAGGCCGCCGTCCGGGCGAGCGGCGGGAACGCGAGCAGGACGGCCGCCACCACCGTGGCCCCGAGGGCCGCACCGGCCAGCACGTCGTGCGGGTAGTGCGCCCCCACCGCGACCCGCAGCAGGACCGCCGCCCCGCCGACCGGCAGGGTGACGGCGGCCAGGCGCGGGCGCAGCACGGCCAGGCCCACCGCGAGCCCGGCGGCCAGGGTGGCGTGGTTGCTCGGGAAGGACCAGTCGCCGGGCGGCGGACAGGCGGCGGCCGTCTCGGCGATGCCCCGCAGGGCCCGGCAGGGGCGTTCCTCGTCCACCACCAGCTTGACCGCCTCGCTGAGCGCGTACGCCGCCACGGTGCCGGTGCCGGTGAGCACGGCGCCCGCGGACGTCCGGGTGTCGCCCCGGCGTACGGCAATCCACCAGGCCCACACCAGCAGCAGGCCGAGCACCACGAGGGTGCCGTCGGTGGCCGCCTCCAGCAGCGGTCCCGTCCAGGAGGGCGCGTCGGCCACCGCCCGGGTCACCGCGCGGTAGGCGGAGGCCGAGGCGCCGTCCGTCACCTCCACGGCGCGGTCGGTGCCCAGCCCGCCCGGGGCGAGCCCGCCGACCGCCGCCGCCCCCGCCGCCAGGACGGCGCAGGCCGTCAGCGGCCGTCCGGCCCTGGTACTGCTTCCGGTTTCTCGTCTCATGAGAGGCGAACCTAGAAGCGGCGGGGGCCCGCGCTCCGTGCCGAACGGCAGTCCGTACCCCTGACGATCGTCAGGGGTGCGCGGGCGCGGCCCGGCGGACACGCGGCATCACGGGGCCGCGACGCCCCGCCCCTCGCCCCGTACCCGCCAGAGCAGGGCGGCACCGGCGAGGGTCACCGCGGCCGTCGCCGTGATCGCCGTCCCGTACGCGGTCTGCGAGGGGTTGTTGGGGTAGCTGAAGACGAACCAGGCCACGTTCATCAGCGAGGGAGCCAGTACGGTCAGTCCGAAGCCGGTCCACTTCTGGCCCCTCGTCCAGTACCGGGACCGGAACAGCACGACGGCCGCGGTGACCTTCAGCGCGAAGCCCAGCGGAACCCAGAGGTAGCCGCACCCGAAGGCGAGCACCGGCAGCAGCGCCACGAGCCACGCGGGCGAACGCGGCCCGCCCCTCCGGCCGCCCGAAGAACCGGGCGCGGAACCCGGCACCGGACCAGGCGCGGAGCCGGGCGCGGAACCCGGCACGGAGCCGGGCGCGGGAGCGGCGCCGAGGCCGGACTCCTGGAGGGCGGTGGCGGCTATGGCGCGCGGGTCGCCGAGTTCGCGCAGGATCTCCCGGCAGTCGCCGGGCCGCTCTGCGCACGCGATCTCGATGTGTTCGGCGAGATCGGCCACCAGTTCCTGGCGGCGTTCGGCGGGCAGCTCCGACGCCTCGCGCCCGACCGCCGCGAGGTAGTCCTGGACCAGTGCGCTCGCGGCACCGTCCCCGGCGCACGGGGCACTCTGCGACCTGCTGATGCTCATCGTTCGTTCTCTCCAGACGGCTGGGGTGCCCGGCGCGGGGTGGGTGCGAGGAGGCGGTCGACGGCGTCGCGGAAGGCGGGCCACGTCTCCGTGAACTCCGCGAGCGCGCCGCGCCCGGCCTCGGTCAGCTCGTAGTAGCGCCTCGGGGGGCCAGAGGCGGACTCCTGCCAGGTGGTCACGACGAGCTCGTCCCGCCGGAGCCGCGACAGCAGCGGGTAGACCGTGCCCTGACTGGTCGCCAGCACACCGGTCGCCTCCAGCTCGCGCAGCAGCTCGACCCCGTACCGCGCCCCGTCCCGCATCAGGGCGAGCACGCAGTACTCCAGCACGCCCTTGCGGAGCTGGCTCTCGGCCCTGCCCGCGGCGCGGTCGCTCGGATCACCTGGTTCCATGCGATGCAATGTACCTTGCCATGTACAGGCAGGCGCAAGCCGCCGCTCCGCGGCTCTTCCCATCTGACAGCTCGTCAGCTCTAATCGAAAGGTGATGGGACACGCAGGCATGGCCGCCATAGCCGTCCGGTACCTCAGGTCCGTCGGCGCCGCCACCACCGGACCGGCACCGGTCGACCCGCTGCCGCGCCCGCATCTGCGCGCCGTCGCCGAAGGCGAGCAACCGCCGGTCGATCCGCGCGAGTTCCGCCGGGTACTGGGAAGCTTCGCCAGCGGCGTCACGATCGTCACGGCACACGCCCCGGACGACCCGGCGGGCCCGGCGGGCTTCGCCTGCCAGTCCTTCGCCTCGCTCTCGCTGGACCCGCCGCTGGTCACGTTCATGGTCGCCCGTACGTCGACGACCTGGCCGCGCATCGCCCGCGCCGGGGCCTTCTGCGTCAACATCCTCGGGGCCGGCCAGGGCGCCCTGTGCCGGAGCTTCGCGGTGAGCGGCGCCGACAAGTTCGCGGGGGTGGCGCACCGGCCCGCCCCGGTCACCGGCTCGCCCCGGCTGGACTCCGTGGCCGCCTGGATCGACTGCCGCATCCAGGCCGTCCACACCGGGGGCGACCACCTGATCGTGGTCGGCCGGGTGGAGGCCCTGGGCGCGGTGGACGAAACCGTTCCCCTGCTGTTCCACCGCGGCGCCTTCGGCCGCTTCGCCCCCCTCGACGACTGAGCTCGCGCGCCTCCCGCGCCCCTACACGGGCTGCCGGGTGCGGCGGATGACCAGGGCCATCAGGGCTGCCATGGCGCACAGCGCGCCCGAGGCGTACCAGACCACGTCGTACGTGCCGAAGACGTCGCGTGCCACACCGCCCAGGAAGGCGACCAGGGCCGCCCCCACCTGGTGCGAGGCCAGGACCCAGCCGAAGACGATGGCGCTGTCGTCACCGTACTGTTCGCGGCACAGGGCCAGCGTCGGCGGGACGGTGGCCACCCAGTCCAGGCCGTAGAAGACGATGAAGAACAGCATCGGCGGGTGCACCTCGGGTGCCATCAGCATCGGCAGGAAGAGCAGCGAGACGCCGCGCAGCGCGTAGTAGACGGCGAGGAGCCGACGGGCGTCGAAGCGGTCGGTGAGCCAGCCGGAGAAGACCGTGCCGACGACGTCGAAGATCCCGATGACGGCGAGCAGGGACGCCGCGGCGGTGACCGGCATGCCGTGGTCGTGGGCCGAGGGCACGAAGTGCGTACGGATCAGGCCGTTGGTCGAGGCCCCGCAGATGGCGAACGTACCGGCCAGCAGCCAGAACGGCCCGGTGCGCGCCGCGTCGGCCAGGACCCGCACGGTCCGCCGCGCCGCCCCGCGCGCGGGCGCGGGCTTCGGCTCGTACGCGCCGCCGTACGGGGCGAGGCCCACATCGGCCGGATGGTCGCGGAGCAGGAACCAGACGAACGGGACGACGGCCAGGGCCGCGAGCGCCACCGTCACCGAGGCCGGGCGCCAGCCGTGGTGCGCGACGATCCAGGCGCAGAGCGGCAGGAAGACCAGCTGGCCGGAGGCACCCGCGGCGGTGAGGATGCCGGTGACCAGGCCCCGCCGGGCGACGAACCAGCGGTGGGTGACCGTGGCGGAGAAGGCCAGCGCCATGGAGCCGGTACCGAGGCCGACGAGCAGGCCCCAGTAGACCATCAGCTGCCAGGACGCCGTCATCCACACGCTGGCCAGCGCCCCGGCCGCCACCGCGCCAAGGGCGACGGCGACGACCCGGCGGATACCGAAGCGGTCCATCAGCGCGGCGGCGAACGGCGCGGTCAGCCCGTACAGCGCCATGTCGATGGAGACGGCGAGCCCGATCTCCCCGCGTGACCAGCCGAACTCATCGTTGAGCGGTTCGATGAGGAGGCCGGGCAGTGCGTTGAAGGCGGCGCCGCCGATGATCGTCACGAACGTGACGGCGGCGACGATCCACGCGCGGTGGATACGGGGACGGCCGGGCTCCCCGGACCGGGTACGGGGACGGCCGGTCCGCCCGGCACGGACAGGGGGGCGGGCCGGCCGGCGGGTGGCCGCCGCCGCGCTCCGGCGGCCACCGTCCCGGGCGGCGCTCTTGGTTGTCTGGGTCACGTCGCTCAGCATCCGGCCGTGCCGGACCCGCTCACGAGTGGCCGGAAGGACGCGCTTCGCAGGGATCGGGCCACCCGCGCGCCCGCCGCCAGCCGGCCGCGACCGCCCAGCCGCACCCGGCCCCCACCGCGTACCAGAACAGGTCGGGCGCGTTGAAGGTCGAGCCGAACACCAGGTGTGCCACCGCGCTGCGCCGGGAGAGCCCGGCGGGCACCCCGGTCAGCTGGGCCAGCTCCACCGCCCAGCTGAACGCCAGTGCCGCCCCCGCCCACCCGGCCGGCCGGGCTCGGGGGGCGAGCATCGCGGCCAGGGCGCAGACCAGCACCGTGTAGAGCGCGTCCCCCGCGTATTTGGCGAGGTCGCCGTCGGCGAACGCCCTGACCCCGAGCCCGGCCAGGACCGTCAGCACGGCGGCCCCGGCCGCGACCGCCCGCGTGCGCGGGACGGAACGCCCGCCCCCACGCCCCCTCACGCGATCCGCTCCAGCCGGCTGATCGGCCGGGCCACCAGCAGGACCGCCACCACCAGCAGGTTGATGACCGCTCCGGCCAGCAGCACCTCGGGCGCGCCCAGCCGGTCCGCGACCGGCCCCGCCAGGGCCCGGCCCGCCGCCAGCATCAGCAGCGAGCCCGCCACGTCGTACGCGTGCAGCCGGTTCAGCGCCTCGGGCGGCACATGGGTCTGCACCGTCGTCGACCACATGACCAGCCAGAACGCGAACGCCGCGCCCGCCACGAACTGCCCGGCCCCCAGCGCGGGCACCGGCATCCCGGCCCCCAGCACCACCAGGTTCACGCACACCCCGGTGAGCGCGACGGCCCCCGCCGCGAGCGGACGGCGGGGCCGCAGCCGCAGCGCGAGCAGCCCGCCGACGACGCTGCCCGCGCCGTTCACCGCCATCATCACGCCGTACGTCCCCGAGCCGTGCGCCTCGGTCACCTCGACCGCGGTGAGCGGCAGCATCGGGCCGAGCACCGTGAAGCCGTACACCGTCCAGATCGCGATCACCCCCCACAGCCAGCTGCGGGCCCGGAACTCCCGCCATCCGTCCGCCAGTTCGGAGACGAAGCCGCCGCGCCGGGCGTCGTCCGCGGGGGCCGGGGCGAGCCGCAGCAGGAACAGGCAGATCCCGGAGACCAGGAACGTCGAGGCGTTCGCCGCGTAGACGGCCCCGGCACTGGCCAGCCCGACGAGCATGCCCGCGAAGGCCGGGCCCGCCATGGTCATGAGCGCCTCGGAGACCCGGAGTACCGCGTTGGCCCGCTGCACGTCCGCGGCCACCCGGGGCACGGTCGAGGCGACGCCCGGCTGGAAGAGCGCGGCGCCCACCCCGGCGACCGCGCTGAGCGTGTACACCGCCCACAGGGGCGGGTTCCCGGTGGCGAAGGAGACGGCCAGCGCCGAGGCGCCGACCAGCCGCAGCGCGTCCGCGATGATCATCATCCGGCGGGGCGTGAACCGGTCCGCCAGTACGCCCCCGAAGAGCACGAACAGCGCCAGCGGACCCATCCAGGCGGCCAGCGCGTACCCGACGGAGGAGTGCGGCCGACCGGCCCCGAGCAGCCCGGCGGTGAGTGCCACCGGGATCATGCCGTCCCCGAAGAGGGCGGCGGTACGGGCGACGAAGAAGAGCCGGAAGTTACGGTTCCACAGCCCTTCCGGCCGGTCGTCGCCGGTCGAGGACACTGCGGACGGACCGGGCGGGAGGGGCTGCGCGCCCTCGCTCCGCGCCGCGGGAATGCGCGGGTGCCGCGCTGACTTTGCCTTCACGGGAGTGACATGTATCAGGGTTGAGGTCTATACCACTAGAGGTGAAGGGAGTCCTGCGCATGCCGCGTGTGCCGCACCGAGTCGTCGTTCTGGCCCTCGACGGGCTGCTTCCCTTCGAACTCGGCATCCCCCAGCGGATATTCGGCCGCGCGTTCGGCGTCGAGGCGCAGAACGCGGGCCGCCGCCTCTATGAAGTCGTGACCTGTTCGGTCCGCCCGCCGGGCCCGGTCCGCACCGACGCGGACTTCACGATCGGCGTCGAGCACGGCCCCGAGGCACTGGCCACCGCCGACACGGTGGTGATCCCGGCCAGTTACGAGCTGGGCCCGGTCCGCTCCGAGGGCAGGCTCACCGACGAACTGGCCGCCGCCTTCGCCCGGATCAGACCGGGCACCCGGCTGGTCTCCATCTGCACGGGCAGTTACGTGCTGGCCGCCTCCGGCCGCCTCGACGGGCGCCCCGCCACCACGCACTGGTGGCACGCCGACCACTTCCAGCAGCTGTTCCCCGCGGTCCGGGTCGACCCGGACGTCCTGTTCATCGACGACGGGGATGTCCTGACCTCGGCCGGGGTGGCCGCCGGGATCGACCTCTGCCTGCACATCGTGCGCCGCGACCACGGCACCGCCGTCGCCAACGACGTCGCCCGCCGTACGGTGGTGCCGCCGCACCGGGACGGCGGGCAGGCACAGTACATCCGGCGCCCGGTGCCGGAGTCCCGGCTCGCGACCACGACGACCGCGCGGACCTGGGCGCTCGGCCGGCTGGAGCGCCCGATCCTGCTGCGCGACATGGCGCAGCAGGAGTCGATGAGCGTACGGACGTTCACCCGGCGGTTCCGGGAGGAGGTCGGGGTCAGCCCCGTGCAGTGGCTGACCCGGCAGCGGGTCGAGCGCGCCCGGCACCTGCTGGAGTCGACGGACCTGTCGATCGACCAGGTGGCCCGGGACGCGGGCTTCGGAACGCCCACGTCACTGCGCCAGCACCTCCAGACGGCGCTGGGGGTCTCCCCGACGGTCTACCGGCGCACCTTCCGCGCCGAGCGGACCTGAGAAGCTCCGGGGAACACTTCGGGCGGTCCTGAGGACACCCCGGAGCACCCCGACACACCGGAAAACACTGGGCGGACCAGGGAGAACGCCCGGAACGCACCGGGCGGACCGGGCGGACCGGGGAGAACACCCCGGAACGCGCCGGCGGCCCCGGCCACGCCCCGCGCCTCACGGGAGTTCAGAACACCAGCACGCCGCGCGCCACCCGGCCGTGGTGCGCGTCCTCGGCCGCCTTGGCGAAGTCCTCCACCGGGTAGGTGGCGGTGACCAGTTCGTCCAGCAGCAGCCGCCCCTCCCGGTACAGCTCCGCGTAGAGGGCGATGTCCCGTTGCGGGCGCGAGGAGCCGTAGCGGCAGCCCAGGATCGACTTGTCCAGGTACATCGCCGAGACCCGGAACGACGCCTCCGCGGTCGCGGGCGGGACGCCCAGCAGGACCGCCTGGCCGTGCCGGTCCAGCAGGTCGATCGCGGTACGGATCAGCTCGGTGCGGCCCACGCACTCGAAGGCGTGGTCCGCGCCTTCCGGCAGGATCTCCCGCACCCCGTCCGCCGAGGTCAGGAAGTGGGTCGCGCCGAACTGCCGGGCCACGGCCTCCTTCGCCGGGTTGGCGTCCACCGCGACGATGGTCAGCGCGCCCGCGATCCGCGCGCCCTGGATCACGTTGAGCCCGATGCCGCCGGTGCCGATGACCACCACCGTGTCGCCGCGGTCGACCTTCGCCCGGTTGAGGACGGCCCCGACACCGGTCAGGACCCCGCAGCCGATCAGGGCCGCCGACGTCAACGGGATGTCCGCCGGGATCTTCACCGCCTGCACGGCCTTGACCAGGGTCCGTTCGGCGAACGCCGAGTTGGCCGCGAACTGGTACAGCCGTGTGCCGCGCCGGGTGAACGGCTTCCCCGGCATGCCGATCGCCTTGCGGCACATCGTGGGCCGCCCCCGGTCGCACTGGGCGCACGCGCCGCAGTTGGCCAGCGTGGACAGCGCCACGTGGTCACCGGGCACGACATGGCCGACGCCCGCCCCGACCGCCTCCACCACGCCCGCGCCCTCGTGCCCGAGCACCACCGGCGCCGGGAACGGAATCGTCCCGTCGATCACCGAGAGGTCGCTGTGGCACAGCCCGGCCGCGGCCACCCGCACCAGCACCTCGCCGGGCCCCGGGTCACGTATCTCCAGATCGCCGACGACCTCGGTCCGCTCGCCGTCGAAGACGACGCCTCTCATCCCGTCTCCCTCGGTAGGCCGGGCGGTCTCGGCCGCCCGGCGAAGATGATCCGACCTGATCCCTGCGCCATCCCTAGGCGTTCGGCCGCGCCTTCGCCGCCGCGGCGGCGGCCATCTCCTCCAGCCGTGCCAGCATCGGCATCGGGTCGGTGCCCACCGTCCCCGGCAGGAAGTCCGCGATCCGCTCCGGCGTCCACGCCCCCTCGACGTATCCGGCGCGCAGTTCCCTCGGCTGGGCCCAGACCGCGATCTTCGGGCCCGCGACCGTGTACACCTGGCCGGTGATCCCCTCCGCACGGGCCCGTTCGCTGAGCAGGTAGACCACGAGCGCCGCCACGTCCTCGGGCTCGCCGATCTCCTTCAGCTCCATCGGCACGTTGGCGGACATCCGGGTACGGGCCACCGGCGCGACCGCGTTGGCCGTCACGCCGTACTTGTGCAGGCCGAGCGCCGCGCTCCGCACCAGCGAGATGATCCCGCCCTTCGCCGCGCTGTAGTTGGCCTGGGCGACGCTGCCCTGGTGGTTGCCGCTGGTGAAGCCGATCAGCGTGCCCCCGCCCTCCTGCTTCCGCATCACCGCCGAGGCGGCCCGGAAGACGGTGAACGTGCCCTTGAGATGGGTGGCGACCACCGGATCCCACTCCTGCTCGGACATGTTGAACAGCATCCGCTCGCGCAGGATGCCCGCCACGCAGACCACCCCGTCGATCCGGCCGAACCGGGCGAGTGCCGTGTCCACGATCCGCTGGCCGCCCGCCATCGTGGAGATGTCGTCGGCGACCGCCACCGCCTCTCCGCCCGCCGCCTCGATCTCCTTGACGACGGACTCGGCCACCTCGCTGCTCGGCTCGCCGCCCTCGACGGAGACCCCGTAGTCGTTGACGACGACCCTCGCGCCCTCGGCCGCCGCCGCGAGCGCGACCGCTCTGCCGATGCCGCGTCCGGCACCCGTCACGGCCACCACCTTGCCTGCCAAGAAGTTCCCCATGCCCGGCCCCTTCCCGCGGTTTCTGACGGACCGTTAGATTTTATGGGCCATCAGGTCCACGAGCACAAGCCCCGGGAGGCGCTGTGTCACTGCCGGCCGAGTTCCACGACATCGCGAAGCGGGTCAGCAACTGGGGTCGCTGGGGCGCCGACGACGAGATCGGCACCCTCAACCTGATCACCGACGCCGTGGTCCGGGAGGCCGCCGCCACCGTCCGCAGCGGGCTGCGCATCCCCCTGGCGCTGCCGCTGCGGCAGGACGGCGTGCAGAGCGGGCTGGTCCCCGGGCGGATCAACCCGACGCACACCATGGTCCAGATCAACCAGGAGCTGTTCGGCCCCGGCACCGTCGCCACCAGCGACGACATGGCCGTACTGAGCCTCCAGACGGCCACCCACTGGGACGCCCTCACCCACGCCTCGCACTCGGGCCGGATCTACAACGGCCGCCCCGCCGCGTCGATCACCGCGCACGGCGGCGCGGAGTTCAGCGGGATCGACAAGGTGCCCCACCTCGTCTCGCGCGGGGTACTCCTCGACGTGGCCCGCGCGCGCGGCACCGACCGGCTCCCCGGCGACCACGCCGTCACCCCCGAGGACCTGGAGGCGGCCGAGGAACTGGCCGGCGTGCGGGTGCGCCCCGGCGACATCGTGCTCGTACGGACCGGGCAGATACGGGTGTACCTGGCGGGCGACACCCACGCGTACGCCTATCCCTCACCCGGGCTCTCGATCCGTACGCCCGAGTGGTTCCGCGCCCGCGACGTCGCGGCGGTCGCCAACGACACGCTGACCTTCGAGATCTTCCCGCCGGAGATCGAGAACCTGTGGCTGGGGGTACACGCCCTCGACCTGGTCGAGATGGGCATGCTCCAGGGCCAGAACTGGAACCTGGAGGAGCTGTCCACCGTCTGTGCCCAGGAGAAGCGGTACGCCTTCCTGCTCTCCGCGATGCCGGAACCCTTCACCGGGGCGACGGGCACCCCGGTCGCCCCGGTCGCCGTGCTCTGACCGCGAGGAAGGCGCGGCGCGCCGGGGGCGCAGAGGCACGACCGGTCGCCGGACGACCGACGGCGCTCCGAGGCGCCGGGCGGCTGCCCGGTCCAACTGCTTTAACCTTTATGCAGATTCCCGGGGCGTCACGCGAGATGCGTGACGGCCCGCGTCACTGGACGTTTTCGCAGGTCCAGGACGGGTCGGCCCGTGACACCGGGGTGCGGGGGCAGCTGGATCAGCGGCGCGCTCCGGTCGACCTCGCACCAGATGCGCTTGCCCGCGCCCTCAGGCTGCCAGCCCCAGCGGTCGGCGAGGCCGTCCACCAGCTCCAGGCCCCGGCCGTTGGTGTCCTCGCCCGCCGCGTGCCGTTGCAGGGGCGGACGGCAACTGGCATCGGCCACCTCGACCCGGACCGTCCCGGGCACCCCCGAGGCGCCGGTCAGACCGAACAGCATGCGCAGCACGGCCGGGCACCCGGTGTGCACCACCGCGTTGGTGACGAGCTCCGAGATCAGCAGGATGAGCGTCTCCGCCAGGGGCTCGTCGTCACTTATCCCGGACCCGACCAGTCTCGACCGGGCCCATCTACGGGCCCGGCCGACCTCCGCGGGGTCGGCCCCGACTTCCAGCTGTACCTGAAGCACCTGCACCGCTCACACCATCCGAACCGGCGGACACATCGCCTCGCGCCTCCTCGGGGTCACGGAACGTGATTCCCCTGCGAGACAGCTTGGTTGACGTACAGTCACCGCAACAAGCGCTTCGGGCATATTCCAGCGCGAAGGAGTACGCGTGCTGCATACTGTGCGACGCGCTTCGCGGGGAGTCGAACAGCGGCCCGTACGGACCGCTTCCCGGGCGCGCCCGGCGCCGCTGCCTGGACCGCGAGCAGGGCACCGCTTCCGGCCCGGAGTCACCGCACCGGCGATCACCGGATTGCCCGGTTCCAGTTCCTGTCGCACTCCACGGAGCGTACCCGAGCGCGAGGCCGACTCCGCCCCGTGACGAAAGATGTGCCGGACACGGATCAGGGCCCGGCACCACCGTCTCACGCTGTGTGATTCCGTGGGGCTGGGGCTGGGGGTGTCCGCGCGGTACCGGGCTGCCGGGGACGGCCCGAGACCGCACGGGATCCGTCCGGCTTCAGCACAGATCCCCCGCGAGCACCTCCTCGGCCGCCGCCGCGGTGCGCCACTGTCCGGCGCGCAGCCAGGCCCGTTTCAGGTGCAGATGGACATCGGACTCCCAGGTGAAGCCCATGCCGCCGTGCACCTGGAGGCAGTCACGGGCGTTGCGCACCGCCGCTTCGTCGGCCAGCAGTTTGGCGCCCGCGATCTCGACCGGGTCCGCGGTCACGGCCGCCGCGTAGACCGCGCAGCGGGCCAGTTCGGCGCGGACCAGCATCCCGGCGCACAGATGTTTGACCGCCTGGAAGGAGCCGATCGGCGCGCCGAACTGCTCGCGCGTACCGGCGTACTCGACGGCCAGCTCGGTGGTGCGGGCGGCGCTGCCCAGCTGTTCGGCGGCGGCGAGCAGGGCGCCCTCGTCGCGCGGGAGCCCGCCCCCGGGCAGCGGCGGCGGCAGCGGTTCGTCGGCGGTCACCGGCTCCGCGATACGCCACAAGGGGGTGAACGGGTCCGACGGGCGTACGGCCACGGCCGCCTCCCGTACCGGACCGGCGTCCCGGACCAGTCCGCCGGGAAACCCCCCGGACTCAAGGGCCAGCAGCGCATCCGCCTCGCCCAGGTGCGCCACGGGCTGCCCGGCGTCGGCCATCGCGACCACCGACTCGCCCCGCGCCGCGCCCTTCACGGCCCCGGCGGCGAGGTGGGTGGCGATGAGCGGACCGGGCAGCAGCACCCGCCCCGCCTCCTCGAAGAGCAGGGCCGCCTCGGGGAGCCCCAGGCCGACGCCGCCCTCCGCCTCCGGCAGCCGCAGCGCGAAGAACCCGGCGTCGCCGAGCTCCCGCCACAGGGCCGGGTCCACCGTGGCGCCGCTCTCCAGCGCGGCCCGCATCCGGTCCCTGCCGAACCGCCCGGCGAGGAGGTCACGCACCCCCGCCCGCAGGGCCCGCTGGTCGTCCGAGAGCTGGAAGTCCATGAGCGTCAGCGCCCCTTCGGCAGGCCGAGCACACGTTCGGCGACGATGTTCCGCTGGATCTGCGAGGTGCCCGCGGCGATGGTGTACGAGAGCGAGGAGAGCCGGTCCAGCACCCATTCCCGGTCCAGGTCCGCGCTGTCGGCGCCGAGCACCTCGGCGGCCGTCTCGTACAGCTCCTGGCGGGCGTGCGAGTAGCGCAGCTTGAAGACGGAGCCGCCGGTGCCCACGGCGCCGCCCCGCCCCGCCCGCTGCGCCTCGCTCACGTTCCACTGGGTGAGCCGCCACAGCGCCCGGAACTCGGCGTTCAGCCGCCCCAGCCTGCGGCGCAGCACCGGATCGTCCCAGCAGCCGCGGCGCCGCGCCTCGGCGGCGAGCGCGGACAGGGTGCGGCGGCAGGCGACGACCTCGCCGACGAAGGCGGTGCCGCGCTCGAAGGAGAGGGTGACCATGGTGACGCGCCAGCCGTCGTTCTCCGCGCCGACCCGGTTCCCGACCGGAACCCGCACCTCGTCGAGGAAGACCTCGGCGAACTCGGTGGATCCGGCGAGGGTGCGCAGCGGGCGGACGGTGATGCCGGGGGCGTCCATCGGCAGGGCGAGCCAGGTGATCCCGCGGTGCCGGGGGGCCGACGGGTCGGTGCGCACCAGCAGTTCGCACCAGTCGGCGACCTCGGCGTGCGAGGTCCAGATCTTGCTGCCGCTGACCACGTAGTGGTCGCCGTCGCGCACCGCCCGGGTCCGCAGTGCGGCGAGGTCCGATCCGGCGTCGGGCTCGCTGAACCCCTGGCACCAGATCTCGTCGCCGCGCAGCACGGGCGGCAGCCAGCGGGCCCGTTGCCCGGGCGTGCCCTCGGCGGCGATCGTCGGCCCGGCGTGCAGCAGCCCGACGAAGTTCGCGCCGACGTAGGGGGCTCCGGCCCGCTCGGTCTCCTCCAGGTAGATCAGGTGCTGGGTCGGGGTGGCGCCCCGGCCGCCCGCGTCGACGGGCCAGTGCAGACCGGCGTACCCGGCGTCGTGGAGCATCCGCTGCCAGGCCGTGTCGTACGCGCGGCGCCCCGGCCAGTCCTCGGGGGCGGGTTTCCTGGGCAGGGACGGGAGCACGGTGGCCAGCCACGCGCGCAGCCGTGCCCGGAACCCCTCTTCCTCCTCCGTGTACGCGAGGTCCATGACCGCCTACTTGTCCAGGTCCAGGCCGAGCATCCGGATCGCGTTTCCGCGCATCAGTTTGTAGACGGTCTCGTCGTCCAGTCCCTTGACGTGGTCGAGGGCGACCTCCTTGGTGTGCGGGAAGGTCGAATCCACGTGCGGGTAATCGGTCTCGAAGGTGGCGTTGTCGCGTCCGACGACATCGAGCGAGGCGACGCCGTGCTTGTCGCGGAAGAAGCAGCAGAAGATCTGCCGGTAGTAGTACGTGGACGGCGGCTCGGGGATCAGCCCGCGCACCCCGCCCCACGCCCGGTGCTCCTCCCAGACGTCGTCGGCGCGCTCCAGGGCGTACGGGATCCAGCCCATCTGGCCCTCGCTGTAGGCGAGCTTCAGCCGGGGGAAGCGGACCAGGACGCCGCTGAAGAGGAAGTCCATCATCGAGGCCATGGCGTTGTTGAAGGAGAGGCTGGCCTGCACGGCGGGCGGGGCGTCCGGCGAGGCGGCGGGCATCTGCGAACTGGACCCGATGTGCATGTTGACGACCGTGCCGGTCTCCTCGCAGACGGCGAAGAAGGGATCCCAGTAGCCGGTGTGGATCGAGGGCAGCCCGAGGTGGGTGGGGATCTCCGAGAAGGTCACCGCGCGCACCCCGCGGGCCGCGTTCCGCCGGATCTCGGCGACGGCGAGGCCGATGTCCCAGAGCGGGATGATGCAGAGCGGGATCAGCCGGCCGCCGCTGTCGCCGCACCACTCCTCGACCATCCAGTCGTTGTAGGCGCGGACGCAGGCGAGCGCCACTTCCTTGTCCCGCGCCTCGGCGAAGGTCTGGCCGCAAAAGCGCGGGAAGGTCGGGAAGCAGAGGCTGGCCTCGACGTGGTTGAGGTCCATGTCCTTCAGCCGTTCGGCCGGATCCCAGCAGCCGCGCCGCATCTCCTCGCGGGTGATGCCCTCCAGCGTCATGTCGTCGCGGTCGAAGCCGACGGCGGCGATGTTCCGCTTGTACGGGAACTTCAGGTCCTCGTAGATCCACCAGTCGGTGGGCGGACCGTCCGGGTCCATCGTGATGACGTACTTGCCGCCGGTGTACTCCAGCTCGCCGATGCCCGCGGTGAGCGGCTGCGGACCGCGTTCGCGGTATCTGGCGGGCAGCCAGGTGGAGAAGAGGTGGGGCGGCTCGATCACATGGTCGTCGACGCTGACGATCCGAGGCAGTTCCGTCATGGTGTCCCCTCCGGCGAACGCTTTTCTGATGACCCGTCAGATTGACGTCGCCCTCAGGCTAGCCCCGCGCCCCTGGACCGACAAGGCGCAGCGCTCTACGCTCTCCGCACGATCTGACTACCCGTCAGCATGTGAGAGGGGTCGGCCATGAACGCAACCGCGCACGCCCTGAGCGCCTCGCGCACCTTCTGGGAACTCGTCGAACGCCGGGCCGCCCTGACCCCGGACCGCCCGTTCCTGCTCCAGGGCGACCGGGTCCTGACCTTCGGCGAGCTGCGCGAGCGCGGCGAGCGGGTGGCGGCCGGTCTGTGGGGGATGGGCGTACGCCCCGGCGGCGTCGTCGCCTGGCAGCTGCCGACCCGGATCGAGACGGTGCTCCTGTCCTTCGCGCTGACCCGGATCGGGGCCGTCCAGTCACCCGTCATCCCCTTCTACCGTGACCGCGAGACGGGGTTCGCGCTGCGCGGGTCGAAGGCGGAGTTCTTCGCGGTGCCGGGCACCTGGCGGGGCTTCGACCACACGGCGATGGCCCGCCGGCTGGCCGGGGAGCACGGACGGCGGGCGTGCGAGGTCTTCGAGGTGTACGCGTCACTCCCGGACGGCGACCCCGCGCTCCTGCCGCCGCCGCCCGCGGACGGTACGGCGGTGCGCTGGATCTACTGGACCTCGGGCACCACCTCCGACCCGAAGGGGGTGCTGCACACCGACCGCGGGCTGATCGCGGCGGGCGCCTGCCTGGCCCACGCGCTGCGGCTGAGCCCGGACGACGTCGGCTCGGTCGCCTTCCCGTTCGCCCATGTCGGCGGGCCGGACTACGCGGTGATGCTGCTGCTGTACGGGATACCCGCGGTGCTGTTCGAGCAGTTCGCGCTGCCGGACGCGCTGGCGGAGTACCGGCGCCACGGGGTGACGGTCGCCGGCGGGTCCACCGCGTTCTACTCGATGTTCCTGGCCGAACAGCGCAAGGACCCGGACACCAGCCCCTTCCCCGCCCTCCGCCTGCTGGCGGGCGGCGGCGCGCCCAAGCCCCCGGAGCTCTACCGCGCGGTGGTACGCGAGATGGGCGTCCAGCTCACCCACGGGTACGGGATGACCGAGGTCCCCATGATCACCATGGGCTCCCCCGACGACACCCCGGAGCACCTCGCCGGGACGGAGGGCCGCCCGCCCGCGGGCATGGAGATCCGGATCACCGACAAGCAGGGCAAGCCCCTGCCGAACGGCACCGACGGCGAGATCCGGCTGCGCGGCGAGGCCGTGTGCGCGGGCTACCTGGACCCGGCGGCCACCGCCGCGGCGTTCGACGCCGAGGGTTTCCTGGTCACCGGCGACATCGGCCACCTCCGCGAGAGCGGCCATCTGGTGCTCACCGGGCGCCTCAAGGACATCATCATCCGCAAGGGCGAGAACATCTCCGCCAAGGAGATAGAGGACCTGCTCCACCAGCACCCGGACGTCGGCGACGCCGCGGTGATCGGCCTCCCCGACCCGGAGCGCGGCGAACTGGTCTGCGCGGTCGTCGAACAGCCGCCGGACGCCGCCCCCCTGACCCTGGCCGCCCTCACCGCCCACCTGCGCGCCGAGGGCCTGGCCGTGCACAAGCTCCCCGAGCGCCTGGAGGTCATGGACGCCCTGCCCCGCAACGAGACCCTCCGCAAGGTCCTCAAGTACCGCCTCCGCGAGCGCTTCGCCTGACCCTCCGGCTCCTCCGCCGTCCGGCCGCGCGGCCCCCGGCGGCGGCCCCCGCGCTCAGGCGGAGAGCGGGCGGGAACGGGAGCTGACGGCGGCGGCGTGGTCCGGGTAGACGTCGAAGAGGCGGCGTACGCCGAGGGCGGCGAGCACACGGTTCACGTGGGAGCCCTCCTCCGCGCCCCGGGCCGGGAGGACCAGGCGCAGGCGACCGCCGCAGGAGTGCATCAGGCGGCGGGCGGCGATCAGTACGCCGACACCGCTGGAGTCGCAGAACAGCACGTCGGAGAGGTCGAGCACCACGTCGTGGCGTCCGGCGGCGACGGCTTCGTGGACCGACTGGCGCACGGCGGGCGACGTCAGCAGATCCAGTTCGCCGCGGACGCGCAGTACGGTCCATTCGGCCTGCATGGTCTCGGCCACGGTGAGTGTCACGCGACTGGGCCTCTCGTTGCGGGAATTCCAGAAATTCCAATGATCCAGATCGTTCCGGATATTCCGACGATCCGGAAGTTTTCCCTCCTTTCTCGCCGCTGCCCCGGCCACGGCCCGGTGAAACACCGACCGGCCTGACAGAACGCTGCTGGATTCCGACGGAAACAATCACTTCAGGTCGGATTCCAGCGTCACCCCCTGCCATGCTCCCCTACCACCCCGGGCCGCTTCGGGGGCGCACTTGCCACAAAGGTGCGTACATCACCGGTACCGCCGACTACATTCGGTGTGACGAGGGGAACAGGGCTGGGGGCCGCATGGCGAAAAACGCACCACCCCGCTGGGACCGCAAGATGCAGCAGCGGCTGACACGCGGCGAGGCGGCCGCGCTCGGTGAGCTCTACGACCGCTTCGCCTCGCAGGTGCACAGCCAGGCCCAGCGGATGCTCGACGACGACACCGCCGCCGACCTGGTGACCCGCGAGGTCTTCGGCTACGTGTGGGAGAACCCGGAGGCGTACGACCCCCGGCAGGGATCGATGCGGGCCTGGGTGGCCCGGCTCACCCACCGCCACTCGGTACGGCGACTGCGCGAGGCGGGCACCGGTCCCGGGGACGCCGGGGACGCCGAGGACATCGAGGCCCTGGAGGAGCGGGTGCACCGGGCCACCGCCGCCGCGCGGGCCGACTACATCGTGGCGTCCATGCCCGCCCCGCTGCGGGCCGCCCTGGAACTCGCGTACGTCCAGCGCCGGGACTACCGGCAGGCCGCGGCCGATCTCGGGGTCACCGAGGACGAGGCCCGCCGCCGGCTCCGGCTCGGGCTCCAGCTCCTCTCCAGCGCCCACACCCGCCCACTGGACGGAATCGCGCCGCCCGGATACGGACACTCCCGGTGACCGACGACGCGAGCGGGCCCGAGGGCGACGGCCACGAGGACAACGGCCCCGCCGGGCAGGAGGGGCACGACGGCCTCCGGGGCGCCCCGCGCATACCGGCACCGCGGTCCGCGGCCGACGACCTCGACCTCGCCGCGGTGCCGCCGCCGTCGCCGCCCCCGCCGCCCGGCCCGGTGTCACCGGCCGGGACGCCGCCGTCCTCCCCGCCGCCCCGACCGGAACCGGAAACGACCGTGGCCCCACCGGAACCACCGCACCGGGTCCTCAAGGCGCTGCTCGGCGCCTGGGCCCTGGCCGCCTGCTCCGCGGAGGAGACCGAGGCCGTCGAGGCGCATCTGACCGAGTGCGCCGCCTGCGCGGACGAGGCGCTTCGCCTGCGTGACGCGGTCGGGCTGCTGCACACCGATCGCAGCCTGGACCTCGACCCGGCGCTGCGGGGCCGGGTGATCGACGCCTGCCTGAGCCGCCGCCCGGCCACCATCCCGGTGCCGGACTGGGCCTCGCCGTACGAGGCGGAGACCGCCCGGCTCGACGCCCTGCTCCGGGACATCGGCAGCGCGGAATGGCACGCACCGGTGCGGCTGAAGTGGTTCGCGGGCGAACAGGAGACCGCCCGCCGGACGACGGTCGCGGGCGTCGTCGGCCATCTGATGACCGTCGACGGGCTGATCGGCACCGCCCTCGACCTCGACATACCGCTCGGCGACGGCCTCCTCGGCCCCGGCACCGGCTGGCCGCTCTCCCCCACCGCGCGCACCGAGGCGTACTGGTCGGCGAGCCGGCTGCCGCCCACCCGGGCGGTCCACGAACCGTGGCGCGCGCAGAGCCACGCCCTCATCCGCACGGTGTCCTTCGCCGGACGCCGGGTGTCCGAGCTGTCCGTCTCCTACGGGGACTTCGCCCTCCCGATGCACGACGCCCTGCTGGACCGGGCCTTCGAATGCTGGGTGCACGGCGGCGACATCGCGGACGCGGTGGACTACCCGTACGAGGCGCCGTCCGCCCCGCACCTCAACCGGATGATCGACCTGGCGGCCCGGCTGCTGCCCGCCACCCTCGCCGAGCGCCGCCGGACCGGGCTGGCCGGGCCTGCCCAGCATCTGGTGACGGCGGGCTCACCGGGCCGTTCGCTGCATCTGGAGGTCGAGGGCTCGGGCGGCGGCGACTGGTACGTACCGCTGGACTCCCCGGCCGCGCTCGGCTCGCCCGCGCACACCGTGGCGCAGGTCGCGCTGGACGGGGTGGAGTTCTGCCGGCTGGTCGCCGGGCATGTGTCGCCGGAGGAAGCGGCGGCCGGACAGCAGGGCGACCGGGAGGCCATCCGCGACGTGCTCTTCGCCGCGGCCTCCCTGAGCCGCCTGTAGCCGCAGGGCCGTCCGTCATCGCAGGGCCGTCCGTAGCCCGGTGGTGCTGGGCCCGGGGGTCGCCCGCGGCCCAGCAGCCCGCCGCGGCCCGGAGACGCGCGCCGGACGCAGGCCGCTACGCGAAGACCACCGTGCGGTGACCGTTGAGCAGGATGCGGTGCTCCGCGTGCCACTTCACGGCCCGTGCCAGCGCCTGGCATTCCACGTCGCGCCCGACGGCGACCAGCTCGTCCGGCGTGACGCCGTGGCCCACCCGCTCGACCTCCTGCTCGATGATCGGCCCCTCGTCGAGGTCGGCCGTCACATAGTGCGCCGTCGCGCCGATCAGCTTGACCCCTCGGGCGTGCGCCTGGTGGTACGGCTTCGCGCCCTTGAAGCTCGGCAGGAAGGAGTGGTGGATGTTGATGATCCGGCCGCTCAGCTGCTTGCACAGGTCGTCCGAGAGGACCTGCATGTAGCGGGCGAGGACGACCAGTTCGACGTTCTCCTCACGGACCAGCTCCAGCAGCCGCGCCTCCGCGTCGGCCTTCGTCTCCCTGGTCACCGGAATGTGCCGGAACGGCACGTTGTACGAGGCGACCAGCTCGGCGAAGTCCGTGTGGTTGGACACGACGGCGGCGATCTCAACCGGCAGTGCCCCGATCCGCGAGCGGAACAGCAGGTCGTTGAGGCAGTGTCCGAACCTGCTGACCATCAGCACGACCCGCATCCGCTCCGAGGAACGGTGTATCTGCCAGTCCATCCGGAAGGAGTCGCCGACCGCGGCGAAGCTCGCCCGCAGCTTCTCCACGGTCAGCGGAGCCTGTGCCGAGAAGTGGACGCGCATGAAGAAGAGACCGGTGTCGTGGTCACCGAACTGCTGGCTGTCCTCGATGTTGCAGCCGGTCATGAAGAGATAGCTCGACACGGCGTGCACGATGCCCTGCTTGTCGGGGCAGGAGAGCGTGAGGACGTACTGGTCGGGGGCGGCCCCGGCGGGCTGCGGCGCGGTCATCCCCGTAGCGTGCCACACCGGGCCGACGTCAGGCCGAACCGGTCAGAATGTGGAGCACGTCGAGGGAACGCGGCGGCGTGTCGGGGTCCTCGCCGTCGTTTCCGGCGAGCAGCACATGGGCCTCGCGGGCGGCCTGTACGGCCTCCGGCCAGCCGTGATGCTCCAGATACGCCGAGACGGGGGCGTCCGCGCCGACCTGGTGCATGATGCGCAGCACCCGCAGCACGGCCACGTCCACGAGAGCGGCCTCGTGGGTGTCCCGGAAGATCGTGCCTATGTACTTCTCGGCGGACCAGTTGTCCAGCCAGGTGTCCTCGACCAGGCGGTAGACGGCGTCGGTGACGTCGCCGTACCCCTCCCGGCCGGCCAGCCAGCACTCGTGATGGAAGACGGGGTCGGAAAGCATGTGCAGCGCCGAGCGCACGTTGCTGCGCCAGCGCCACCACGGCATGTCATTCAGCGGCATGCCGCCCATGGTGGAGGAGCGACGGCCGCGACGGGAAGAGTTCTCCGAACCTTGCTGCACGGTCATCGATCGTACGTTCCTTCGCGAGGCTGTCATGCGGGCCCCCGCAATTCACCTGGATGTCACCCCGCGTTGACCGGCACACACAATGCCGTTACCCCGAGGCCGGAAACGTTCAGGTCCATGACCGGATGGCGACGCCCCAGCTCCCCGCGCTTCCGCGGAATCCTCGCAAGCGCGGCGGTCGGGGCATCGCTGATCACCGGTTGCGGTGCTCTCCCTGGGGCAACGGGGGGCTCCAGGGAGCCCATCACCGTCATGACCTGGGCGCCGGGCGGCGTCGCCGGGCCGGGCACGGTGAACATGGCGGGCATGACCGCCATGGCGCGCGCCTACGCCCGCTGGGCCAACGCCGACGGCAGGCTGGACGGCCACCGCCTGCGCGTCGTCACCTGCGACGAGCAGGACACCTCCGCCGGTGCGGCGGCCTGCGCCCGGCGGGCGGTCGAGGAGAAGGCGGTCGCGGTCGTCGGCTCGTACAGCCGGCACGGGTCGGCGTTCATGCCGGTGCTGGAGGGCGCCAGGATTCCCTTCATCGGGGGCTACGGCGCCACCGACGAGGAGTTCACCAGCGTTGACTCCTACCCGGTCAACGGCGGCCAGCCGGCCCTGCTCGCGGGCAACGCCCGCCAGCTGGCCCGCTCCTGCGAGCGGGTGTCGGTGGTACGGCCGGACACCCTCGGCGGCGACGGCCAGGCCTGGCTCCTGAGGACCGGCCTCACCTCCGCCGGGCGGCCCGCGCCCGCCGACATCCGGGCGCCGGAGACGGCGACGTCGTACGACGACGCGGCCGGTTCGGCGCTCCGTGCGGCGGGGCCGGAAGGCGGCTGCGCGACGGCGGTGCTCGGCGGGAGCACGCAGACCTTCTTCGACTCGTTCCGGCGGCTGGAGCCGTCGTACGGGAAGGTGCGGGTCTCCTCGGTGCTCGGCAGCGTCGACCAGCCGCTGATCGACCGCACCGGCGGCCGCACGAGCCCGTTCGAGGGGGCGTACGTCACCGGCTGGTACCCGGACACGGGCGACACCCGCTGGGACGGGATGCGGCAGGTGATCCGGAAGCACGCCTTCGGCGACAACCGGATCGATCCGGACGACACCGGCGTGCAGACCACCTGGATCGCGTTCACGGTGCTGAGGGAGCTGGTGGAGGCGGTCGGCACCCCGCGGATCACCCCGTGGACGCTCACCTCCGCCCTCAACAAGGGCACCCCGGCCAGGACCGGCGGCCTCACCCCGGTACTGCGCTGGGGCTTCGAGGACCTGCTGGGCTCCTCCGCCTATCCGCGGATCGTCAACACCAGGGTGACGTTCCAGGTGGTCCGCGAAGGGCGGCTCGTCGCGGACCACGAGGGGTTCGTGGACGTCGCGGAGACGCTCTCGGACGCCAGCTCCCGGAGCTGACCGGGACGCGACGGCGCCGCCCCGGTCACCCCGTCAGAGCTCGGTCGCCGCCCGGCGGGTCAGGCCGTACTTCGTCGCGATCGAGTTCCACATCGTCGAGGCCTGCTGCTTCGCCTTGCTCGCCACGCCGCTCTGCACGGTGGCCTGCTGCGTCTCGGAGGTCGTACGCGCCCTGCCGTGCTTGCACACCTTCTTGCCGTGCTTGGCCTGCGCGGCCCAGGCGGCGTAGTGGTCGTCGGCGGAGGCGGAGGCCTGCCACGCCCGGGTGAGGGCGTCGGTCAGCCGGGCGTGGTCCGGCAGCTGGTCGACGGACAGCTCGCCGAGCCGGGTGACCAGGTCGCGGCGCTGGCGGGCGGCGTCCTTCAGATCGGTCACCGCCTGGTCCAGGTCGGTGCAGCTCTTGGTCTTCTCGACGGCCCCGATGACCGCGGCCCGGCTGTTGTTGCTGTCGGCCAGCAGCTTGTCCAGCGCCTCGGCCTGCGGCTTCGCCGGGTCGGCGGGCGGCT
Organism: Streptomyces sp. NPDC058195; assembly: GCF_042883525.1. Taxonomy (NCBI): domain Bacteria; kingdom Bacillati; phylum Actinomycetota; class Actinomycetes; order Kitasatosporales; family Streptomycetaceae; genus Streptomyces; species Streptomyces sp. NPDC058195. The sequence continues at coordinate 179,795 of NZ_JBHVVM010000009.1, forward strand.
GGGCGGGCTTCTCGGCGGAACCGCTCGCCGCGGCGACCGGCTGCTTGCCGTTCTTGGCCTCGTCGTCGCCGTTGCCGCTGATCAGGGCGCCCGCGCCGAGGCCGACGACGGCGCAGCCCGCCACGACCGCCGCGATCAGCGTGACGTGCGGCCGCTTGCGCCGCGCGGGCGGCTCCTCGTCCACCGGCCCGTACGGGGACTGCGGGGACTGCGGGGGCGGGGGCTGCGGGGTCTGGGGGGCGCGCGGGGCGCCCCGGTACGCGGCGCCGTGGTCGAGCCGGGGCATCTGCTGGGTGCCGCCGGCGGACTCGTCGTTGCGGAACAGGTTGTCGAACTCGGCGGGCGGCTGCCGGTCACCCGGGGCGCCGGGCCGGATGTCGTACGGAGCGCCGCCGGGCACCGGCGGGATGTACTGGGTCGCCTCGGCGTCCCCGCCCTGGCCGGGCTGCTGGAACGCCTGCTGCTGGGGCTGCGACGCGGTGCGGCCGAGGAACGCGGTCGACTCCGCGGGGTTCTCCGGGGGCAGCCCGCCGGGCACCGGCGCGATGTACTGCGTGGCGTCCGCGGCCCCGGCCGCACCCGCGCCGGGGGCCGCACCGGGTGCGGCCTCGGGCGGCAGCGGCTGCGCGAAGGGCTGCGGGGGCTGCTGTTGCGGCGGCAGCGGCTGGGCGGGCGGATACCCGTACCCCTGGCCGGGCTGCGCCTGCTGCGGAGCGGGCGGATACCCGTACCCCTGACCCGGCGGAACCTGGCCCGGCTGGGCCTGGCCGGGCTGACCGTATCCCTGGCCCGGCTGTGCGTACCCCTGGCCCGGCTGGCCCTGGCCATACGGCGGCTGGTCGTACTGGCCCTGGCCGTAAGGCGCCTGTCCGCCGTACTGCCCCTGCCCCGGCCCCTGGGGCGGGGGCAGGGCCTGGGACGGCGGCTGGGCCGGGTGCACGGCGTTCTGGTGCGCCGCCTGCGGCCCCCAGGAACCGCCCCACGGCTCTCCGCCCGCCGGAGCGGCCTGATCCGCGGGCCCTGGTATCCAGGGCTCGCCGCCGCCCGCGGGCAGCACGACACCTTCGTGCGCGGGCCGTTCAGCAGGGAACTGCTGCTCGCCGCCCTGTCCGCCGCTCTGCGTCACCGGGACTCCTACGTGTAAACCTACGGAATCGTCGGCTCACGCTATCGGGTGGTCGGCGCCGTCCGCCAAGCGTGTGCGGTCACTCACCACCCCTTCACAGGCGCTGTAACGCTCAGCGCCGTCATGACGCAGTTGACGGGGCGGCCGGACACCCGCCCCGGCCGTCCCCGCTCAGGCCGCCTGGAGTTCCAGCCGCGCGCCGAACTCCCGCACCGCCGACTCGTCCCCGTACGGCAGCAGCCGCTGCTGGAGATCGTCCAGGTACTCCGCTCCCCGGCTGGAGCGCACCGACCCCAGCAGCTCCATCGCCTGTGTGCCGGTGTGACACGCCTGTTCCACCTCCCGCATCTGCACCTGGGCCGTCGCCAGCAGCACCAGCCCGATCCCGCGGCGGCGGGCCCGGGACTCCGCCAGCCCCGCCAGGGACTCCTTCGCCCGGCGCGCGGCGGCTTCCGCCTGGCCCAGATCCCGGTGGCAGTGGGCCAGTTCGTCCGCGAGGTAGGCGTGGTCGAAGTGGGCGATCCAGTCGGGGTCGTCGCCCGTCTCCGGCTCGGCCTTCTCCAGGGCGGACAGCGCGTGACCGGTGACCTCCTGGCAGGTGCGGGCGTCGCCGAGCAGGGCGTGCCCGCGCGCCTCCGCCGCGTAGAACATCGCCTCCGCCCGGGGCGTGACGTGTCCGCGCGCTCCTTCCTGTGCGGCGCGGGCCAGTTGGGCGATCTCCCGGGGGTTGCCCAGCTGCGCGGCGAGATGGCTCATCGAGGCGGCCAGCACATAGCCGCCGTACGCCCGGTCGTCCGCCGCCTGCGCCAGCCGCAGCGCCTGGATGTAGTAGCGCTGGGCGAGACCGGGCTGGCCCGTGTCCACCGCCATGTACCCGCCGAGTTCGGTGAGCCGGGCGACCGCCGCGAACAACTGGCGGCCGACCGACTCGCGGTACGCCCCGGAGAGCAGCCCGGAGACCACGCTGTTGAGGTAGTGCACCAGGACCGGCCGTACGTGCCCGCTGCCGAAGCGGTGGTCGAGGTCGACCAGCGCGGCCGTCATCGACCGCACCGCCGCCACGTCCGACGCCCCGACCCGGGCTCCGGCGGACCGCGCCACCTGCGGGTCCGCCCCGGTGATCAGCCAGTCGCGGCTGGGTTCGACGAGCGCGGAGGAGGCGACGGCCGAACCGGACAGGAAGTCGCGCCGCCCGACGTCGCTCCGCCACAGCTCGCAGACCTGCTCGATCGCGCCGATCACGGTCGGGGCGAACTGGAGGCCGACGCCCGACGCCAGGTTCTTGCCGTTGGCCATGCCGATCTCGTCGATCGTGACCGTGCGGCCGAGCTTGCGGCCGAGTGCTTCCGCGATGATTCCCGGTGCCCTCCCACGTGGTTGCTGTCCGCGCAGCCAACGGGCCACGGACGTCTTGTCGTACCGCAGGTCCAGCCCGCGCTCCGCGCCGACCATGTTGACGCGGCGGGCGAGGCCGGCGTTGGAGCATCCGGCTTCCTGAATGAGCGCCTGGAGCCGTTCGTTCGGCTGGCGGGCTACGAGAGGCCTGGCTGCCATGTTTCCCCCTGAGGCCGCAGTGATGATTGAGCCGATCACTGCCCGGCGAATACGCGGAAAATGCACAGATTCATCGTGTTCATCACGGGCGTCTTCTTCGATGCCATTCGTGTCGGCATATGACAGAGGCCGACCGTTCCGAGCCCGCCCGACGGGCGCCCGCCGGTTTGCCCGTATGTGCTTACCCTTCCGGCCGGGCCCCGCCTACTGCGCGCCCCCGCCCATGCACCCATGCGCCCCGGATGCGGAATCGAGCGCCGTGAGAGCGCCTTTCACCCCCGTAACCCCGGTCATTGGCCGGAGTTGTGCTCAGCGTGGAAGAGCGCATCCGAACGGAAGAGTCCGTCGTCGTCACGGAAGTATCGGAAGTAACGGAAGTGGCGGAAACAGTCGTCAAGGAAACCACGAAGGTCCCCCGGCAGAGGGAGGGGCATCTGCTCGACGCGGCGGTGCAGTACGCGGAGGAACGGCACTGGGACGTGTGTCCGGGCACCTGGCTGGAGGCCGTGGAGGGAGCCGAGCGGTGCTCCTGCGGGGACACCGGCTGCGCGGCCCCCGGCGCCCACCCGGCGGGCCCGGACTGGGCGGGCCGGGCGACCGGGAGCGGGGCCGCGGCCCGCCGGATGTGGTCCCGGCGGCCGAAGGCGTCGATCCTGCTGCCCACCGGGCACGCCTTCGACACGATCGACGTCCCCGAGTCCGCGGGCTTCATGGCGCTGGCCCGGATGGAGCGGATGGACCTGCCGCTCGGCCCGGTCACGCACAGCCCCGACCGGCGGGTGCACTTCTTCGTCCTGCCCGGCGCCGCCGCCAAGGTGGAGGGACTGGTAAGGAAGTTGGGCTGGCAGGCGTCCGCCATCGATCTGTCCGCCCGCGGCGACGGCGCCTACGTGACGGGCCCGCCGACCCGCGTCGGCGGCTACGGAACGGTGCAGTGGGTCCGCCGTCCGACCGCCGCCAACCGCTGGCTGCCGGACGCGGAGGAGCTCATCAGCCCGCTCGCCTACGCCTGCGCCAGGGAAGCGGCCGACGCACGGGACCGGTCCCAGTAGAACGGTCTTTCGTAGGGTGGTCCCGTAAACGGGGTAAAACGGGGCCACTGAAAGGCATCAGGACATGAAGGACCGGGCACGGCCCGAACAGACGACGACGACGGCGACGGACGGTACGGGGACCGGGAGCGTGGGCGGACCGACCACTCCGCCCCCCGCCGTCCGCGTACAGGGCCTGTGGAAGCGGTTCGGCGAACAGACCGCGGTGGCCGGGATCGATCTGGAGCTGCCCGCGGGCAGGTTCATCGGACTGGTCGGGCCCAACGGCGCGGGCAAGACCACCACGTTGTCGATGGTCACCGGACTGCTCCGGCCCGACCAGGGACATGTCGAGGTCGCCGGGCACGACGTGTGGAGCGATCCGGTCGAGGTCAAGCGCAGGATCGGCGTACTCCCCGAGGGGCTGCGGCTCTTCGAGCGGCTCTCGGGGCGCGAACTCCTGGCGTACAACGGTCGGTTGCGCGGACTGCCGGGCGCCAAGGTGGACAAGCGCGCCACCCAGCTCCTGGACGTGCTCGGCCTGGCGGGCGCCCAGCACAAGCTGGTCGTCGACTACTCGACCGGCATGCGGAAGAAGATCGGGCTCGCGGCCGCGCTGCTGCACAACCCCGAAGTGCTCTTCCTGGACGAACCGTTCGAGGGCGTCGACCCGGTCTCGGCGCAGACCATCCGCGAGGTCCTGGAGCGCTACACCCGTTCCGGGGCCACCGTCGTCTTCTCCAGCCATGTGATGGAGCTCGTCGAGTCCCTCTGCGACTGGGTGGCCGTCATGGCCGCCGGGACGATCCGCGCCCAGGGCACCCTGGAGCAGGTCCGCGGCGAGGCGTCCTCGCTGCAGAACGCCTTCCTCGCGCTCGTCGGGGCCGGTGCGCGCACCACCGGCGAGTCCCTGGACTGGCTGGGCGGCACGCGATGAGTGTGCCCGGCACCCGGGCGGGCACCGCCCCCGCCCCCTCTCCGGCCGACGCCGAGGGGCTGGTCGGCGTCTTCGTGCGGCTGAAGCTGGCCCTGCTGCGCAACGGGCTGCGGCAGTCGGCCGGCCGGCGGGCCGCGTACGTCTCCTCCGTCGTCTTCGCCCTGCTGATCGCCGCGGGCCAGCTGATCGCGCTGATCGCGCTGCGCGGCAACGCCCATGCCTCCTCCGTCGTCGTCCTGCTGGCGGGCGTGCTGGCAGTCGGCTGGACCGTGATGCCGCTGTTCTTCCCGAGCGGCGACGAGACCCTCGACCCGAGCCGGCTGGTGATGCTGCCGCTGCGCCCGCGTCCGCTGGTCTCGGCGCTGCTGGCGGCCTCACTGGTCGGGATCGGGCCGCTGTTCACGCTGTGCCTGATGACCGGTTCGGTGGCCGCGGTGGCGTACGGGGCGGCCGGGGCGGTGTTCGCGGTGGTCTGCGCGCCGCTCGCGCTGGTGCTGTGCGTGGCGCTGGCCCGCATGGTGGCCACGGCCAACACCCGGCTGCTGACCTCGCGCAAGGGCCGCGACCTGGCGGTGCTCAGCGGGCTGGTGATCGCGGTGGGCTTCCAGGTCGTCAACTTCGGCGCACAGCGGCTCGGCCAGGCAGGCGGGCTGTCCTCGCTCGACCCGGTCGCGGACGTGGTGCGCTGGCTGCCGCCCGCCTCCGCGATCGGCGCGGTGGACTCGGCGTCGCGGGGCGCGTACGGGCAGGCCGCCGGGCAGTTGCTGCTGTCGGTGGCGGCGCTGCTGGCGCTGCTGTGGCTGTGGCAGCGGAGCCTGGCGAAGCTGATGACGGCGCCGGACGGCTCGACCCTGGCCGCGGCGGGCACGGCCCGCGAGAAGACCGGCAAGGAAGGCTCCCGGCTCTCCGGGCTGCTGCCCGCGGGGCGCACGGGCCCGGTGATGGAGCGCGGCCTGCGGTACATCGCCCGCGATCCGAAGACCAAGTCCGCCTGGGTCACGGCGCTGGCGGTCGGGCTGCTCGTACCTCTGTTCAACGCGCTCCAGGGCAACGGCTCGGTCTACTTCGCCTGTTTCGCCGCCGGGATGCTCGGCATCCAGATGTACAACCAGTTCGGCCAGGACACCTCCGCGTTCTGGATGGTCTCGCTGACGATCTCCTCCACCCGGGACGCCTACCTCGAACTGCGGGCGCGGGCCCTGACGTTGCTGCTGATCACACTGCCCTTCACGGTCGTGGTGACGGTGCTGACCGCGGCGGTGCTCGGCGAGTGGGGTGCGCTTCCGTCCGCGCTGGGGCTGTCGGTCGGGGTGCTCTGCGGGATGCTGGCGGTGGGTGCGGTGACGTCGGCGCTCTTCCCGTACTCGATTCCGCAGGACGGCGCGTTCAAGAACGTGGCGCCGGGACAGGCCGGACTCGCCTGGATCTCCATGTTCGGCGGGATGCTCGCGGCGGGGATGCTCTGCCTTCCGCTGGCCGGGATGACGATCTGGCTGCACGTCACGGACCAGCAGCCGTGGCTGTGGACGGTACTGCCCGCCGGGATCGTGTACGGTGCGCTGCTCGTCTGGGCGGGGCTGCGGATCGCGGCGCCGCGCACGGCGGACCGGCTCCCGGAGATCCTGGCGGCGGTCAGCAAGGGCTGAGCCCCGGCCCGTCCTGCCGCGGCCCAGCCCGGCCCGCGGCAGGACGGGCTACATCGGTACGGGTGCGCGGTCGCCGGGGGACTCCTCGGCGTGCCGCTCCAGAAAGGGCTCGACCGCCGCGCGCCAGCCCTCGGGCTGGTCGTAGTGGACGAGATGGCCCGCGTCGGCCACCTCCGCGTACTGCCCGCGCGGCAGTACGCGGACCATCTCCTGGGCCTCCGCCCGGCCCAGTTCGCCGTCGAGTCCGCGGAGCACCAGCGTCGGGCAGCCGACCTGCGCCAGCTCCTCCCAGTGCGCGTCGAACACCCAGGTCGCACGGGACTGGAGCATCTGGCGGCGGGAGAAGACGGGGCGCCAGCCGTCGGCCCGCTCGGCCATCACCTCGGCGAAGTACTCACCGCGGGCCGGGTTGGGCCGCTCCACCCAGGGATCGTCCTCGCCGAACCACTTGCGTACGTCGGAGAGCGTCGCGAACGGCACCGGCCAGGTGCGGAACCAGTCGTCCCACTCCCGCTGCGAGGCCGCCCCCAGCGCGGCGGCCCGCATGTCGCAGACGACCAGGGCCCGCACGAGGTCGGGGCGCTTCACGGCGAGCTGCCAGGCCGTCAGCGCCCCCATCGCGTGCCCGACCAGGGTGACGGGCGCGAGGTCGAGCTGTTCGATCGCCGCCTCGGCGTCGGCGACGTACACATCGCGGGTGTACGGGCCGTCGGCCGGTTTGTCACTGCGGCCGTGGCCCCGCTGGTCGAGCGCGACGGCCCGGTGCCGCTCGGCCAGCCAGCGCGCGGTCGGGGCCCAGTGCGCGGCCCGGCCCATCAGGCCGTGGAGCAGCAGAACCCCGGGGGCGCGATCGCCCTCCGCGCGGCCCTTGGGCGGCTCGGCGTACTCCCAGGCCGCGAGGCGTACCCCACCGGCCCCGGCCACATTGATGCGTCGCACCATCTGTCCTGGCACCCCCTTCTGATCCCTCGATCACCGCTCGACTGCCGCTCGATCACCGTGGTCGCACCGCGACCGGGGCCGCACCGCCTCAGAGTATCGAACTCATGTTCGAAAATAGGGTTCTGCCACGCAACACCGCTCGTTCGAGTGACAGCTCCGAAGGATTGATGCCCGTGGCGGAGGGGAGATCTTCACCGGGAGGCGGGCCACTCGGGGATGAGGGCCCGCAGGGACCGACCTTGAGAGCTCGGGGCTCCAGGTCGAAGCGGGGGAGGACAGGCCCCGGCGCCGCAGGGCGCCGGGGCCCTCTGCGTGGACGAACCGGACGGGAAACCGTTCGCCGCGGCGCGCGGCAGCGACGCCCGCCTGCGCACGCCGGACCTGCCGGACACGCCCGTGCGACTGCGACGGGTGCATGCGCCTGCCCCCTCCCCGGCCGCGCGGCCCAACGGCCGACACCCTCAGGTATGCCTCAGCGACAGCCTGGCACGCAATCCGCCGGAGCGCTGCGGTTCGGGACGGAAAAAGGAAAAGCGGACAGGCAGGGACACCCTCAGAACCTGCCCGGAAACGGGGACGGGGACGTGGCCGGGGACGGGGACGGGAACCAGGACGGCGGGCGGGCGCCCGCCCGGAATCAGCGCTTGCCCACGAAGACGTGGGAAGCGATCTCGGGCCCCAGCTCGGCGGCCTCACCGCTGCTGCCGACCAGCACCCCGCCGGGCGACTGCGTCACGCTGACCACCGCACCGGGCTGCACGCCCGCCCGCCGCAGCGTGTACATCAGCTGGGCGTCCGTCTGGATCGGCTCCCCGATCCGGCGCACGACCACCGTCTTGCCGTCGGCGCCCGGGTCCAGCTCCGTCAGGCTCACCATGCCCTCGTCGAGGAACGGATCGGCCTCGGCCTTCTCGCCCAGCTCCTCCAGGCCCGGGATCGGGTTCCCGTACGGCGACTCCGTCGGATGGCGCAGCAGCTCCAGCACCCGCCGCTCCACGGCCTCGCTCATCACGTGCTCCCAGCGGCAGGCCTCGGCGTGGACCTGCTCCCACTCCAGGCCGATCACATCGACGAGCAGGCACTCCGCGAGCCGGTGCTTGCGCATCACGCGGGTGGCGAGGCGGCGCCCCTCATCGGTCAGTTCGAGATGCCGGTCGCCCGCGACCTGCACCAGGCCGTCGCGCTCCATGCGCGCCACCGTCTGGCTGACCGTCGGGCCGCTCTGGTCGAGCCGCTCCGCGATCCGGGCGCGCATGGGGACCACGCCTTCCTCTTCGAGTTCGAGGATGGTGCGGAGATACATCTCCGTGGTGTCGATCAGTCCGGACATTCGTGCCCCTCGGTGCTGTGACAAGAAAAAGTCGTGCGCTGGCCCTGGTACCAATTCTGACGCATACCACCGACAACCGTGCCTCCCCGGCCGAACCCTGTGCGCCAGAGCCGCCGGGACGGTATTGACAGGTCACTGGTCCAGACCGCAACGTGATCGGCGGCACGGGCATCCCGTGTGTCTCCTCCCCGCTTCCTCCCGCCGGAAAGGGCCTCCTCGATGAGCGACAGCAAGCTGGCCGGTCAGTTCTTCGACGCAGCGATCGGCCTGCTGGAACGGGTACGCGACGAGGAGTCCGGCACCATCGCGGCCGCCGGTGCCGCGATCGCCGACACCGTGGCCGCCGGCGGCCGGCTCTTCGCCTTCGGCGCCGGGCACTCCTCGCTCGCCGCCCAGGACGTCGTCTACCGGGCGGGCGGCCTCGCCCTGATGAACCTGCTGGCCGTGCCCGGAACGGTCGGGGTCGACGTGATGCCCGCGACGCTCGGCTCCGCGCTGGAGCGGGTCGGCGGACTGGCCGGCGCGGTGCTGGACTCCAGCCCCGCGCAGGCCGGCGACGTCCTCGTGATCATCTCGCTCTCCGGACGCAACGCGCTGCCGGTGGAGATGGCGCTGAACGCGCGGGCGCTCGGCCTCAAGGTCATCGGCGTGACCTCGGTGGCGTACGCCGACACCACCCGCTCCCGGCACAGCTCGGGCGGCTTCCTGCGCGACCACTGCGACATCGTGCTCGACAGCAAGATCGCCATCGGGGACGCGGAGCTGACCCTCGAAGGGATCGAGGCACCGTTCGCCCCCGCCTCGACGGTGGTCACCAGCGCCCTGATGCAGGCCATGATGGCCGCCGCGGCCGAACAGCTCGTGGCGCGCGGCGTGGAGCCGCCGATGCTGCGCTCGGGGAACGTCGACGGCGGCCACGAGTGGAACGGCCGCGTCATGACGGAGTACCGCGACCGGATCTTCTACCGCCAGTAGGCCCTGCGGGCCCGCGCCGCTCAGGCCCCCCGGGCCGACAGCGCCTGCCGGAGGTCGACCGCCGCCGCCACCCGCACCGCCACGCTCTGCGCGTACACCGCGTCGGGCCGTTCGAAGGCGGTGCGGTGGGCGGACCGCAGGAACGTCACCACGCCCAGCGTGCGCCCCCTGCTCCGCAGCACCGCGCACAGCGCGTGCACGGCGTCCCCGGGCCACTGCCGCTCCGCCGCCCACGTCCCGGCCCCCGGCCCGCTTCCCGCGCTGGCCCGCACCGGCCCCGTACGCTCCACCGCCTGGAGCGCCGGGTGCCCGGCCGCGTACCGCAGCGGAACGCCGCCGCCGGTCACCGGCAGGCACGGCCCCGGCTCACCGGACGGTGTCTCCGCCGCCCGCACCAGCCGCTCCCCCGCGACCAGGTCGACCAGCGCGTGGTCCGCGAAGCCCGCGAGCGCGAAGTCCAGGTACACCGTCGCCGCCTCCATCGGGTCCTCGCACTCGCAGGCCGCCCGCGCCGCCCGGTGCAGCTGGTTCGACCGGAACCGCGTCCGGTCGGCCTCCGCCACCGCCCGCCGCTCCGCCGTCACGTCCTGGAACAGCCAGCCGACCCCCAGCGGCACCGGCTCCTCGGCCAGCGGCGACGCCAGCCGCACGAAACCGCTGCGCCAGCAGCGCCGCCGGTCCCCCTCCGCCGTCCGCAGCGTCACCCACTGTTCGGCGGGCGCCACGGGAGCGCCTTCGGCGAGCACGTGCTGCAACGCGCCCTCCAGGTCCTCGACGCCCTGCACGATCAGCTCGCCCAGCGGGCGCCCCAGCATCGTCGTACGGCCCACGCCCAGCACCCGGGCCGCGTACGCGTTGACGACCGCCGGGCGCAGATCCGCGTCGACGATCACCACGCCCCAGGACGCGTCCTCGAACAGTGCCTCGCTCAGCGCGATGGACCGCTCCAGGCCGATCTGCGCGTTCACCTCGGTGAACGCGCAGTACACCCCGGCCGGGGTGCCGTCCGCGCCCCGGACCCCGGCCGCCTGGGTCCGCACGAGCACCCGCCCGCCGTCCTTGCGCAGCAGCGCGAACTCATGGACCCGGCGTCCGGCCCCGTCCATGGCCGCCATCAGCCGGGCCTGGACCTCCCCGGCGTCCGCCCGCCGCACCGCCCACCCGGCGAACCCGGCCCGGCCCACGGCCTCCTCGGCGGACCAGCCGAGAATCCGGACGGCCTCGCGGTTCCAGTGAGTGATCGTGCCCTTCGCGTCGAACGCGCAGAACGCGGCGTCCATCCCGTCGAGCAGGGCGGCGAGCAGGGCGGCCCCGGCCTTCGGCCCCCCGCCCGGCTCCTCGTCGGGCCCGAGCGCCTCGGTCGTTCCCCTGCTCGTGGACGCACCCACCCGTACCCCCCGCAGGACGCATTCGGTATTTCCGCACGTCAGACCATTGAACTCGAAGCTGACCCGGCCCACACCGACTTCCCGGAAATCGGCTGCCGCATCGCGCCGAATTTAATTCGCTTGTGTGGCGCACGGGCGGTTCCTAGGCTGCTGCCAGCGAAGAAAGGAGGTGTTCCGGAAGTGATTTCTTCTCGGACTCGTGAGGTGGCTGCGGGCTGACGCCCGTTGTCGCGCTCTTTGCAGTGCAGGCCGGTCCGTCGGCCAATCCCAAGCAGTCACCGACCCGCAGGCTCGCCGGTAAGTCCGGCCGGCCCCTCCGTGAGGAGGGACCAGAGCCTGCGGGTTTCTGCGTGTGCGGGGCGGAACGGAACGGCTACGGACAGAGGCGTTCGACGCGCCACTGCTCGCCCTCGCGGACGTACCGCAGCCGGTCGTGCAGGCGGTTCTCGTGGCCCTGCCAGAACTCGATCGTGTCGGGGACGACGCGGAAGCCGCCCCAGTGCGGGGGCGCGGGGACCTGTTCGCCCTCGGGGTAGCGGGCCGCCAGTTCCTCGTAACGGGCGAGCAGCTCCTCCCGGGAGCCGATCACCGTCGACTGGGCACTGGCCCAGGCGCCGAGCTGGGATCCGTGCGGGCGGCTGCGGAAGTAGGCGACGGTCTCGTCGCGGCCGATCCGGTCCGCCCGGCCGGTGACGATGACCTGGCGGGCCATCGGGTGCCAGGGGAAGAGCAGGGAGGCGTAGGGGTTGGCGATCAGCTCGCGTCCCTTGCGGGACTCGTAGTTGGTGAAGAAGACGAAGCCGCGCTCGTCGTACTTCTTCAGCAGCACGGTCCGTGCGGACGGGCGGCCCTCGGGGGTGGCGGTGGAGACCACCATGGCGTTGGGCTCGTGGAGCAGGCCGCCGACGGCCACCTGCCGGAACCAGTGGGCGAACTGCTGCATCGGGTCGGCGGCCAGCGTGTCCTCGGTGAAGCCCTCGGAGCGGTACTGCTCGCGCATCGCGGCCGGATCGGTGGTGGAATCGGAGGAGGAGTCTGCGGTGGGCACGGGGCTCATCCTGCCCCAGTGGCCGACGCGGCCCGGCAGGGAGGGGTATCGCGAGGGCGCGCGGGGCGCGCGGCCAGCTCCCTGACGTCGGTGAAGCCCGCGAGGGTATCGCGAGGGCGTGCGGGGCGCGCCCGTACGAGGACGGGTGCTGTGCCGGACGTCACGCTTCCCCGCGTCGGGGGAAACCCGCCAGTATCTTGAGGCAGGCCGCTGAGGCCTGCGCAGAGCCGCCGACCGAGGGAGCCGCCATGTCCGACTTCGTACCGGGCCTAGAGGGAGTCGTCGCGTTCGAGACGGAGATCGCCGAACCGGACAAGGAAGGCGGTTCGCTCCGTTACCGGGGGGTCGACATCGAGGATCTCGTCGGTCACGTGTCCTTCGGGAACGTCTGGGGCCTGCTGGTGGACGGGGCGTTCAACCCGGGGCTGCCGCCGGCCGAACCGTTCCCGATCCCGGTGCACTCCGGGGACATCCGGGTCGACGTGCAGTCCGCGCTGGCGATGCTCGCGCCGGTGTGGGGGCTGCGTCCGCTGCTCGACATCGACGCGCAGACCGCCCGTGACGACCTGGCACGGGCCGCCGTGATGGCGCTGTCGTACGTCGCCCAGTCGGCGCGCGGGCAGGGGCTGGCGATGGTGCCGCAGAGCGAGATCGACAAGGCCGGTTCGGTGGTCGAGCGGTTCATGATCCGCTGGCGCGGGGAGCCCGACCCCAAGCACGTGAAGGCCGTGGACGCGTACTGGACGTCGGCCGCCGAGCACGGCATGAACGCCTCGACGTTCACCGCCCGGGTCATCGCGTCGACCGGCGCCGACGTGGCCGCCGCGCTGTCGGGTGCGGTGGGCGCGATGTCGGGGCCGCTGCACGGCGGTGCGCCGTCCCGGGTGCTCGGCATGATCGAGGAGATCGAGCGGACCGGCGACGCCACCGCGTACGTGAAGCAGGCCCTGGACCGGGGCGAACGGCTGATGGGCTTCGGGCACCGGGTGTACCGGGCGGAGGACCCGCGGGCGCGGGTGCTGCGGCGTACGGCCGAGGAGCTGGGGGCGCCGCGCTTCGAGGTGGCGCGGGCGCTGGAGAAGGCCGCGCTGGAGGAGCTGCACGCGCGGCGCCCGGACCGGGTGCTGGCCACGAACGTGGAGTTCTGGGCGGCGATCGTGCTGGACTTCGCGGAGGTCCCGGCGCACATGTTCACGTCCATGTTCACGTGCGCGCGTACGGCGGGCTGGTCGGCGCACATCCTGGAGCAGAAGCGGACCGGGCGGCTGGTGCGGCCCTCGGCCCGGTACGTGGGTCCGGGCACGCGCGACCCGCGTGAGATCCAGGGCTACGAGCAGCTGGCGGACCTGGGGAACTGAGGGAGGGGCGGTGCCCGGCCGCGGGGCCGGGCGCCGCCCGCTCCTTCCCCCGTCATCCGGTGCAGGTCAGATCCTTGGCGGGCGGCTTTTCCGGTGGCCGGGTAGCGGTTGACCTGGTCGTCGACGCGGGCGTCGCCGTACTCGCCGTAGAGCCCCTGGCGCATGGCGCCCGGCAGGGTGACGAGCCGGGAGGCGGGGAGCCTGGCGTGCGGCTTGAGGGTGGCGCGGCAGGTGGTGCGCGGGTCGCCGGTGGCGGCCACGAGCAGGGCCGGGACGTCCCTGTCCACCCGGGTCGGCCGCTCGCGGGGCCGGTCCCAGGAGGCGCACGGCGGGATGTTGTCGGTCATGGGGCCGAAGAGCGGGTGGGCGGCGCGGTCGCGTCCGATGTCCCGCCAGGAGGTCTCGGGGTCGCGGGGTGCGGCCCGGTCGCCGCAGAGGACCGCGGCCTGCACGCTGCCCGTCCGCGAGCCCGCGCCGGTCAGGATGGAACCGGAGGGCCTCGGCGAGCCCCGGTGACAGCCTGGTGGGGCGCCCCCGAGCGGCCTCGGAGAGCGCGGAGACGGTCTCACCGAGTTGGGCCCGGGTCGCGTCGTGGCCGTCGGCAGGCGACATGACGAACAGCAGCGGCAGGTGGGTGTGGTCGATCCGGAACGTATCGGTCCCGGTGCCGAGGGTCAGCGGCTCGCGGGCGGCGGCCCCGGCGACGCGGTCGACGGCGGCGAGCACCCGCGTACGGGTGCGGCCGAGGCGGTAGGTGTCGTGGCGGGCGGCGGCCCAAGGGCTGTCCCGTAGCCGCGCGGCACCCCGGCGCTCACTACGGCCACCACCCCAACTCCCTTGGCGCCAGCCCTACTTGTGCCGGATCAGTTCAGCTCGCGTTCCAGGATCTCCGCCCACTGCGCCACGACCTTGCGACGGCGTGCCGTGTCGTCGGTGAGGACGTTGGCCAGGCCCAGGCCGCGGGCCATGTCCAGGAGGCCCTGGACGGTTTCGCGTACGCCGGGCCTCGTCTCGTCGGCGGCGAGGAGTTCGACGGCGATGCGGTGGGTCTCGCGGCCGACGCGGGCTTCGAGTTCGGTGACGCGGGGGCGCAGCTGCGGTTCGTTGGAGGCGGCCACCCAGAGCTGGAGCGCGGCGCGGAACAGCGGCCCGGTGTACAGGTCGACGAGTGCGGCGACGACTTCGGCGCGCCCCTGGACGGGCAGGGCGCGCAGGGCGGCGGAGCGCTCCTCGGCGACGTACTCGACGGCCGCGGTGAACAGGTCCTCGCGGGTCGGGAAGTGGTGCTGGGCAGCGCCGCGCGAGACGCCCGCGCGCTCGGCGACGACGGAGACCGTGGAGCCCGCCCAGCCGTGTTCGGCGAGGCAGGCGACGGCGGCTTCGAGGAGGCGCCGCCGGGTGGCCCGGCTGCGGTCCTGCTTGGGGGTGCGGTCGGCGGAAGCGCGATCGCCGGGGGTGCGGTCCTGCCTGGGGGCGCGGTCGTTGGGGGGCGTCACAGCGTCCATGCGGGCTCCCGTCGTTCGAGAAAGGCCGTCATCCCCTCCCGCGCCTCGGCGGAGGCGAAGAGGGCCGCCGAGCGGGCGATGAGGTCTTCGGCGTGCTGGTCGAAACTCTCCAGCACAGTAGCCGTGACCAGCTCCTTCGACGCCGCCAGCCCCTGCGGGGAGGCCCGGCGCAGCCCGTCCAGTACGGGGACGAGCGCCTGGTCCACGTCGTCGGCGGCGAGGGTGACCAGGCCGATCCTGGCCGCCTCGGCCGCGTCGAAACGCTCGCCGGTGAGGTAGTAGCGGGCGGCGGCGCGTGGTTCGGTGCGGGGCAGCAGCGGCAGGGAGATCACGGCGGGGGCGAGCCCGAGCCGGGATTCGGTGAGGGCGAAGGAGGCGCCGGGCCCGGCCACGGAGATGTCGCAGGCGGCGAGCAGGCCGAGCCCGCCCGCGCGGACGTGGCCGGTGACCCGGGCGACGACGGGCTTGGGCAGGGAGACGATCCGCCGCATCAGGGCGACGAAGGCCGCCGGGTCGGGCGGTGCGGTCAGATCGGCGCCCGCGCAGAAGGTGTTGCCGGTGTGGGTGAGGATGACGGCCCGTACGGTGTCGTCGGCCGCGCAGGCGCCGAGGGCGGCGGTGAGCTCGCCGACGAGTCCGGCGGAGAGCGCGTTGCGGTTGGCGGGTGAGTCGAGGGCGAGGGTGGTGACGCCCCGGTCGTGGGCGGGTGCGGCGATCCGGCTCATCGGTCACTCTCCTCCTGCGGACCCGGCCCGCCGTCCGCGGGCCGCCTGCGGGCCATCGCTTCGAGGGTGGCAGCGGAACCAGGAACAATCAAGCGCGCTTGCATGATTCCTGCCGCCGCCCCCCTCTGCCCGGAGGCTCCCCGGCGAGGAACGGAGTGCGGGCCGCCGCCCACGGCGTTCCGGCCACCCCGCGCCGTACGCCCTTCGGCAACGGGCTTCCGCGGAGTGCCGGTCCTGACAGAATGAACGCCATGACTGAGACCCACGCGGCCCCCGCCCCTCTGATGCTGACGGTCTCCGGCGAGGACGACCAGGTCCATCTGCGCTCCCTGCGTGACTGGTTGACCCGGGAGGACCTGTTCCGCGGCCGGCTGTCCCTGCAGGGCGAGGCTCCGCGGCCGGGTCAGATGGGCGCCGCCGTGGAGGTGTTGATGGTGGCGGTCGGCTCGGGCGGTGCCGCCACCGTGCTGGCGCGCTCCGTGACCACCTGGCTGACCCAGCGGCGCGCCGACGTCAAGGTCACGGTGCAGACCCCGGGCGGAAGCCGGATCGTGGTCGACGTCAAGCGGGCCGCCGATCCCGAGCGGGTGATCGCCGAGACGCGCGCACTGCTGGACCGGACCGGGAGTTGACGCCGTGCCGAACTCCCGGGAAAGCCCGCCGAGTTCCTCCCGCGCACTGCTGATCGGCGTGTCGGATTACGCGGCACCCGGCCTGCCGGGCATCCCCGCCGCACGGCACAATCTCGACGCCCTGGCGGAGGTCCTCTCCGGCGAGCGCGGCCGGTTCCGTCCCGAGGACTGCCGCGTACTGGGAAGGAACGGCGAGGCCGTCGACCGGCACACGGTCGGCAGGGCGCTCGTCACGGCCGGGCGCGAGGCCGAGGAACTGCTACTGGTCTACTTCGCGGGGCACGGCCGGATCGACGACGAGAACAATCTCCACCTGCTGCTCACGGACACGCATCCCGAGCGGACCAACTACGCCACCGTGCCGTTCGACCGGCTCAGGAACGAGCTGAGGAAGTCCAGGGCCTCGACGAAGGTGCTCGTACTGGACTGCTGTTTCTCGGGCCTGGCCGCGCAGGGCATGGCTGATCCCCACGCCTCCCTCCTCGCTCCGTTCGAGGCGAGCGGCACCTTCACCCTCACGTCCGCCGCGCGGACCGAGCTCTCGTACGCCCCGCCCGGCGATCGGTACACCGCCTTCACCGCCGCCCTGCTGAGCGCCCTCGAACAGCCCGAGGCGCTCACCCTCGGCCAGATCCACCACCACGTCCGTCGGGAACTGATCCACGACGGCCTGCAGCACCCGCAGTTCCAGGCGGACAACACGGTCGGGGACGTCTTCCTGATGCGCGGGCCCGCCAAGAAGAACCCCCCGACCAACCCGGGTAGCCCCTCCGGCAGACCGGAAGTACGCGTCACCCGCGACAGCGGTCCCGCGCAGCGCGTCCTCACCGCCTTCATCAGCGCCGTCTTCCTCACCGTGGGCGGGCTGGCCGCGTACGAGGTCCCGGAGGACCTCGCGATCCTTCCCCTCCCGGCCCTCTTCCTCCCCTTCGGCCTCTTCGCCGCCTGGCGCTCGGTCAGAAGACACGCGCATGTCCTGATCACCCGTTCCGGAATGGTGCTGACGGACCGGAAGGAACGCCCGAACGAGATCCTCTGGAAGGACGTGGCCCACCTGGGGTTCCTGAAGGAGTTTCCGTACCGGAACGGGAGGGCGAAGGCCAGGACCGCCGAGGAGGTCCTGGCCATCCGCCTGAAGGAGGGATCCCCGCTGCCGGCCGAGGGCACCGTCCTGCGGTCGGGCCCCTTCCGGGACATCTCGCTCTCGTTCCGGGAGATCGGATACGTGGGCTTCCGGGTCGCGGACGTGGGTAGCGACCTCCCGGGGCTGCAGGACGCCGTCGAGCGGGTCGGCCGTCTGTCCGCCCTGTCCGACCGGGAACTGCGCGACCGAGACCCGCGGCTCCTCTCCCCCGCGGAGAACTGACGGGTCCGTGAGGGTGGAGGACGCCCCGTCGCATCGTCCGGACGACCGGTTGGAAGGCCGAAACCATGTCAGGAACCTGGAAGCCGGACGAGGACACGTCCCGCGTGCTGCTGATCGGCGTGTCGCAGTACTCGGACACCGGCCTGCCGCAGCTCCCAGCGGTCCGCAACAACCTCGATTCCCTGAAGGAAGCCCTCTCCGGCGAACGCGGCCGCATCCGCCCGGAGCACTGCCACGTCCTCGGTGGACACGACACGGCCGTCGACGCGAAGGGCCTCGACGACGCACTCGTCTCCGTCGGGGAGGAGGCCGACGACCTGCTGCTGGTCTACTACGCGGGACACGGCCTGCGCGACGAGGAAGGCAACCTCCACCTGGCGCTCACGGACAGCGAAGCCGAGATCCCCGACTTCACCGCCTACTCCCTCAAGAACCTCATGAAGGAGCTGTCACGGTCCCGCGCCAGGGCCAGGGTGCTCGTGCTGGACTGCTGCTTCTCCGGCCAGGCGGTGGGCGCCATGGCCACCGCCCGGGATCTCCTCTCCCTCCAGCTCGGACCGAGCGGCACCTACACGCTCGCGTCCACCACGGCGGACAGCCCCTCGTACGCCCCGCCCGGTGACCGGTACACCGCCTTCACCGCCGCCCTGCTGAGCGCCCTCGCACAGCCCGAGGCGCACACCCTCGACCAGATCCACGACCACGTCGTCCGCGAGGCGGACCGCGCTCACCTGCCACGCCCGCAGAAGCAGTCGGTGAACGCGACCGGCGGCATCGTCCTGACACACGGGCCGGCCAGGAGGAACGACCGTGAGAGCCGCCCGCCCTCCGGAAGAGCCGCGTTCACGGCGAAGGTCCACCGCCGCACCCGGTTCCCGCTCTTCACGATCTCCGTCACCACGGTCATGGTCCTCGGGCTGATCGCTCTTCTCCTTCGGTCCGGGAGGGAGATGCTCCGGGATCCGTTCATCCCGCAAACGGCGTTCGCCCTGCCTGCCGGTGCGATCCTGGCGGCCGTCGTGTGGCTGCTCGCGAAGACCGCCCGTGGACGCTCCGTCACCCTGGCGATCGACAGGGACGCCCTGACCATGAAAAAACCCGGGTGGCGCCCGGTCGTGATCCCCTGGGAGTGGATCGCCTTCCTCGGGATCCTGGACGTCTACTCCTACGAGCAGAGGAACCAGGGAACCAGGAGGGCCGGCAACGTCCTGGTCATCCGAATCAGCGAAGGCTTCGAGCAGCCCTTCCGGGAGAACTTCCTCACCTCTTCCCTGTACGGAAACGGAATTCAGCGCTCTCTCAAAAGGATCCGTTACGCCGGAATCCAGCTCCAGGACGTCGGCGCCGCCCCGGAAGAGGTCAAGGACGCCATCGACCGCTTCGGCCCCGTGTCCTGCCGGTCCGGCCAGTGGCTCCGCGAGCGCGACCGGAGATTCCGCACGGCCGTCGAACTGATCTAGCGCGCGTCACGGAGGCGGATCGTCCGCCATGAGGCGACGGTCAGCCCACCCTCCTGGCCAGCACCTGCCCCGGCCAGGTCCCGGACAGGAAGCGGTCGGTGGGGGTGAAGCCGGTGCGCTCGTAGTAGGCGACCAGTTCACCGCCGCCTCCCGCCCAGCAGTCCACCCGGAGCAGGTCCGCACCGGCCCGCCGGGTCTCCTCCACGGCACGGGCCAGCAGCGCCGCCCCGATGCCCGGGCCGGCGTACTCCCGGTGCGAGACCAGCAGCCGGACGTACCTCTCCGGCTCGTCGGCCGGCGGCATCGGCGTCTGCGGGCTGGGGCCGGAGCCCAGTGCCAGGGCTCCGACGGGTTTTCCGTCCAGCTCCGCGACGAACGGCAACTTCTCGGTCGTGTACTGATCGATCCGTGCCACCGCGCTGGGTATCCGGGAGTACGGCTTCGTGCCCCACTGCCCGGTGTTTCCACGGGTGTTCATCCAGGCCACCGCGGAGTCGAGCATGGCGAGAATGGCCGGTGCGTCGGCCGGGCCGCCCTGCCGGATGTGCAGGCCGTGCGTGTGGTCGTCCATGGCGGAAAAGTAGGCACATGCGCTCCCCCGGTCAGGGGCTGCCGGGCCGTCCGAACAACTCGCCGGGTCCGGCGGCCCCGGCCAAAGGCGGTGCGGAGTGGGGCGGCGCCGCACAGGGCATGTGGTATCCGCAGGACGGCATCGGCACCACGTGGGCCGACAACGGCAATCCCTGCCCGCCCGATCGAGAGGTCCCTCATGTCCCTGTACACCTTCGGCGGCGCCCCCACCGACGTCCTCACCACGCGGACCGGCGACGTCGTTCCCGACCATCCGCTGCTCGTCCGGATAGCCGGAACGGGTGAACTCGTCACCGTGCTCTACCGGATGGACGGGGTCACTCCGCTCGGCCAGCTGCGCAGCAACCCGGCCGGCCACTCCGCGCCGGGGGTGATCCCCGCGTTCATCTGCGCCGTACCCGCGATCGAGTACGAGTACGTGGACGCCGCCGGGGCTCCGGTGCGCTGGCGCCAGGAGGGCCGGGAGCTGGCGGCGGGTGTGCCGGCGAGGGCCGCCACGGCGTATCCGGCCGTTCCCGCGCAGCCGGACCCCTCCCCCGGGCCGGCCGACTTCGTCGCGGCCCGTCTGTTCGTCGTCGAGGGGGCGGTGGGCGACGGCGTCGCGGACGACCGGCCGGCGGTCCAGGCCGCGCTCGACGCCGCCCACGCCGCAGGGGGCGGCACCGTCGTCGTCCCCGCCGGGCGCACGTACGGCATCGGCACGTTCCTGGTCGTCTTCGACGACACCACGGTCTACGCCTACGGGGCGACGCTCCGGGCGATCGGCAACTCCGGCATCCTGCGCAACTTCCTGCCGGACGAGACGTTCGCGGGCTACGGCGGGCACTCCCGCATCAACGTCCTGGGCGGCACCTGGGACGGCAACGCCGCCGACGGCACGTCCGGCACCGTCACCGCGCTGACCGACGTACTGAACTTCATCCACGCCCGGGACATCACGGTGCGGGACGCGACGGTGACCAACACCAGCGCGGCGCACGCGCTGGAGTTCAACTCGATCGACGGCGGCCGGGCGGTCAACTGCCGCTTCCTCGGGTTCAAGGACACGACGGCCGAGCAGAACCGGGGCACGTCCGAGGCGGTCCAGATCGACATCGCCAAGGCCGGGTCCAGCTCCATCGGCGACTTCGACGACACCACGGCGAACAACATCGTCGTGTCCGGCTGCTACTTCGGCCCGTCCGACCGGCTCGGCCCGTTCGGGCGCGCGGTCGGCTCCCACGCCGCCGCGGCGGGCCGGTACTTCGACGGCATCCAGATCATCGGCAACCGGGTCGAGGGCGCGGGCGCCGAGGGCGTGCACGGGTATTGCTGGCGGCGCTCGGTCATCGCGGACAACGTGATCACCGGCACGGGCGCGGCCGGCATCCGCCTCACGCACCCGAACCCGGCCACCGCCGGATTCCCGATCACCCCGCATTCGCTGGTCGTCACCGGCAACACCGTCGACGCCCCGGCCGCCGATTCGGGGATCACGGTCCTCGGATACGCGACCGCGCAGGTCTCCGGCGTCAAGATCGCGGACAACGTGGTGCGGGCCTCGGGCGGAACCGGCATCCGCGCCGACTCCTGCACGTCCCCGAGCATCACCGGCAACAGCATCGACACGACCGGCGGCTCCGGCATCCTCGTACAGGCCGGAAGCGGGGCCACGATCGCGGACAACACGGTCCGGGCCACCGGGTCGAACGGCATCAACGTCACGAACCACGCCGGGGCCACGGTCGGCGGAAACAGCATCGACACCACGACGACGAACCACGGCATCTTCGTGGGCACCCTGGGGGACGCGCTGATCACCGGCAACCAGATCACGGCCGCGGCCTCGGCCGGCATCCGGCTCTCGGACGGCGCGGTGCGCTGCACCGTCACCGGCAACAAGGTCCGCAGGGGCGGCGGGGCGACGGTGAACGGGGTCACGGCCGCCGCGACCGCGACCGGCGCCGTCATCGCGGGCAACGACCTGAGCGGGAACAGCTGGACGGATGCCACCGCCCTGGTCGTCAACGGCTCCGGCGCCGCGCTCGACTGGTCCGGGGGCACCGTCGGCCCCGGCCAGAACCGCGTCTGACCGGGGCTCCGTCCTCCTTCCCGCCCTGTCCGGGCCCCGCGGGTCCATCGGCACGGCCCGGACGGATCCCGGGACGGACGGTCCCGGGGAGTAGCCTCCGAACATGACCCGGCATCCCGAGCCCGAGCACAGAACCGATCCCGAGCCCGATCCCGAGCCCTGCGCCGACCCCGGCTCCAACTCCGGCCCCGGTCCCGGGACTTCTTCCGTGCCGCGCGGCGAGATCACCCGTACGAACTGCCGCCGCTGCGGCCACGAGGTGTACGGCGTGGACGGCCGCTACGCCTGCCCGCTGTGCGGCTGGGTGAACCACTGGAGCGCGGGCCACACGACACTCCCCACCGCCGACGACGACAGCCCCGCGTAGACCGTGCCCTTTGCGGGAAATCGAAGGAGACGCTCGTCGCCGCAGAGGGTGTCGGCGAGGCCGAGGAAGGTCGGGTAGTTCCCGAGGTGGCATTCGTGGCGGTGGCCTGGTCGGCGGTAGCCGGTCAGCCACCACATCCCGCATTCGACGTCCGGCCTCCGTCGTCCGAACCGTTCACCGGATTCGATTCCCTCGCGGGCGACGCGGAGGCCGATCCGTTTCTCGCAGGGCCATCTCCGCGGGCCAGGCATGTCGTATGCCGTGACGGCGTGGACTCCGCCGGGTCTGAAGCACCAGCCGCGGTAGGTGTCATGTCTCGATCCAAGACCGCCACCATGGGCTTTCAGGCCCTGGCCGTCGTGGGTGTCGGCGGCGGAGACACCGACGGACCAGGGGCAGTCCGATCGCGTCCCACAGGGACGTGCATCTCGGAACCCGGTCTACTCCGGCCACGGGGCTCGGGCCGGAGGGTCCGCCCCTCCCCCTTGCAGGGTCTGCCAGCCACCCGGTCGCGGTTGCCACTCGTGCACATAGTCCCCCAGCCCTGGATCGCCGCCGCCGAACAGAGGGGCTTCCAGTAGCGGGCGCTCACTGCACGCAAAGACCAGATGGCCGGAAAAGCCCATGGAACCTCCTCGTGGACAACAGCGCATCCTACGAGCCGTCACTGACGCCACCGGCGCCGCTCGGCCTTTCGCACCGGCTTCGGCTGGTCAGGGCGGTCCTTCGCGAAGTCCCGCGGCGTCCGCACGGATTGAGACCACGCCCGGCCCGTGGCAGGCTCGTGCCGCATGATCGACGAATTCGCGAAGGACTACCTGCACGAGGGGCTGCGGCGGGTCCGCGAGACGCTGCTCTGGAAACTCGACGACTTGTCCGAGTACGACGCCCGCCGGCCTTTGACGGCGACCGCGACCAGCCTCCTCGGCCTGGTCAAGCACGTGGCCACCGTCGAGGCCAGGTACTTCGGCGAGGTCTTCGACCGCCCTTCCCCGGAACCACTGTGCCGGTGGCAGGACTACGACGGTGGCGACCAGTGGGCGGCCGAGGACGAGACCCGCGATCAGATCATCGCGTTCTACCGGCGCACCTGGGAGCACTCGGACGCGACGATCAGCGAGCTGCCGGTCGACGCCCCCGGCCATGTGCCGTGGTGGCCGGGATCCCGTCCCAACACGAACCTGTTCAGCGTCATGGCCCATGTCCTCGGCGAGTCCACCCGGCATGCCGGACACGCCGACATCCTGCGCGAGGGCCTCGACGGCCGGACCGGGTTGCGCGCCGACCTCGAGAATCAGGCCGACACGGAAGCCCGTGCGGCCCACTGGGCGAGGGTCGAGCAGGCCGCCAGGTCGGCCGCACCGGTCGAGGCCGGCTGACCCCGGCTTCCCGGGATGCGGCCGCGCGGGGGCTCCATGAGGGATCACCCCGACGAGCCGACGTCGGCGACGTCGGTCGAGTCGAACGAGATCCAGACGTCGGGAGGCAGCTCGGACCGCCCCGGGACCGGTCTGCGCTCCTCCGTCCACGCCTCGCCCGCAATCGCCGTGGCAACTCGGCGCCAGAACCGCACCGCGCCGGCGTTGGCGTCCTGGAACGCGATCTCCCACGGGCCCGGGTGCCTGGCCACGACCTCCTGGACAGCACGCAGCCCGATCCCCGTCCGTCGTGCACCGCGCACCACGAAGAAGCTGTTCAGCACGCACGCCGGTCCGGTCAGACCGCGCACGAACGCGAACCCGGCGGGGCGGTCACCGCTCATGAAGAGGTACGGCGCCCAGCCGGCCTCGGAGAAGGCCAGATGGAGCCGGTCGCTGCGGAAGGTTCCGTCGACCTGGGGCAGCAGGGCATCGAACTCCGACATGTCATGACGGAACATCAGCCACAGCCGCTCCACTACGGGGAGGTCGGTGACGCCTGCGGGGCGAATCGATACGTCCGGCACGGGGCTCCTTCGCTGGGATGGACAACCGGCGAGACCCGTACCCCTGGATCGGCGGCACCGGGGCTCCGGGCACGAAAAAAGCCTCCCCGGCGGATGACACATCCAGGCCGGGAAGGCTCACTACTGGCGGGGACTCTAGCAGGTACGCGCACGGGCCTGTCCCCACGTCGACCGCCACCGACGCGGTCCGGCGCACGGCCACGCCCCCGCACAACCCGAGCCGGCCGCGGACGAACCCGCGTCGAGGTGCACGACCCCGTGCGCCGTATGCCTCGCCACCGGTTCATGTCCGACGACCGCAACCACGAACGCACGCGCGGGCGCGGTCTGGTCATCCTCGACGCGCTGTGCCCGACGCGGTGGGGCTTCGGGGTCCGACCCCTCGGCACGTTCGTCTGGGCGGAGGTCCTACGGCCCAGATGACCGTCCGGCCGGGAGCGGGGCGCCCCGGAGTGAGAGAGACCCCGGGGCGCCTCGCCGCCGTCGTGCGTACAGCTCTGCCGCAATCGAACACCTCGATGCCGTGAAGCGAGCAGAGATCTGCCCGATCTCCCGCTCTGTCGTGGTCTGTTGGGCCCGGCTTTGTCCCGCTTCCCGGAAACCGGCTGAACGAACTCACGGTCCACGGCCGGAGCGATATGGTCGCCCGCATGCCCGAGCTCTCCTACCTCGCCGCCGTCCGGGAGTCGTACGACACCGTCGCCTCCGCCTATTTCGAACGTGTCAAGCCTCCGGCGGAGTTGGATCCGTTGTCGCGGGGGATGCTGGACGTCTTCGCGGAGACGGTGCGGGCCGACGGCCTCGGGCCCGTGGCCGACCTGGGGTGCGGGCCCGGCAAGGTCACGGCGTACCTCGCCGCGCGGGGGGTGTCCGCGTTCGGCATCGACCTGTCGCCCGCCATGACCGGGCTGGCCCGCGACGCCCACCCCGGGCTGGGCTTCGGCGTCGGTTCGATGACCTCGCTCCCGATCGGGAACGGCGTACTCGGGGGCGTCCTCGCGTACTACTCCACCCATCACACACCACCGGAGCTGCTGCCCGTGGTGTTCGGCGAGTTCCACCGCACGCTCGCGCCCGGCGGGCATCTGATGCTGGCCGGGCACGTGGGGACCGGCCAGCATCTGCGTCCCACGCAGGCGTACGGCGGTCATCCGGTGTCCTACGCGTCCTACCTGCTGCCGCCCGACCGGCTCGCCGGACTCCTGAAGCGGGCCGGGTTCGTCCTCACCGCGCGCCTGGTGGAGGAGCCCCGCGAAGGGGCCGAGCGGACCTTCGCCACCTTCCTCGCCCGCAGGCCGGAACGGCCCTGAGCTCAGGGCCCCGGGTGCTCGCCGACCGGGCCGCTCCGGGGCCGCGGACCGCGGAGTTCGCGGCGGAGGATCTTGCCGGAGGCGGCGCGGGGGACGGCGTCGATGAACTCGGTGCGGCGGATCTTCTTGTACGGGGCGACGCGCCCGGCGACGTACGCCATGACCTCCTCGGCGGTGAGACCGGGGGCGGTGGGCTGGCGGACCACGTACGCCGTGGGGATCTCGTTGCCCTCGTCGTCGTGTACGCCGATGACGGCGGCGTCGGCGATGGACGGGTGGGTGAGCAGAAGGGCTTCGAGTTCGGCGGGGGCGACCTGGTAGCCCTTGTACTTGATCAGTTCCTTCACCCGGTCGACGACGAAGAGCCAGCCGTCCTCGTCGGCGTACCCGACGTCCCCGGTGTGCAGCCAGCCGTCGGCGTCGATCATGGCGGTGGTGGCCTCGGGACGGCCCAGGTAGCCCTTCATCACCTGCGGGCCCCGGATGAGGATCTCGCCCTCCGCCGGGGAGGAGGGTGAGGAGGAGAGGGGGACGATGCGCATCTCCGTACTGGGCAGCAGCTTGCCGACCGCGCCGGGAGGCGGGTTCTCGGCGGAGAGCGGGACGACGTGGGTGCCGGGCGAGAGCTCCGTCATCCCGTACGCCTGGCGGACCGGCGGCAGGCCGAGGCGCGCGGAGCAGTCGGCGGCGAGGGCGGCGTCCAGCGGGGCGGCGGCGCTGACGACGTACTCCAGCGAGGAGAGGTCGTAACGGTCGACCGCGGGGTGCTTGGCGAGGGCGAGAACGATCGGCGGGGCCACGTACAGGCCGGTGATCCGGTGCTTCTCGACGGCGGCGAGGAACTGGTCGAGGTCGAAGCGGGGCAGGACGACGACGGTGGCGCCCGTCCTCAGCGGGGCGTTCATCAGGGCGGTGAGGCCGTAGATGTGGAAAAAGGGGAGGACGGCGAGGATGCGGGCGCCGGGGCCCATGGGGATGAAGGGGCGCAGCTGTTCCAGGTTGGTGGCGATGGAGCGGTGGGTGAGCATGACGCCCTTGGGAGCGCCGGTGGTGCCGGACGAGTACGGGAGGGCCGCGATGTCTTCGGCGGGGTCGAAGGTGAGGGCCGGTTCGGGCGCGGTGGTGGTGAGCAGGTCGAGTACGCAGGGGTGTCCTTCGGCCCGGTCGCAGACGTAGATCCGCTCGATGCCTCCGGCGCGGGCGGCGGCGTCCAGCGCGGTGGGCAGGAGCGGGGAGACGGTGACGATCCAGCGGGCGGCGGAGTCGCGGAGCTGCTGGGCGAACTCCGCCGCCGTGGCGAGCGGGTGGACGGTGGTGACGGTGGCCCCGGCCCGGCTCGCGCCGAGGAAGACCGCCGGGTAGGCGATGGTGTTGGGGCTGTGCAGGGCGAGTACGTCGCCCTTGCGGAGTCCGGCCTCGGCGAGTCCGGCGGCGATGCGGCGGTGGTAGGTGTCGAGTTGCCGGTAGGTGAGGGCGGAGGTGTCGTCCGTCCCGTCGATCAGGGCCACGGTGTCACCGAAGTCGGCGGTGGCCCGGCCCAGGACCGCGTCGTGCAGGGGCTGGTCGAGCGGCGGTACGTCGGGGTAGTCGCTGCGGAACACGTGCACCATGGCGGTCCCTTCCGGGAGACGGCGGGGCGGGGCGGGTCAGTACGACTTGGGGAGGCCCAGGGACTGGTGGGAGACGTAGTTCAGGATCATTTCCCGGCTGACCGGGGCGATGCGGGCGACCCGGGCCGCGGTGATCAGGGAGGCGAGGCCGTACTCGCGGGTGAGGCCGTTGCCTCCGAGGGTGTGGACGGCCTGGTCGACGGCCTTGACGCAGGCTTCCCCGGCCGCGTACTTCGCCATGTTGGCGGACTCGCCCGCGCCGATGTCGTCGCCGTCGTCGTAGAGCCGGGCGGCCTTCTGCATCATCAGCCGGGCCAGTTCCAGCTCGATGTGGGCCTGGGCGAGGGGGTGGGCGATGGCCTGGTGGGAGCCGATGGGCTGCTTCCAGACCTGGCGGGTCCTCGCGTAGTCGACGGCCCGGTCGAGGGCGTAGCGGCCCATGCCGATGCCGAAGGCGGCCGTCATGATGCGTTCGGGGTTGAGTCCGGCGAAGAGCTGGAGGAGTCCGGCGTCCTCGTCGCCGACGAGCGCGTCGGCGGGCAGGCGTACGTCGTCCAGGACGAGTTCGAACTGCTTCTCCGGGGCCTGGAGTTCCATGTCGATCGGTGACCGGCCGAAGCCGGGCGCCTCGCGCGGGACGATGAACAGGCAGGGCTTGAGGGTGCCTGTCCGGGCGTCCTCGGTGCGGCCGACGATGAGGGTGGCGTCGGCGATGTCGACGCCGGAGACGAAGACCTTGCGGCCGGTGAGCAGCCAGTCCTCGCCGTCCCTGCGGGCGGTGGTGGTGATGCGGTGGGAGTTGGACCCGGCGTCGGGTTCGGTGATGCCGAAGGCCATGGTGAGGCTGCCGTCGGCGAGGCCGGGGAGCCACTGCCGCTTCTGGGCCGCGGTGCCGAAGCGGGCGATGACGGTGCCG
Source organism: Streptomyces sp. NPDC058195 (assembly GCF_042883525.1). Taxonomy (NCBI): domain Bacteria; kingdom Bacillati; phylum Actinomycetota; class Actinomycetes; order Kitasatosporales; family Streptomycetaceae; genus Streptomyces; species Streptomyces sp. NPDC058195. The sequence continues at coordinate 207,628 of NZ_JBHVVM010000009.1, forward strand.
CAGATCGCCGGGGAGACCACCATCATCAGGAGCGGGCTGCCCGCCGCCCCCAGCTCTTCCAGGACGATGGAGAGTTCGGCCATGCCGCCGCCTCCGCCGCCGTACTCCTCGGGCAGGTTGACCCCGAGGTAGCCCAGCTTGGCGGCGTCGGCCCACAGTGCGCTCGGGTGGGCGCCTTCGCGGACGACGGAGGTCATGTAGTCGCGGCCGTAGCGCTTGCCGAGGGCGGCGACGGCGGTGCGCAGGGCCTGCTGTTCCTCGGATTCGAGGACGGTGCTTGACGTGCTGGCGGCGGTGCTCATGCGTTCTCCTCCGTCTGTGCGGGTCCGTGGCCCGCGGGCCTGTGGCCTGCGGATTCGGGGTCCGAGGGTTCGGGGTCCGAGGGTTCGGGGTCCGAGGGATCGGCGTCTGAGGGTTCGGTGACGACTGCGAGCAGGGTGCCGACCTCCACCTGGAGACCGGGGGCGGCGTGGAGTGCGGCGAGGGTGCCGGAGGCGGGGGCGAGGACGCGGTGTTCCATCTTCATCGCCTCCAGCCAGATCAGCGGCTGCCCGGCCTCGACCCGGACCCCGGGCGCGAGGCCCTCGGCGAGGCGGACGACGGTGCCGGGCATGGGGGCGAGCAGGGAACCGGGTTCGGCGCGGTCGGTGGGGTCGGTGAAGCGGGGCAGGGGGGTGAGGGTGTACGAGCCGGTGGCGGTGTCCACGTACGCGGTGCCCTGGTGGACGGCGATGTCGAAATGGTGCGTGAGGCCGTCGGTTTCGAAGCTGACGCGCTGCGGGGCGGCGGCGAGGACGCGTTCGCCGCTCTCGGGAACGGGGCCGGTGCGGGTGGTGCGGTAGGCGGCCTCGTGTTCGGCACCGCCGGGTTCGAGGCGGTAGCGCTTGGTGCGCGGCGGCGCGGGGAGATTGCGCCAGGCGCCGAGGCGTACGGGAGCGGGCCCTGCCCCCCGTCGGCGGGCGGCGGCGTCGGCGAGGGCCACGGCCAGGGCGGCGCGGCGGGGTCCGGGGCCGTCGGGGGCCGTCGTGAGGGCGGTCAGGTGGCGGTCGTAGAAGCCGGTGTCGATGCGGGCGGCGAGGAAGTCGGGGTGGCGCAGCGAGCGGACGAGCAGTTCCCGGTTGGTGACGGGGCCGTGGACGCGGGCACGTTCCAGGGTGCGGGCGAGCAGGCGCACGGCTTCCGCGCGGGTGGCGGCGTGCGCGACGACCTTGGCGATCATCGGGTCGTAGTGCACGCCGATGGTGTCGCCGTCCGCGTACCCGGTGTCGAGCCGGACGCCGGGGCCGCCGGGCACGCGAAGGGTGTGCAGGGTGCCGGTCTGGGGCTGCCAGTCGCGGGCGGGGTCCTCGGCGTAGAGGCGGGCCTCCACGGCGTGGCCGTGCGGCTTGGGGGGCCCGGCCGCGGGGAGGGGTTCGCCCTCGGCGACGCGGAGTTGCAGGGCGACGAGGTCGATCCCGAAGACGGCCTCGGTGACGGGGTGTTCGACCTGGAGGCGGGTGTTCATCTCCAGGAAGTACGGGCGCCCGTCGGCGGCGAGGAGGAATTCCACGGTGCCCGCACCCCGGTAGCCGACCGCGTGGGCGGCGGCCGTGGCGGCGTCGTGCAGCCGGGTGCGCAGGGCGTCGTCGAGGCCGGGCGCGGGGGCCTCCTCGACGACCTTCTGGTGGCGGCGCTGGAGGGAGCAGTCGCGGGTGCCGAGCGCCCAGACCCCGCCGTGCGCGTCGGCCATGATCTGGACCTCGACGTGCCGCCCGCGTTCCACGTACGGCTCGGCGAAGACCTCGCCGTCCCCGAACGCGGCGGCGGCCTCGGCCCGCGCCGCCGTCAGCTCTCCGGGGAGTGCGCCGAGTTCGCGGACGATGCGCATGCCGCGCCCGCCGCCGCCCGCCGCCGCCTTGAGGAGCAGCGGCAGATCCCCGGCGGTGGCCCGGCCGGGGTCGACGGGGGCGAGCAGTGGCACCCCGGCGGCGGCCATGAGGTCCTTGGCGCGGGTCTTGGAGGCCATGAGCTCGACGGCCTTGGGGGGAGGGCCCACCCAGAGGAGCCCGGCGTCCTGGACGGCGCGGGCGAATCCGGCGTTCTCGGAGAGGAAGCCGTAGCCGGGGTGGACGGCGTCGGCCCCCGCGTCGAGTGCGGCGCGTACGACGAGCTCGCCGCGGAGGTAGGTGTCGGCGGGGGCGGTGCCGGGCAGCCGTACGGCGGTGTCGGCCTCCCGTACGTGGAGGGCGTCGGCGTCCGCGTCGGAGTACACGGCGACGGTGGCGATGCCGAGCTCCCGGCAGGTCCGGAAGATCCGGCAGGCGATCTCGCCCCGGTTGGCGACGAGCAGGGTGCTGATCATGGTCGTCCTCACATCCGGAAGATGCCGAAGCCGCCGCGGGCACCTTCGACCGGGGCGGTGTGGATCGCGGACAGGCACATCCCGAGGACGGTCCTGGTGTCGCGGGGGTCGATGACCCCGTCGTCGTACAGCCGCCCGGAGAGGAACATCGGCAGGGACTCGGACTCGATCTGCTGCTCGACCATGGCGCGCAGGGCCGCGTCGGCCTCGTCGTCGTAGGGCTGTCCCTTGGCGGCGGCGGAGGCGCGGGCGACGAGGGAGAGCACCCCGGCGAGCTGCTGCGGCCCCATGACGGCGGACTTGCTGCTCGGCCAGGCGAAGAGGAAGCGCGGGTCGTAGGCCCGGCCGCACATGCCGTAGTGCCCGGCGCCGTACGAGGCCCCCATCAGCACGGAGAGGTGGGGGACCTTCGAGTTGGACACCGCGTTGATCATCATCGCGCCGTGCTTGATGATGCCGCCCTGTTCGTACTCCTTGCCGACCATGTAGCCGGTGGTGTTGTGCAGGAAGAGCAGCGGGATGTCGCGCTGGTTGGCGAGCTGGATGAACTGGGCGGCCTTCTGCGACTCCTCGCTGAACAGCACGCCCTGCGCGTTGGCGAGGATGCCGACCGGATAGCCGTGCAGCGTGGCCCAGCCGGTGACCAGGCTGGGCCCGTAGAGCGGTTTGAACGCGTCGAAGCCGGAGCCGTCGACGATCCGGGCGATGACCTCGCGGGGGTCGAAGGGCACCTTGAGGTCGCCGGGCACGATGCCGGTCAGCTCGTCCTCGTCGTACTTCGGCGGTGCGGCGGGGCCGGGATCGGCGTGCGCCTTGCGCCAGTTGAGGCGGGCGACGATGCGGCGGGCCTGGCGCAGCGCGTCCTGCTCGTCGACGGCGTAGTGGTCGGCGAGGCCGGAGGTGCGGGCGTGCATCTCGGCGCCGCCGAGCGATTCGTCGTCGCTCTCCTCACCGGTGGCCATCTTCACCAGGGGCGGTCCGCCGAGGAAGACCTTGGACCGCTCCTTGATCATGACGGTGTGGTCGGACATGCCGGGGACGTACGCGCCGCCCGCGGTGGAGTTGCCGAAGACGACGGCGACGGTGGGGATCCCGGCGGCGGAGAGCCGGGTGAGGTCGCGGAAGAGGGCCCCGCCGGGGATGAAGATCTCCTTCTGGGACGGCAGATCGGCGCCTCCCGACTCCACCAGGCTGACGCAGGGCAGCCGGTTGGCGAAGGCGATCTCGTTGGCGCGCAGGGCCTTCTTCAGGGTCCAGGGGTTCGAGGCGCCGCCGCGCACGGTCGGGTCGTTGGCGGTGATCAGGCACTCCACGCCCTCGATCACCCCGATCCCGGTGACGAGGGAGGCGCCGACGGCGTAGTCGCTGCCCCAGGCGGCGAGCGGGGACAGTTCGAGGAACGGGGTGTCCTCGTCGATCAGCAGCTCGATGCGTTCGCGGGCCAGGAGTTTTCCGCGGGCGCGGTGGCGGGCCACGTACTTCTCGCCGCCGCCCGCCTGCGCCTTGGTGTGCTCGGCGGCCAGCTCGTCGAGTTTCGCGAGCATCGCCGCGCGGTTGGCGGCGTACTCGGGGCTCGCGGTGTCGAGCGCGGTGGGCAGGACGGTCATGCGTGCGCCTCCGGTGGTATGTGGGCGGTCCCGCCAGCCGGGGAGGCCGCCCGCGCCTGGGCGGCCTCCAGCAGCGATACGGGGATGAGCAGGTGCCGGGAGCGCAGCCACTCCCCCACCGCCTTGGCCTGCGGGTCGAAGCGGTGCTGGGCGGCGACGCCCTCGCCGAGCAGCCCGTGCACGGTGAAGTTCAGCGCGCGGAGGTTCGGCAGGACATGGCGTACGACGGTGAGCGGTGCGGTCTCCGGGAGCAGCTCCCGGAAGCGGTCGACGGTCAGTTCGTGGGCCAGCCACCGCCAGGCGTCCTCGTCGACGGCCCAGACCCCCACGTTGGCGTCCCCGCCCTTGTCGCCGCTGCGGGCCCCCGCGATCCGGCCGAGCGGGGCGGGGCGGGTGGGGCCGGGGTCGGCGAGGGGGGCGGGCAGCGCGGGTTCACCGGCGTCCCGCAGTGGCCGGGCCGTCGCCGGGGGCGGCACGGTCACGCGGCGCCCGTCGGGCAGGACGGCCAGGTGGGGGACCTCGCCCGCCGGTACGTACCGGGCCTCGAACACCCCGTACGGCGTGCCCTTTCCGGGCGGGGCGGTGACGTGGAAGCCGGGGTAGCTGCCGAGGGCCAGCTCGATCGCGGCGCCGGAGACGGCCCGGCCGACGGTCTCGGGGTCGGGGTCGCGGACGACGAGCCGGAGCAGGGCGCTGGCGGTCTCCTCGGTGTCGGCGTCGGCCCGGTCGGAGCGGACCAGCTCCCAGCGCACCTCCTGGGGCCGGGTGCCGGAGCGGTCGAGGGCGTCGGCGAACTGTTCCCGTACCAGCCGTTCCTTGTCCTCGACATCGAGGCCGGTGAGCACGAAGACGACCTCGTTGCGCCAGCCGCCGAGCCGGTTCAGCCCGACCTTGAGGGTGGGCGGCGGGGCCTCGCCGCGCACCCCGGAGATCCTGACGCGGTCGGGCCCGTCCTGGCTGAGCCGTACGGTGTCGAGCCGGGCGGTGACGTCCGGCCCGGCGTAGCGGGCGCCGGAGGTCTCGTACAGCAGCTGGGCGGTGACGGTCCCGAGGTCGACGACACCGCCGGTGCCGTCGTGCTTGGTGATGACGGACGAGCCGTCGGCGTGGATCTCGGCGACGGGGAAGCCGGGGCGGCGCAGGTCGTGGCCCCGGAAGAAGGAGTAGTTCCCGCCGGTGGCCTGGGTGCCGCACTCCAGTACGTGTCCGGCGACGACGGCCCCGGCGAGGGCGTCCAGGTCGTCGGGGCCCCAGCCGAAGCGGGCGGCGGCGGGCCCGGTGACGAGCGCCGCGTCGGTGACCCGCCCGGTGACGACGATGTCGGCGCCCGCGGTGAGGCAGGCGGCGATCCCGCCGCCGCCGAGGTAGGCGTTGGCGGTGAGGAAGCCCTCCGGCACGGGGAGGCTGTCGCCCTCGACGTGGGCGACGCGCACCGGGACGCCGGCCTTGTCCGCCAGTTCCCGCACGGCGTCGGCCAGTCCGGCCGGGTTGAGCCCGCCCGCGTTGGCGACGATCTTCACACCGCGCTCATGGGCGAGCCCGAGGCCCTCCTCCAGCTGGCGCAGGAAGGTGGTGGCGTAGCCCCGGCCCGGGTCCTTGAGCCTGCTCCGGCCGAGGATGAGCATGGTCAGCTCGGCCAGGTAGTCCCCGGTGAGGACGTCGAGCGGGCCGCCGGTGAGCATCTCGCGCAGGGCGTCGAAGCGGTCCCCGTAGAAGCCGGAGGCATTGCCGATGCGCAGGACGCGGGGGGCGCGCGGCGCGTCGGCCGGTATCGGCGCGCCGGTCATGCGCCGTCCTCCTGGCGCACCCGGCGCTCCCGGCCCTGGCCGGGCGGTCCCGCGAAGGCCTGGGCGATGCCGAGCCAGCGGTCGGCGTCGGGTCCGGCCGCCCGGACGGCGAGGTCGTCGCGGTGCGCGCGCTGCGTGACGAGCAGGCAGAAGTCGAGGAGCGGCCCGGTCACGCGCTGCGCCGCGTCCTCGGGGCCGAAGGCGACGGTGGTGCCGTCGGGCGCGTCCAGCTCGACCCGGAACTCCTCACCGGGTGCCGCCAGTCCCCGCACGAGATAGGCGTAGTCGCGGGCCCGCACCCCGATCCGGGCGACGTGGCGGAGCCGGGGGGTGGGGGGCCGGACGACGCCGAGGGCGTCGGCGATGTCCTGGCCGTGCGCCCAGGTCTCCATGAGCCGGGCGGTCGCCATGGACGCGACGCTCATCGGCGGCCCGTACCAGGGGATGCGGGTGCCCGCCGGGGCGTCCCGCAGCACCGCCGCCAGCCGCTCCCGTCCTTCGCGCCAGCGCGCGAGGAGGGTCTGCGGGGTGTGGGCGGCGGCGATCTCCTCGGCGCCCCGGTCGACGAAGGCGCCGGGCGCCTCCGCGGCCCGGTCCACCTCCGCCGCGAAGGCACCGGCATCGGTGGCGGCCAGCACCGCGACCTCGTCGGTCCAGGTGAGATGAGCGATCTGCCGGGCGATGTCCCAGCCGGGGGCGGGGGTCGGCGCGGACCAGCGGCCGGGGCTCAGCCCGCCGACCAGCTCGTCGAGTTGCTCGCTCTCGTCGCGCAGATCGCCGATCACGGCTGCGACTTGGGACACGGTGCGCTCCCCTCAGGGCGTGGCGGTGTGCCCAGGAGCATGACAGCGGACCCATAAACAAGCAAGCATGCTTGCATGATTTACGCGCACGGGTTCGCGCCGCAGTGCGTACGCGATGAGCCCCGGGCTCAGGGCACGAAGGCGATGGCGGACGCCGTGGCCAGGGCAAAGACGCTGCCCGCGCAGATGACCACGGCCTTGGCGTGGCGGATGAAGAAGGACTGGACCCGGATGGTCGCGTTCTCCGGGTCGGCCGCGCTGTAGCGGACGGTCACGGTGTCCCCCACGGCCAGGGGGACGCGCGGGGCGGGCGCCTCGAAGGTGACGGTGCGGCCGTCTTCGGCGCGGAACTCCAGGGTGGGGTGGCGGTGCGTGACGAAGCCGCCCTCGGCGTCCTGTGCCTCCTCAAGGCGAACGACGACGCAGCGGGCCTGGGCGGTGAGGCCCTCGGCCCACAGCGCGCGGAGCCGGGGACCGTCGAGACTGCGGTCCATGCCCCTCGCGAACATCACGGACGCGCCGACGGAGAGGACGAAATAGACGACGGCTATGGCGATCATGGCACTCCCCGGGCGTGATCACGTGTGACGGTCCGCCATGGTCCCGCGCGCGCACCAGACCCGACAAGAGCCCGCCGCACGTCCGTCAGCGGGCCCGCGGGGAAGCGGACGGGCCCGCCCGGACGCCGGCCCGTCCGTCAGGCGCGCTCGCGGGATCTCACGCGCCGCGTCTGGCTGCGTACCGCGCCCATGCTGGCCCCGATCACCAGGGCGATCGCCAGTGCGTCGGTGGTCGACAGGGCCTGGTCGAGGACAAGGAATCCGGCCGCGGCCGCGATCGCCGGTTCCAGGCTCATCAGGATCGCGAAGGTGGGGGCGGGCAGGCGGCGCAGCGCCATGAGTTCGAGGGTGTACGGAAGCACGGAGCTCAGCAGCGCCACCATCGCGCCCAGCCCCAGCGTGGACGGGACCAGCAGTTTCGAGCCGGACTCCATGAGGCCCAGGGGCAGCGAGAGGAGCGCGGCGACGACGAGGGCCAGGGCCAGGCCGTCCGCCTGGGGGAAGCGGCGCCCGGTGCGGGCGCTGAAGACGATGTACGTCGCCCACATGGCGCCCGCGCCGAGCGCGCAGGCGGCGCCGACCGGATCGAGGCGGTCGAAGCCGCCGCCGCTCAGCAGCACGACACCGCCCAGCGCGAGGCCCGCCCACACCAGATTGGCCAGGCGGCGGGAGGCCACCACCGAGAGGGCGAGCGGCCCCAGCACCTCCAGGGTGACCGCCGCGCCCAGCGGGATGCGGTCAGCGGCCTGGTAGAAGAGCGTGTTCATGCCGCCCATGGCCAGGCCGAAGGCCAGGACCGTGCCCCAGTCGGCGCGCGTGTAACCGCGTACGTTCGGGCGGCAGACGATCAGCATCACCAGCGCGGCCACGGCCAGGCGCAGGGTGACGACACCGAACGCACCGGCCCTCGGCATCAGCAGCACCGCGACGGCGGAGCCGAACTGGACGGAGAGCCCGCCCGCGACCACCAGCGCGACGGGGGCGAGCGCCGCGCCCCGCCCCCTGGGGCCCGCGGCACCGCCCGGGACGGCGACCGCCTCGGGTACGGCGACGGCTGCGGCACCCGCCGCACTGCGCTGGTCGTTCACCTGCGGTGTTCCTCCTGCCTCGTGAGTGCATTCCACTGCACTCGTCAATCGAAGATACTGCACTTCTCCGTACCCCGGCCCCTGCCCCCGTTCCTTCGGTACGTCCTCTTACGGTAGGTACCTCCGCGTGCCACGTGAAATGTCAGCCGACTGCCGGTTATGCTCCGCGCGCATGAGCATCGGACGTTCCGGGGAAAGCACCGGCCGCGGCATCGAGGTACGGCATCTGCGCGCCTTCCTCGCCGTGGCGGACGAGGGCAACGTCACCCGCGCCGCCGCGCGCCTCCGCCTCACCCAGCCCGCGGTCTCGCGCACCCTCGCCGCCCTGGAGCGGCATCTCGGCACCCGGCTCGTCGACCGGTCCACCCACCATCTCGCCCTCACCCCCGAGGGCGTCGTCTTCCGGGACAAGGCCGCCGCCGCGGTCGCCGCCTTCGACGAGGCGCTGGACTCCGGCGGGCTGCGCCGCTGGCCGCTGCGGCTCGGGCACGCCTGGTCGGCGTTCGGCCCGTACACCACACCGCTGCTGCGCCGCTGGCAGGAGCGGTACCCGCGGACCCCGCTGGAACTGCTGCGGATCGACGACCGCACCGCCGGGCTCACCCGCGGCGAGGTCGACGCGGCGCTGCTGCGGGGGCCGGTCGAGGCGCCCGGACTCGTGGCCGAGGTGCTGTTCGAGGAGAACCGGGTGGCCGCGGTCGCCTCGGACGGCCCGCTCGCCGCCCGCACCACGCTCCGGCTCGCCGATCTGGCGGGCGAGACCGTCGTCCTCAACACCGTCTCCGGCACCACCACCGTCGAACTGTGGCCCCCGGGCGGGCGGCCCGCCGCGACGCTCACGGTCGCCAACACCGACGACTGGCTCACCGCCATCGCGGCCGGGCGCGGGGTCGGTGTCTCCGCCGCCTCCACCGCCTCCATGCACCCGCACCCGGGCGTCACCTACCGCCGCCTCACCGACGCCCCGCCCGTCCCCGTCCTCCTCGCCCACCGCGACACCCCCGGCCACCCGGCCCTGCCCGCCCTGCTCGCCCTGGCCCACGAGGTGGTGGCCGACCGCACCACCGGCTGAGGAACACGTCTCACCCCTCGGGTGCGCCCGGCCCGGCGCACTCCTGCCGGCACGGCGGACGGGACGCCCGGCGGTTGTCCGCCCCGTTCCGGCGCGGGGGCGCGAAGCCACCGCCGCAAGGCCGGTCGAGCCTCCGGGGGATGAGCGGTCCGGAGGTGAGCGGTCCGCGGGATGAACGGTCCGGAGGTGAGCGGTCCGCGGGATGAACGGTCCGGAGATGAGCGGTCCGCGGAATGAGCAGTCCGGGGATGAGCGGTCCGGGCCGGCCGAAAACCCGGTGCGTCCAGCGGGCCGGGTCACCAGACTCGGCGCATGGAATCCAGAATCACGCGCATCAACCCCGCCCAGCTCCATGCGACTCCGGGGTACCACCACATCACCGTGGTGGAGTCGGGCCGGACGGCGTACCTGGCGGGACAGTGTCCGCTCGACGCCCTGGGGGAACTCGTGGGCCCAGGCGATCTCGACGCCCAGATCGATCAGGTGGTGGCCAATGCCGTCGGCGCCCTGGGCGCGGTGGACGCCCGTCCGGACGATGTCGTCCGCTCGGTGATCTATGTGGTCAGCGACGATCAAGCGGTCCTGGGAGCTGCCTGGCGGCGTCTGGCCGGATCGCCCCTGGGACCGGCGTTCAGCACCGCGAGCACACTCCTGGGGGTCACCCAACTCGGCTTCACCGGGCAGCTGGTCGAGATCGACCTCACCGCGTCCCTGCCCGGTGCGCCCGCCGCACGCGGCTGAGCCGGACGGCGCCCAGGGCCCAGGAGCTCAGGGCCGGTCCGGAGGCAGGCCCTCCGCGAGGAGTTCGGCCAGGTGGCGGGCGCGTACGCCGCCGAGCTGGGCGAGCTGGGTGCGGCAGGAGAAGCCGTCCGCCAGGAGGGCCGTGCCCGGCTTCGCCGCTCGCACCGAGGGGAGCAGGGTCTCCTCCGCGCAGGCCACCGACACGTCCCAGTGGCCGCGCTCGAAGCCGAAGTTCCCGGCCAGACCGCAGCACCCGCCGCTCAGTTCGCCGGTCAGTCCCGCCCGTTCACGCAGGCGGCGCTCGGCGGCGTCGCCCAGGACGGCGTGCTGGTGGCAGTGGGTCTGTCCGGCGACCGGGCGGTCCAGGCGGGGCGGCTGCCAGCCGGGAGCGCACTCCTCCAGGTACTGGGCCAGGGTCCGTACGGAGGCGGCGAGTTCGGCGGCGCGGGGGTCGCCGGGGAGCAGTTCGGGCAGGTCGGTGCGGAGGGTGGCGGCGCAGCTCGGTTCGAGGACGACGAGCGGGCCGTCCAGGGCGGGGCCCATCCGGTCCAGGGTGCGGCGCATGACCGCGCGGGCCCGGTCGAGCCGCCCCGTGGACACGTAGGTGAGGCCGCAGCACAGTCCCCGGCCGCCGGGAAGCAGCGGGGTGCGGCCCGCCGCCTCCAGGACCCGGACCGCCGCCCGGCCGACCTCGGGCGAGAGGTGATTGGTGAAGGTGTCGGGCCAGAGGGTGACCGTCTGGCCGCCGGAGCCGGTCACCCCGCCCTGGCCCCGGCGCCGTACGAGCCAGTGGGTGAAGGGGCGGCGCGGGAGGACGGGGAGGGTGCGCTCGGCGGCGATCCCGGCCAGCCGCCTGGCCAGGGCCGCCAGGGGGCGGAGGCGGGCCAGGGTGTTGAGGACCGGGGCGAGGGGGGCGGCCAGGCGCAGCCACCGGGGCAGCCCGCCCATCGCGTAGTGCGCGGCGGGGCGGAGCCGTCCCCGGTAGTGGTGGTGCAGGAACTCCGCCTTGTACGTGGCCATGTCGACGCCGACCGGGCAGTCGTGGCGGCACCCCTTGCAGGAGAGGCAGAGGTCGAGCGCGTCGCGCACCTCCGTGGACCGCCAGCCGCCGGTGATCACCTCCCCGGCAAGCATCTCGTGCAGCAGCCGGGCCCGGCCCCGGGTGGAGTGGGCCTCCTCACCCGTCACCCGGAACGACGGGCACATCACGTCCGGCCCCGGCGCCACCGCCGCCGTACGGCAGGCGGCAACGCCCACGCAGCGGCGTACCGCGGCCGAGAAGTCGCCGCCGTCGTGCGGGTAGCCGAACGCGACGTCCACCGGGCGTTTCGGCAGCACGCCGAAGCGGAGGTGCTCGTCGAGCCGGGCGGGGCGGGCGAGGACGCCGGGGTTCATGCCGCCGTCCGGATCCCAGGCGTCCTTGAAGCGGGTGAAGAGGGCGACCAGCTCGTCCCCGTACATGCGGGGCAGCAGTTCGGCGCGGGCCAGGCCGTCGCCGTGCTCGCCGCTGAGCGAGCCGCCGTGCGCGACGACCAGTTCCGCGAGCTCCTCGGAGAAGCGGCGGAAGCGGGCGACGCCCGCGCCGTCCGTCAGGTCGAAGTCGATCCGGACGTGGACGCAGCCCTCGCCGAAGTGCCCGTACGGCGTGCCGCGCAGCCCGTGGTCGGTGAGCAGGGCGCGGAAGTCGCGGAGGTAGGGGCCGAGGCGGGCGGGCGGCACGGCGCAGTCCTCCCAGCCGGGCCAGGCCTCGGTGCCGTCGGGCAGCCGGGTCGCGGTGCCCGCCGCGCTCTCCCGGACGCGCCACAGGGCCCGCTGTCCGGCCGGGTCGGTGAGGACGGCGGCGTCCAGGGCGTCGGCGGCGCGCAGGACGCGTCCGGCGTGGGCCCGCGCCTCGGCGGGGGTCGCGCCGCCGGTCTCGACGAAGAGCCAGGCCGCGCCGCGCGGCAGCCCGGCCGGTTCCCGTACGAGGTCGGCGGCCATGCCCTCGACGGTGAGCGGGTGGTACGGCAGCAGTCCGGGGGCGGCCTCGGCGGCGGCGGACTCGTCCGGGTAGCCGAGCACGGCCAGCGCGCGGGCGGCCGGGGCCCTGACCAGCCGTACGGTCGCCTCCGTCACCACGCCGAGCGTGCCCTCGCTGCCGCAGAACGCGCGGGCGAGGTCGGTGCCGCGTTCGGGCAGCAGGGCGTCGAGGGCGTACCCGGAGATGCGGCGCGGGAGTTCCGGGTAGCCGGTGCGCAGCAGGGCGAGGTTCTCGCGGACGAGGGGGGCGAGGGCTTCCAGGGGGGCGGGGAGGGTGCCGCGGCCCACGCGCAGGGTGCCGCCGCCGTAGCGGGCCACCGTCAGCTCGCGCACCTGGTCGGCGGTGGTGCCCCAGGCGACGGAGTGGGAGCCGCAGGAGTTGTTGCCGATCATGCCGCCCAGCGTGCAGCGGCTGTGGGTGGACGGATCGGGGCCGAAGGTGAGGCCGTGCGGGGCGGCGGCGGCGCGCAGTTCGTCGAGGACCAGGCCGGGCTGGACGACGGCGGTGCGGGCGGCGGGATCCAGGTCGATCAGCCGGTCCAGGTGGCGGGTGAGATCGAATACGACGCCGGTTCCGGTGGCCTGGCCCGCGAGGGAGGTGCCACCGCCGCGCGGCACCACCGGTACGCCGTGCGCGTGACAGACGGCGAGGGCGGCGGCCACGTCGTCGGCGTCGCGCGGGCTGATGACGCCGAGCGGCACGCGGCGGTGGTTGGATGCGTCCATGGTCGTCAACGCCCGTGCGGTGGAACTGAATTGGACCTCTCCGCGCATCGCTGCGCGCAGGGCCTGTGCGAGTTCGGCGGGTTCCGTCAGATTCTGCGCTGCGGCCATGGGGACCAGGATGCCGTTGATCGGGTCACTGGACCCCCAGGCGCCGCCCGTTTCCCTCAAATACGCCAGTACGCCGGAATAGGTCGGACGCTTAGTCACATACGCAACAGAGAACGCCACAAGGTCTTCCCAAAGGGAGCGTCAATTCTCATATAGTGACCAGGACTTAGCTTGGAATTGTCAGCTCCAGTTGTCGCTTTTGCACCTGACATGCCGGACTGACCGTTCGTGAGTCGTTCGACCCGTCCGATGCGCCCGATCCGCCCGTTCCGTCCACCCCGTCCGCTCCCCGTCCGCTCCCAAGGACCCCCATTGAGCCCCTCATCCCGGCCGACCGCAGTGGCCCTGCTGATATCGCTGGTCGTCACCGGCTCCCTGTGCCTGTGGGCGGTCCTCGCCGCCCCCGACTCGATGCGGACCGAGCTCGCCTGGGGTCTGGGCGGAGCCGCCGTGCTGCTGTCCGCCTCGGTGGCCTCCGCCGTCCGCGCCCGCGCCGAGGTGAAGCGGCAGCGTGTCCGGCTCACCTCGGAGACCCAGCGGTTCACCGGTGAGATCAGCCGTCTGGTGTCCGCCTCCGCGGCGGAGGGCCAGCGGTTCACCGCCGAGACCGCCCGGATCAAGGCCGCGGCGGCTGCCGAGACCGCCCGTGTCAGGTCCGCGGCCGAGGCCGAGACCGCCCGGCTCACCGCACAGGCCGCCGCCGAGTCCGAGCGGCTCACCGCCGACATCGCCCGCCTCACCGCCCGCGCCACCCGCAGCGAGACCGAGCGCTCCGCCGCCGTCGCCGCCTGCGCCAACGCCGCGGGCCGGATGCAGGCCCTGTCCACCAGCATGCTCGCCGACCTGCGCGAGATGGAGCACCGGCACTCCGCCGAGGAGGTCCTCGGCGACCTGCTCCACCTCGACCACCGCACCGCTCAGGCGGGCCGCCTCGCCGACTCCATCGCCGTACTGACCGGCGCCCGCTCCGGGCGACGCTGGGCGAAGCCGATCGTGATGGAGTCGATCCTGCGCGGCGCGATGGGCCGGATCAGCGGCTACCAGCGCGTCCGGCTCCACTCGACCAGCGATGTCGCGGTCGCCGGTCACGCCGCCGAGGGCGTCATGCACGCGCTCGCCGAGCTCCTCGACAACGCCGCCAACTTCTCGCCGCCCACGGCGGAGGTCCACGTGTACGTCGAGGAGGTCCCGGCGGGCATCGTCCTGACCGTCGAGGACAGCGGCCTGGTCATGAGCGATGTGCAGCTGCGCCGCGCCGAGCGCGCGGTCTCGGCCGTCGACCAGGACCTGACCGGCCTGTCCGGCACCCGGCTCGGCCTCGCCGTCGTCGGCCGACTGGCCCGCAAGCACGGCCTGACCGTGTCGTTCCGGCCGTCCGCGCGCGGCGGCACCGGCGCCCTGATGATGCTCCCGCAGGAGCTCCTCGCACGGGCCGCGACCCCCGTACCCGCCCCCGCGCCGGCCCCGCGACCGGTGACCGCGCCCGTGCCCGAGCCGGAGCCCGCCCACGACCCCGCGCCGACCGGCACGGTGGCCCCGGACGGCGCCGAGCGCGCGAGGGGCACCGGAGCGGAGGCGTCCGGCACCGCCGGCAGCCCCGCGGCCGACACCGCCGGAAACCCCGCGTCCGAGACCACCCGCAGCCTCCCCCGGTTCGGCGAGAGCGGGCTGCCCAAGCGCTCCCGCGGCCGGACGCTCGCCGCCGCCGAGGCCCGCGCCGACCGGGCCCACGCCGAAGGCGACACGGCCTCCCGGCCCCGTACCTCCGATCCCAAAGAACAGGCAGCCCGCTTCAGCAGCTTCCGCCGGGCCGTCCGCTCCACCACCCCGCACCCGGAAGAAGGCAACACCCCATGACCGCCACCACCGACGAGAAGCTCAACTGGCTGCTGGAGGGGCTCCTGGAGCGCACCCCCGGCACTCGCCACGCCCTCGTCCTGTCCAGGGACGGCCTCAAGCTGTGCCGCACCCCCGAGCTCTCCGTCGACCAGGCCGACCAGCTGGCCGCGATCTCGGCCGGTATCCAGAGCCTGTCGCACGGCGCGTCCATCGAATTCGGTGACGGGACCGGCGGCGTACGGTCCGCGATGGCCGAGTTCTACGGCGGGGTGCTGTTCATCGTCGAGGCGGGCGACGGCGCCCACCTCGCGGTCGTCGCCTCCGAGGACTCCGACGTCGGTCTCATCGGCCACAACATGAGCGAGCTCGTCGAGCAGCTCGGCGAGCACCTCAGCGCCCCGCCGCGCTCCCGCGCGGACGCGGCCGACGCCGACGCGACCGTATGAACCGGCCCCGCCCCCTCCGGCCCGGCCGGGACGACACGCCGGACCGGCTGTACACCCTCACCGGTGGCCGCAGCCGGTCCGACTCGGACGCGTTCGATCTGGTGACCCTGGTGGTCTCCGAGTGCGAGCCGTCTCCCGGCATGCAGTCGGAGCACGTGACGATCCTGCGGATGTGCCAGTCCCCCACCGCGGTCGTGGAGATCGCGGCGGCCCTCGGCCTGCCCGTCAGCATCGTCCGGATCATGCTGTCCGACCTGCTGGACACCGGACGGATCAGCGCCCGTCACCCCCGTACTGCTCGTGTCGCGGACCGGCTCCCCGACCCCGACATCCTGGAACAGGTGCTCGTTGGACTCCGCAACCTCTGACCGTGCCGCCCTGCAGGCGACCGCCGACAACGGACTGAAGATCGTCGTCGTCGGCGGCTTCGGGGTCGGCAAGACCACCATGGTCCGCTCCGTCAGCGAGATCCGTCCGCTGAACACGGAGGAGACGATGACCCGCGCGGGCGAGGCCGTCGACCACCTCGACGGGGTGCAGTCGAAGACGTCCACGACCGTGGCCTTCGACTTCGGCCGGATATCGCTCGACGCGCGCTCCGTGCTGTACCTCTTCGGCGCACCCGGCCAGGAACGCTTCTGGTTCCTGTGGGACCGGCTGTTCTCCGGCACGCTCGGCGCCGTCGTCCTCGTCGACACCCGCAGGCTCGCCGACTCCTGGTACGCGATCGACCGGCTGGAGCACCACGGCACGCCGTTCATCGTGGCCTGCAACGACTTCGGCGGCCCGCTCCACACCGAACAGCAGATACGCGAGGCGCTCGCCCTCTCCGACGACGTACCGCTGGTGGAGTGCGACGCCCGGGACCGCTCGTCCAGCAAGTACGTACTGATCACCCTGGTCGAGTACCTGCACTCCCTCTCGACGGGCGGGGCCTCGGCCCGGTCCGCCGTCCGTCCGGCGACCGCGCCGGAGAAGACCCCGGAGCCCACCCCGTGACCCAGTCCCCGGCGCCCCCCGTCGGCTGCCCCGCGTCCCAGGGCCGCGTTCCGCTCTCCGGCCCCCGCTTCCAGACCGAGCCGACCCGGCTCTACCGCGAGATGCGCCGCGACCACGGCGCCGTGGCGCCGGTGGTCCTCGACGGCGACGTACCCGCCTGGCTGGTCCTCGGCTACCGCGAGCTGCACCAGGTCACCGGCGATCCGGTGCTCTTCAGCCGCGACTCCGACCTGTGGAACCAGTGGGACCGCATACCCGGCGACTGGCCCCTGCTGCCGATGATCGGCCGCAAGCAGCCGTCGATCCTGTACACGGTCGGCCCCCGGCACACCGAACGCGCCGCGATGATCAGCAACGCGCTGGAGGCCGTCGACCCGTTCACGCTGAAGCGGTACGCGGAGGGCTTCGCCGACGGCCTCGTCGACCGGTTCTGCACCACCGGCAGCACCGACATCATCGCCGACTACGCGATGCTGCTGCCCGCCCTCGTCCTCGCCCGGATCTACGGCTTCAGCGACACCGTGGGCGCGGCCCTGGTCGGCTCGCTCAACGACATGATCGACGGACGGGAGCGGGCCCTGGCGGGCCAGCAGCACCTGGCCACGTCCATGTTCCAGCTGCTCGCCGACAAGCACGCCGAGCCCGGCGACGACGTGGCCTCCCGCATGCTCGCCGACCGCGGCGGCTTCACCGACGAGGAGGTCGCGCAGGACCTGATGGTCATGATGGCCGCGGGCCACCAGCCGACCGCCGACTGGATCGGCAACTCGCTGCGGCTGATGCTCACCGACGACCGCTTCGCCGCCTCCCTCTCCGGTGGCCGGCACAGCGTCGCCGAGGCCATGAACGAGGTGCTGTGGGAGGACACCCCGACCCAGAACGTCGCGGGCCGCTGGGCCTCGCGCGACACCCACCTCGGGGGACGCCACATCCGGACCGGCGACATGCTGCTGCTGGGCATCGCCGCCGCCAACTACGACCCGCAGATCCGCACCGACGGCTCCGCGATGACCGGCGGCAACAACGCCTTCCTCTCCTTCGGCCACGGCGAGCACCGCTGTCCGTTCCCGGCCCAGGAGACCGCCGAGGTCATCGCCCGTACCGGCATCGAAGTGCTGCTCGACCGGCTCCCGGACATCGACCTCGCCGTCCCCGCCGCCCAGCTCACCCGGCGTCCGTCCCCGTGGCTGCGGGGCCTGACCGACCTGCCGTTGATCTTCACACCCACCCTCGCCCTGGGACACACCACGGGAACCGACACCGGAGGCCAGAGATGACCCGGATCGCCCTCGACCCCTTCGTCACCGACCTCGACGGCGAGAGCGCCCGGCTGAGGGCCGCCGGTCCGCTCGCCGAGGTGGAGCTGCCCGGCGGGGTGAACTGCTACGCGGTCACCCATCACGCCGAGGCCCGCCAGCTGCTCACCGACAGCCGGATCGTGAAGGACATCAACGTCTGGAACGCCTGGCAGCGCGGCGAGATACCGATGGACTGGCCGCTGATCGGCCTCGCCAACCCGGGCCGCTCCATGCTGACCGTCGACGGCGACGACCACCGCCGCCTGCGCACCCTGGTCGCGCAGGCGCTCACGGTGAAGCGGGTGGAGCGGCTCCGGGAGGGCATCGAGGCCCTGACCACCGCGAGCCTGGACCGGCTGGCCGCCCTCCCGAAGGACGCGCCGGTCGATCTGAAGGCCGAGTTCGCCTACCCGCTGCCGATGAACGTGATCAGCGAGCTGATGGGCGTCGACCAGGCCGACCACCCCCGGCTGAAGGAGCTGTTCGAGAAGTTCTTCTCGACGCAGACCCCGCCGGAGGAGGTCCCGCAGATGATGGCGGACCTCGGCGCGCACTTCACGAAGATCGTCGAGGGCAAGCGGACCAGCCCCGGTGACGACCTCACCAGCGCCCTGATCGCCGCCTCCGAGGACGGCGACCAGCTCACCGACGAGGAGATCGTCAACACCCTCCAGCTGATCATCGCGGCCGGTCACGAGACCACGATCAGCCTGATCGTGAACGCGGTCGTCGCCCTCCAGACCCATCCCGAGCAGCGCAAGCGGGTGCTGAGCGGCGAGGTCCCGTGGGAGAACGTGATCGAGGAGACACTGCGCTGGAACACCCCCACCTCGCACGTCCTGATCCGGTTCGCCACCGAGGACGTCCAGGTCGGCGAGAAGGTCCTGCCGAAGGGCGAGGCGCTGATCGTCTCCTTCGGCGCGCTCGGCCGCGACGAGTCGCAGCACGGCCCGAGCGCCGCCGAGTTCGACATCACCCGCTCCCCCAACCGCCACATCGCGTTCGGGCACGGCCCGCACGTCTGTCCGGGCGCGGCGCTCTCCCGCCTGGAGGCCGGTGTGGCGCTGCCCGCGCTCTACGAGCGGTTCCCCCAGCTGGAGCTCGCCGTCCCCGCCTCCGAACTGCGGAACAAGCCGATCGTCACCCAGAACGACCTGTACGACCTGCCGGTCACCCTGGGCTGATCCGGACCGCCGGACCGCCGTCCACGGGCCGGAGCGCACATCTCATCTCACGGACACGGTGCTCGGCCGTGTCCGTGAGGCACTACGCTCCGGTTCGTGGCCGATATCCAGATTCCCGCTGACATCAAGCCCGCCGACGGACGCTTCGGCGCCGGGCCTTCCAAGGTGCGGACGGAGGCGCTCGACGCGCTGGCCGCCACCGGAACGTCCCTCCTCGGCACCTCGCACCGCCAGGCGCCGGTGAAGAACCTGGTCGGTTCGGTCCGCCAGGGCGTGCGCGACCTCTTCTCCCTCCCCGAGGGCTACGAGGTGATCCTGGGCAACGGCGGCTCCACCGCCTTCTGGGACGTCGCGACGCACGGACTCATCGAGACGAAGTCCCAGCACCTCACCTTCGGCGAGTTCTCGTCGAAGTTCGCGAAGGCCGCCAAGCTCGCCCCGTGGCTCGCCGACCCGACCGTGATCGCCTCCGAGCCGGGCACCCACCCGGACCCGCGGGCCGAGGCGGGCGTCGATGTCTACGCCTTCACGCACAACGAGACCTCGACCGGTGTCGCCGCCCCCATCCAGCGCGTCGAGGGCGCCGACGAGGGCGCCCTGGTCGTGGTGGACGCCACCTCCGGCGCGGGCGGCATCCCCGTCGACATCACCGAGACGGACGTCTACTACTTCGCCCCGCAGAAGTCCTTCGCCTCCGACGGCGGCCTGTGGATCGGCGTCTTCTCCCCGGCCGCCCTGGAGCGCGCCGCGCGCGTCCACGCCTCGGGACGGCACATCCCGGAGTTCTTCTCGCTGCCCACCGCGATCGACAACTCCCTCAAGAACCAGACGTACAACACCCCGTCCCTGTCCACGCTCTTCCTGCTCAACGAGCAGTTGAACTGGCTGAACGGCCAGGGCGGCCTGGACTTCGCGGTCCGCCGCACCGCCACCTCGGCGCGGGGCCTGTACGGCTGGGCGGAGGCGTCCACGTACGCGACCCCGTTCGTCACCGACCCGGCGAAGCGCTCGCTGGTCATCGGCACGATCGACTTCGCGGACGAGATCGACGCCGCCGCCGTCGCCAAGGCGCTGCGCGCCAATGGCATCGTCGACACCGAGCCGTACCGCAAGCTGGGCCGCAACCAGCTGCGGGTGGCGATGTTCCCGGCGATCGACCCGGCGGACGTCGAGGCCCTGACCGCCTGCATCGACTACGTGATCGAGAAGCTGTAACCGCTCCCTGCACCGGGTGGAGGGCCCCGCGCCAGCGCGGGGCCCTCCGTCGTTCACCCGGTCCAGTGGCGCACGCGCCGATGGCCGACCGGGCTCCGCGGCGCGAGCGGCCCCCGCCGGGGCATCGCCCCCGCGGCTCCCCCGCGCCCCGGGTGCCGCCCCCCGCCCCGCCTCCCCGACTCCCCCGTCGACACGCCCCGTCAAGGCCGGCCACCCCCCGAGCCCGGCCCCCGTCCGCGCCCCGTACACCCGTGCCCGTGCCCCCGTCGGCGCCCCGCGCCCGGCCCCCCGTCCGCGCCCCCGGGTTCCCCGCCGGTCCGCGCCCGGTCACCCGGCGGGAGCGGCGGCGCTCACCCGGTCGCCGCCGACAGGACCTCCTTCAGCCGGGCTATGCCCGCGGCCCAGGCCTTGTCCCCCGACTCGTCCCACAGCTCGTGCAGCTCCGAGTTCTCCCCCAGCACCCCGTCGAGCGCCCGCACCGCGAGGGGGCGCAGCTCCGGCGTGAGGACGGGCAGCGGCTTCTTGGGGCCGTACGCGGTGGTCACCGCCTCGCCCCCCGGGCACTGGGAGGCGACCAGCGCGGCCGCCGCGACCGCGAACGCCCCGTCGTCGCTGTCCAGATAGTCCGACGTCTCCGCCGCGAAGGTCAGCACCTCACGGAGGACGGCTTCCCGTTCGGCCTCCGGCGCTTCGTCCACTTTCCAGGAGAAGTCGGCCGCGCTGTCATTGTCGAAATGGCCGGTGTCCCACGTACCCATTTGAGGTGCCTCCACGCGAATGCCCTACGTACACGTGCGCTTCAGGCACGTGTGTGCGGTGCGTACGCCCCTGTTGTGCGTACACGTCCCTCACTCTGGCAGCCGCCACTGACAACGCCGCTCCGGGCGGCTCAGCCCCGTTTCCGCCGCACCCCCAGGAACACCAGGGCGGCCACCCCCGCGAGCACCAGCGTGCCGCTCAGGCCGAGCCCCTTGCCGTCGCCGGACGTCCCGGCGGACGAGGCCGGGGACTCGCCGCTCCCGGCCGGGGACTTCCCGTCGCCGCTGCCCCGGTCCACGTCCACCCGCACCACCTCGCTGCGTTCCCCCTCCGAGCCGAACATCAGCGCCGAGCCGTCCTTCGTGAACGTCACGGACTCGGCCTGCGGCTGGAGCGGGCCCGAGACCGCGTGGTCGGCACCGAGCCTGCCGTCGCGGAAGACGTAGGCGCGGGTGCTGAAGTAGGAGCGCAGCACCAGTTCCCGGCCGTCCGGGGAGAACGCCCCGTCCGTCACCCACGGCACCTCGCCCACCTTCCGGAAGACGTTGGCGCTCCCGGTGGCCAGCTTCGCCGGTCCTTCGTACAGCCCGCCGCCGTCCTCGTTCTTCGACGCGATGTAGACCCGCCCGGTCTTCGGGTGGACCATCAGCGCCTCGGCGTTGCGCGGGCCGTCGGCGTACTTCACGTCGAACTGGGTGGCGGTGACCGTCGCGTCCTTCAGCTGCTTCGGCTCCGGGAAGCGGTAGATCCAGACGTGGTCCCAGCTGCCGTTCAGGTTGTCGCCGATGTCACCGACGTACAGGTCGCCGTCCGGGCCGAGCGAGATGGCCTCCACGTCGCGGGGGCTGCCCACGCCCTTCATGGTGATCGTCGCCACCGTCCGGCCGGTCCGCGAGTCGACGGCGTAGACGTACGGCCCGTCGTCGCTGTCGTTGTGCGTCCAGTAGATGCCCGGGTGGGCGCGGCTGGCGGCGAGGCCGCTGGACTCGGTGATCCGGGGGTCCTTGAGGGTGAAGGTCCGGTCGGCCCCGTCCTCCGCCGCGGCGGGGGCGGTCCCGGCGAGGAGGAGCAGCGCGGCGGCCGGCAGCACAGTCAGGTACGAAGGCATGGCACAAGTGTCCATCGTCACGTCGCAGCCGGTGGGACTGATCCGCGATGATGACGCCATGAGGTTCACGCTTGTCGGCGATTCGATGACCATAGGCCGCGCGGGCGACTTCACCTGGCGCTACCGGATGTGGCAGCACCTCGACGCCACGTCCGGCGCCCCGTTCTCGATCGTCGGCCCGCGCACCGAGCTGTACGACACCGAGGCGGGTGCCCCCGTCTCGGACGCGTACGGCGCTCCGGACTTCCCGGCCGGGGCCCGCGCCCACCTGGCCGGCTGGGGCGAGGGCTGGCTGCACATGGCCCCGGTGATCGCCGACGTGGTGACCGCGTACCGCACCGATGTGCTGCTCGTCTCGCTCGGCCTGATAGACCTCGGGTTCTACACGGACAGCGGGCAGACCGCTGACAACGTGCGGGCGTTCATCTCGGCGGCACGCACCGCGAACCCGCGGCTCAGGATGGTTCTGCTGCCGGTGATCCCCAACATCCGGGCCGAGTCGGACGCCCCGTTCGCCGCCGAGTGCGAGCGGTTCAACGAGCTGCTGGCGAAGGCCGTCGCCGATCTCGACGCACCCGCGTCCCCGGTCCTGCTGGCCTCCCGCCCCGCGGGCTACGACATCCATGAGGACACGTACGACGGTACGCACCCCGGTCCCAGCGGGGAGCACGCGCTGGCGGGCGCCTTCGCCGACGCGATGCACCAGGCGTGGGGGCTGGGCGGCCCGTACGTCCGGCGTCCCTGACCGGGCGGGGAGCACGGCGAAAGGACCGGCTCATCGCTCCGTGGCGGGCCGGGCCCGTACGTGCATCCGCTCACCCTGCTGCCCGAACAGGCTGAGGAACTCGACCGGTTCCGGCCCGGCGCTGGCCCAGGCGTGCGGCGTCCGCGTGTCGAACTCGGCGACCTCGCCCGCCGTGAGCACCAGATCGTGCTCCCCCAGCAGCAGCCGCAGCCGCCCCGCCAGCACGTACAGCCACTCGTACCCCTCGTGCACCCGCTGTTCCAGCGGCCCGGTGGAGCCCCGGCCACCGGGCAGGATCTGCTTGTACGCGTGGAGCCCGCCGAGGTGCCGGGTGAGCGGGACGAAGGTCATGCCGTCGCGGGTGAAGGGGCGGAAGTGGATGCGCGGATCGCCGGTGGCGGGGGCGCCGACCAGCTCGTCGAGCTGCACCCCGTACGCCTTGGCCAGCGGCAGCAGCAGTTCGAGGGTGGGTTTACGGCCGCCCGACTCCAGGCGCGAGAGGGTGCTGAGGGAGATCCCGGTGATCTCGCCAAGCTGTGCGAGGGTCGTGCCGCGCTGTTGGCGCAGGGCCCGCAGGCGCGGGCCGACGCCGGTCAGGACCGAGGTGATCTCGTCGTCGTCCGCCCGTTCCGGCCGCTGCGCCCGCTCCGGTCGTTCCGCGTGTTCCGCTCGTTCCGGTTGTTCCGGCTCACCCGGTCGTTCCAGGTGGTCCAGGTGGTCCGGGTGCTCCGCGCCGTCTGCCATGCGTCCATTATTCGGTTCGTCCGACGAACCGGCGGCTCGCACGGTGCACCGGCGCGGTCCGGGCCCCCGGCCGCGCACACGTCAGGACGACAGGATCATGGAGAGCGAGAGCCGGGTCAGCTCGTCGGTCAGCCACTCGGCGTCGACCTGGCGGGGGCGGCGGCCGTGGTGGGCCATCAGCTCGTCCACCGCGTGGGTCAGCACCGTGACGGTCACCTGGTGGTCGCTCTCCACCGCCTCGCCCCGGCGCACCGCGCGCTCGGCCTCCGAGGTGAGGAACTCCAGCCACATCGTCCGCCAGGTCGTCAGGTGGTTGTCCACCTCGTAACTCACTCCGAGCACCTCGACGAAGGCCACCCGGGCCGCGCACGGGTCCTCGGTCACCGCCTTCACGTACGCCTCGAAGAGCAGCCGGCAGCGCACCGCTGTCGAACAGTCCTCCATGCCCTCCGCCATCAGGGCGTTCTCGGCCGCGCGCAGCCCGAGGGTCGCCACCTCGTCGTACAGCGCCATCAGCAGGACCTCCCGGGAGAGGAACTCCTGCTGGAAGACGTGGACGGGCACCTTCGCGCGGGCGCACAGGTCCTCGACACTCGTATGCGCGTACCCGTACGCGCCGAACAACTCCCGTCCCGCGCGGAGCAGTCGGTCCCTGGCGCCCAGGAGCTCCATGGACTGTCCGACCGCCCCATTCCGCCGGCTCGCCACGACACCCGTCATCGGTCCTCCTTCGTCGTCCGTACCGCTGCCCCCACTCTCCCCGCTCCGCCCGGCCGGTGGTGGGTCCGCCACGCGTACGTTCCGGTGCGCGCGGGGTGACCCTTGGGCCAAGTCCGATTACCCATCGAACCGTTGTCGGTGTGAGGTTCTACGCGGCGCTCTGGCACTCCATCACTTCCGGGGCCTCCATGCCTCCCGGACGCACGAAGAAACACCCGCCAGGGGGGCGCGCGACCTGCCCTTTCACGCCCCTGCACCCGTGCCCAGCGCCCGGAGGACCGCCCGCGCGACAGGAAGGCGCCGGGCTCAGAGCGCCGCGCCGTCCAGCGCCGGAGCCATCAGGGCGAAGGCCCGTTCCAGCAGGGCGAGCGGATCCTCCGCACCGTCCCCGTCGCTCCACCGCTCCAGCACCGCGTCGAAGGCCGTCAACGCCATCCCCGCGGCCAGCCTCGGATACAGCCCGGCGTCCGCGCCGGTCCCCTGCCTCCGCGCCAGCTCCGCCGTCAGATCCTCGCGCCACCGCGCCTGGCGCTCCATGAAGCGCGCGCGCAGGGCGGGCGTACGCAGGATCAGCCGGACCACGCACAGCGCCCGTTCGGCGTGATCGGGAGGGGTGCAGGCGGTGAGGGAGACCGAGACGGCGTGCAGCAGGGCCGCCGAGGGGCGCTCGCCGGCCGGGCGGGCGGCCAGCTCCTCGCGCATGCCGGCGCCCAGGTCGCCCAGGAACTGGACGACCACGTCCTCCTTGGAGGCGAAGTAGCGGAAGAACGTCCGCTTGGACACTCCGGCGGCCGTCGCGATCTCGTCGATGGTGACCGCGTCGAAGCCCTTCGAGGCCAGCAGTTGCAGGGCCGCCTCGGTCAGCTCGCCCGAGACGAGACGGCGTTTGCGCTGGGCCATGGTCAGCCCGGGGACCTGGGACGCATCGGACCCCTGGGACTCTTCTGGCACTTCCGGGCGTGAGCTCACCCGCTCATGGTAACTCAATGCCTTTCATGGCACGCACTGAACTCCTTGACACCGAGTGACATCACAGGCAGCGTGTGCCGCATGACACGCCAACAGCACTGGACCACCGAACAGATCCCGGACCTGACCGGACGGGTGTGCGTCGTCACCGGGGCCAGCAGCGGCCTGGGCCTGGCGACCGCCCGGACTCTCGCCCACCGGGGCGGGCGGGTGATCCTCGCCGTACGCGACCAGGAGAAGGGCCGCCGGGCCGCCGCGCGGATCACCGCCGAACAGCCGGGCGCCGCACTGGAGGTACGCCGCCTCGACCTGGCGGACCTCGATTCCGTACGGGCCTTCGCCGACCGGCTGGACACCGAGCATCCACGGCTGGACCTGCTCGTCAACAACGCCGGGGTGATGGCACCGCCCCGGTCGCTGAGCGCCCAGGGCCACGAGCTCCAGTTCGCCTGCAACCACCTGGGCCACTTCGCGCTCACCGGGCTGCTGCTGCGCGCGCTGGCAGCGGGGCGCGATCCGCGGGTGGTGACGGTGAGTTCGCCCAACCACCGGCGGGGGCGGCTCTTCCTCGACGACCTCTCGGGGGAACGCTCGTACGCGCCGATGAAGTTCTACAACCAGTCGAAGTTCGCCAACGCCGTCTTCGGCCGGGAGCTTCATCTGCGGCTGACCGCGGCCAAAAGCCCGGTGCTCAGCCTGCTCGCCCACCCCGGCTACACCTCCACCGGGCTCCAGACGGGCGCCCCGGTCGCCGCGGTCCGGCTGCTCTACGGGCGGCTGCTCCGCCCGCTGGCCCAGACCCCGGAGCGCGGCGCGCTGCCGCAGCTCTACGCGGCGACCCATCCGGACGCGCGGGGCGGCGAGTTCATCGGACCGGACGGCCCGGCGGAACTGCGCGGGCGGCCGACCCGGGTCCGGCTGGCCCCGGCGGCGGCCGACCCCGGCACGGGCCGACGGCTCTGGGAGCTGTCGGAACGGCTGACCGGCGTACGGTTCACGCTCCCGGAACCGGAGCGGGAAGCGGAGCGTTCAGCCGGTGGGGCGGATGCCCCACCGGCCGTGGCCTGACCCCGGGTTCCGCCGGACACGGGGGCAGGCGTTCCGGTCAGGCCTTGCCGGTGCAGATCGCGTCGTACGGACGTCCCGGGCTCGGGAAAAGCTCCAGCGGCGTGCTGCCGGACGGGCACTCCTCGGCCTTCTTCGTCAGGTCGAGGACCTTCCTCCCGCCGCCCCCGGCGCAGGGCACCTCCTTCGCCTGGTCGGTCACGCAGTCGCCCTTCACCAGCTGGCCACCGCCCGCACCGGCGTCACCGGGGTGCTCGCCGGACAGGTTGCGGCCGCAGATGGTCTTGCTGGGGATGCCGCCCTTGGCGTCGCCGGAGCCGAAGGAGACCTTCACCGAGATGATCTCGTCCGTACCGGCCGGGCACTGGATGGAGTCGGAGAAGATGGCCCCGTTCTTGACCTCCAGGGCCTTGATGGTCGCCTTGGAGTCGCCGCAGTCCAGGGGCTGGTAGGCGTCCTTCGCGCTGCTGTCCGGACCGGCGCAGTCGCCGACCTTCCAGTCCTTGGCCTCATGCGTCCCGTTGCTGGACTCCTTCTGACAGGCGCTGGCCGCACCCAGGACGAGCGCGACGGCCAGCACCGCCTTCGAGCCGTTCAGCAGAGCCGTGCGGGAGCGGCGGCGCGGTGCGGAACCGGTACCGGTCAGGCCTCCGCCGTGGGGACGCGTGCTGCCGGTCACTCTCATACTGCTCCTCAGGTCTCGGGTGTGACGCGGCCCGCGCGGCACTGGGTACGGCCGTGGGGTACGGCGCTGCCGTGCGGGCCCGCGCATCGTGGCGCGGGCGTGAGGACGACAGGAGCGGGCGGCGCGGTTCCCGGGACGGCCGAATCAGTCGACCGGGGAGGCCGGAGCGGTGAACGAGACGTCCGCGGCGCCCGGTACGACCTCCAGATCGCTGCCGAGGGCCCATTCCGCGACCCGCGAGACCGCGGCGGCCACGATCACGTCGCTGATCCCCGGTGCGGCCGGGATGTCATGCGTGGCGTGGGCGTCGTGCGGCATGACGACCCGGTACCCGAGCTCCAGCGCCGTACGGGCCGTGGCCTGCACACACATCTCGGACATCACCCCGCACACGGCGAGCGCGGACACCCCCGCGTCCGTCAGCAGCCCCCGCAGGGGCGTCCGGTGGAAGCTGTCGTCCCTGGTCTTGCGGATCACGGTCTCCGTGGCCGACTCCTCGACGGCGTGGTGGAGCGCCCACCCGGGAGTGCCGGGCTCGTCCCCGGCACCGGGCCGCCCGTCGTTCTGTACGTGGACGACGAGCGCGCCGCCCTCGCGGGCCCGTGCGATCAGGTCCGCCGTCCGGTCGAGCAGCCGGGCCGCGTCGGGCACCGCCCGCGCTCCTTCGACCGCGTCCGCCTGGACGTCCACAACGATCAGCGCGTGCACGGGAGATGCGGCGGATATCTGGGGGCTCAGCTGGTTGCTCATACCGTCATCATGTCTGGCGCCCGGCCACATGGTGAGGATCTTCAGCCCATCCGGGGATGGTCACCATGTCACAGCCTGTCCACAGCGCTCAGATCTTGATTGCCTCTGCTTGGGCCGGGTTGATAGGCATGGACGGCACTCTTGTTCTCGGTCGAGGCCGGTAGGGGGTCTGGATGAAGTTCGATATGGGGTCGCAGGTTCTGACGACGCTGTCGTCGAAGTCGCGTGGGTCGAGTGATGATCTGGGGACGCTGATCCGTCAGCTGGTGCAGGCGGCGGCGCCGTTGGAGGGGAAGTTCCACGGTGCGGGGCGGGTGGCGTTCGACTCGTTCAAGAGCCGTTCGGACGAGATCACGGCGGCGTTGAACGGTTCGCTCTCGGCTCTTCTGGGTGGTCAGTCCGGGATGGAGCAGGCGTTCGGTTCGGGTGACCAGGAGCAGGGTGACAACGCGCGGCAGCAGATGTC